>JAJYVC010000014.1 GCA_021792235.1 Microcaldota archaeon
CTTATACCTGGAGTCGCCCTTCTCTTTCATGTGAGTCGCCAAATAACTCACATTGCCGAAGGGTTAAAATCCTTCGGCATTTATATTGAATAGAGGAATTCTACAGAGCCCTATTCATGCCTAATTGCATATCTCATGATTTATTTGATGTGATAGGTCATGTGCATTGACGATGGTGATTGTATGTAGATGTCAAGTTCCTAATAGTTATGATTATAAAAAGGTTAATAATAGTTTATGTAAAAAGGCACGTTGGTAGGGAACTACCTAAATGCGAATTATCCTGAATTGATAGTATCTATGAAAAATCCGCCCAGAATCGAAGTAGCATATTCAAAATACGAGGCTGTAGATAATTACACATCTAAACAGCTATCAGAACTATCTACGAGAAACTTTATTACCTCAATAATAGGCGTATTGGTAAAAACAACGCATCGCTGGTGCTTTTGAAAAGTACGTTGGCAAAGTCGAGAAGTTTAGTAACTCATCTCTAGATTTATCTGGTTTCGTTGACAAAAGCTAGTATATTATATCTTTCTCAGCCCTTCTCCATGCTAAAACTATGTTAGAGAAGGGGGACATTTGAGGCTTCTATATATAACCCCAGCATTAATAATTTTATGAAGACCGTCTCCAAGAGGTCCAGAGATCTCATATCTTTATTATTATCTTGCCCTTCGCCTTCCTGCTTTCGCTGAGCACATGCGCTTCGCCTATCCTTTCCAGTGGGAACTCTCTGTCTATTACTATCCTGAACCTCCCTGCTTCTATCTCTTTAGCTATCTTCTCCAGCCTGCTTCCATCAGAAGGTACTGAGCTATACTTTGCAGTTATCCCAAGTTTTTCCGCAACGCCAGGAGCAACAGGACCAGTAAGACTGACGATAACCCCGCCCCTCTTCAAGACACTGCAGGCGCGTGATAGCGTATCTCCCCCAACTGTATCAAGTACAACATCGACATCATGAACTTTCTTGCTGAAGTCCCCTTTTGTGTAATCCACCACTTCATTAGCACCCATCTCCTTCACCAGTTTGGCGTTCGCACCAGATGTAGTACCTATAACATGCGCTCCGGCATTCCTGGCGAACTGCACTGCGGCAAGCCCCACTCCTCCAGAAGCCCCTGTTATGAGCACCCTCTGGCCTGCCTTGAGGTTTGCCATCTCAAACAATGCACCCCACGCCGTCCCAGCAACAACCGGCAGGCCAGCAGCCTCCCGAGCCTGCAAGTTATTGGGCATTCTTGCAAGCTGTTCCTCCTTCACTGCCGTATATTCGGCATAGCTTCCGCCCCTGCTTGCAGAGGCCCTTCCAAATACTTTGTCGCCAGTTTTAAATCTCTTCACGGACCTGCCAGTTTTCTCCACCACTCCAGCGACATCTATACCAAGTATCGCAGGCATCTTCAAGTGTATGAAATCCTTCATATATCCTGCCCGCATCTTCCAGTCCATCGGATTTACGCTTGTATAGAGTACTTTCACAAGCACTTCGTCATCTCCAGGTTCTGGAACAGCAGCAGTCTCATTCTTCAACACACTAGAATCCCCATACTCATGTATTACAGCAGCTCTCATCAGCCTCCCATTCTCAGACACCATGATATCTCCCATACTACCCCTCTCCGAAAAATTATAAATATATAACATGTCCTATATTTATTGCAATCAACTGTGTGGCAAGGCCTTTAAATAGGCGTAATGCATTATCATTAGGTCACATATGGACGTAGACAGGGTATGGATCTATTACATATCCTTCAACCTCTACAACTTTTCCACTGGCCTTGTAGGTATATTCCTTAATCTATTCGTGCTTGCAACCTCCTCCCTCCTTGGAGTCATCTACTTCAATATCTTCTATTATGGCAGCCTTGAGCTGTCATATTTTGCAACGATCTACGCGCTTGACTACTTTAGTCCAAAAGACCTCTACGTGGCAGGCTCGGTAATACGTGCATTCACTTTGCTGTTCATTCTCTTTGCCGCATTATTCGTTTCCAACATATTGGCCTTCGGATTCTTATATGGCGTATCAATAGGCACGTTCTGGCTTGGAAACAACATAATAATGTCAGACATCTCCAAAGGAGTTGACAGGAATGAATTCTCTCTAAGAGTAAATGCGATAGGCAATGCTGTTAACCTTGTTGCACCTACTGCAGCAGGAATAATTATAGAGTATTCTCAGTTCACCGGCCCACTCCGTTTCGGATACGATTTCATAGCTGCAGCAATAATCCTTCTTGCTGCTGCATATCTCCTTCACCAAGTAAAATTCCCCAAAGAGGAAAAAGTGATAAAATTTCGCCCGCATAAGTCAATAATAAGCCATAGTAATTACAGATATTTCAAACTCTATTACATGTTCTGGTGCATGTTTTCTATACCATTCTCGATAATACTCCCAATCTACGTCTTCTTCATAACAAAAAGCTATGTAATAACTGGTATATATGGCAGCGTCACTCTACTTATAGCCCTGTTTTCTACCTATCTTATAAAAATGGGTTCCAAATACTGGAAACTGTTCCTGAACATCGCAATTGCATCATCCATAATAATATCGATTCTGCTCTTCATCCCTTCATCCAGATACAGCTTATCCATAATTTTCATCTATACGATAATCTATACTATATTCTCTACCCCATTGCAGGTTCAGGCAACTGCAAACTTCCTGGATATGATAGACAGAAGCAAGATAGACCGGATACATTTCTGGATAAACAGGGAATATTACATAACTGCTGGCCGCACTGTAGCATTTGCTGCAATAGCTCTCACGCTCATCTATTTTAAGTCAGACATAGTGTATTCTATATACCTCATTCCTCCGATGAGCCTCTACCTGCTTACCTGCGCCAAAACATCAGAGGAGATAAAGCACGTAGAGCGGCCGCACATTTACAAATCATCAGTAAAACTCCAGTGATTGCACGATACACGTATGGCATCAGGGCAACAAATATTTCACTAAAATTAATATATTTTGAGTTGCATACATATGGGTGGGGACGTGATGCCTGACGTAGACTTCAAAGATCCTAACCGTGCTATAGATGTGAATTACCTGAAAGGTGTAGCTTCCCAGGTGCGTGAAGATATAATAGTGGCCGTAGGGACGGCAAAATCCGGACACTCTGGTGGATCGCTGAGCGTCACTGATATACTAGTGTCACTATACTTCGGCAAGATGAGGCACGACCCAAGCAATCCGAAGTGGCCAGACAGGGACAGGCTGCTACTTTCAAAAGGCCATGCAGCTCCGGCATTGTATTCAACTCTAGCAGAAGCAGGATATTTGCAGAGAGACGAACTTAAGACCCTCAGGAAGATGGGTAGCAGGCTTCAGGGTCATCCAGATCCCAAAAAAGTTCCAGGAATTGAGATACCCGGAGGGCCTGAAGGGATAGGTCTGTCCGAGGGCATAGGGATGGCAATTGCAGCGAAGCTTGATGGCAGGGAATCACGGATATATGTAATCACTGGGGACGGAGAGCTGGATGAAGGTGAATGCTGGGAAGCCGCAATGGCAGCCGTAAAGTTCAAGCTTGATAACCTTACTGCAATAGTTGACAGGAATGGCCTGCAGCAGGAGGGAAAGACTTCAGACATAATGCCCTCCGACTCCGTGGCCGACAAGTTCAGGGCTTTCAACTGGAACGTGATAGAGATAGACGGCAACGACATACCTGCAGTACTCGATGCGTTAAACAAGGCGGAAAAAGTAAGCGGCAGGCCTACTGTAATAGTTGCAAAGACCATAAAAGGCAAAGGAGTAGATTTCATGGAGAATAAAGTGGTGTATCATGCGAAGGTGCTTACAGATGAAGAGGTCGAGAATGCACTCAAGCAGATACGCGCTGCAAGAGGAAAGTGATCTCATGGACCAAAAACCAATATCCATGCGCGAGGCCATAGGCAATGCGCTGATAGAGATGGGTAGCACAAACAAGGATCTCATGGTTGTAGGTGCAGACACAACCGAATCACTGCACCTGATGCCCTTCGGAGAGAAGTACCCGGGCAGGTTGGTCAACATAGGCATAGCAGAGCAGAACATGATTGGAATATCTTCTGGCTTGGCTCTGTCAGGAAAGACGGTGTTCTGTGGTACTTACATGGTGTTCATAGAGAGGGCTCTAGACCAGATAAGGAACACATTAGCATACTGCAAGCTCAATGTAAAGATAATAGGCGCCCACACTGGTATATCTGTTGGCCCTGATGGGGGAAGCCACCAGACTATAGAGGACATTGCAATGATGCGCGCCCTAGCAAACATGAGGGTACTTGTTCCATCCGACGCATACACGGCGCGAAGGCTTGCGATAGAAGCCGCAAATGAAAAGGGTCCGTTCTACATAAGGCTAATACGCGGCACCGTGCCAGATGTGCATGGTGATCAGGAGATAAAGATAGGGAAGTCAAGCACCCTGAAGGACGGTAAGGATGTGTCAATAATCGCATGCGGCATAATGGTGCACGAAGCCCTCAAGGCTGCCGAAATGTTGTCAAAGGAAGGCATATCTGCTAGGGTTATAGACTGCTATTCGATAAAACCCATTGACGAGGAAACAGTACTAAAGGCTGCTAACGAGACAAAAGGAATCGTTACTGCCGAGGATCACAACATCTATGGCGGCCTTGGCTCTGCAGTTGCCGAACTGCTTTCGAGAAAGAGGCCAACAAGGATAGAAATGGTCGCAGTCAATGATACGTTCGGCGAATCAGGGAATCCATCAGAGCTGATGATCAAGTACGGCATATCCGCTCAGAATATATTTGACAAAGCAAAAGAGTTGGTAAAATGAAATTCTTCATAGACAGCGCGAACGCAGATCTCATAAAAAAGTTTATAGACATGAACATAGTTGACGGCGTCACAACGAACCCGTCGCTGCTTGCAAAGGAGGGAAAAGACCCGATAGAGCAGGTCAAGAAGATACTGAAGCTTGTCCCAGGCCCAGTAAGTATAGAGGTCGTGGCCACCGAATACGGGGCGATGCTCTCCGAAGCTAGGCCAATATCAAAGCTAGGTAAGAATGCCGTAGTGAAGATACCCATGACCAGGGATGGTATGCGCGCAGTGCACACGCTGTCGCAGGAAGGGATAAAGACCAATGTAACCCTGGTATTTTCCGCGACTCAGGCGCTCATAGCTGCAAAGGCCGGTGCCACCTATGTAAGCCCATTTGTTGGCAGGCTCGATGACATAGGCACGGACGGCATGCCGCTCATAAGCGACATAGTCCAGATATTCAGGAACTACTCGATAAAGACGCAGGTGCTCGTAGCTAGCGTGAGGCACCCGATACACGTCGTAGAGGCAGCGAAACTCGGTGCAGACGTTGCTACTCTTCCTCCAGATGTGCTTGACAAGATGTTCTCGCATCCCCTTACCGATGCCGGACTGAAAAAGTTCCTGGACGATTGGAAGACGCTCCAGAAGCAGTACGGCGACGATTTCAGCAAGGCGAAATAGCCCAAAGTGTATCAATGAAGAATGGCAAAGGCGTCCTGCTACTGTTCGATATAGACGGCACCCTGATACACCAGGTTGGAAGGAGCGGAATAACCTCAAACCGCTTCTCGTACGCAGTAAACAAGGTATTCAATGCACATACCACTGCAGACATGATATCGGCATATGGTCAGGTAGATACTGAAACGCTCCTTGCTCTTGCGGAAAAAAGCGGAGTCCGCAGGTCAAAGGCCAGAAAGCATCTGCCAAGGCTTTACCAACTAACTGTAAAGTACTTCAAGATGCACCTGAAGGACTACAACACACATCCCCAGGCAGGTGTAAAGACGTTGCTGTCAAAACTCCGGAAGCAGAAATATACTGTAGCCCTAGTCACTGGAAATCTTGGGAAGATAGCCGAGCTTAAACTCAAAAAAGTTGGTCTATGGGGTTTTTTTGACTTCGGTGTATATGGAGATATATCCAACGAGAGGAGCACGCTTATCAGGCGAGCCATAAAAGTCGCAAATGAAAGGACGGGTGCGAAGTTCACCAGATACACTGCATTGTACTTCGGCGATGCGCCTCTGGACATAAAAGCCGCAAAGAAAGCCGGAGTAAAAATAATAGCCGTTGCAACAGGGCATTATTCAGAGGCTGTATTGAAGGCTGCCAAGCCCGACTACCTATTAAAGGATATGTCAGACCATTATAAGATATTCAGAATAATAAACAAGGTCTGCTGATCATGACGAATAAATCGGAGAGCAGGATCATTGTACTAGGCAGGGTTAGCATGGCTCTCACAGTAAACCTTGACTCAGTGCCGAAGCCCAAGGAACAGATAACTGCTAAGAGAATAACCTATATCCCCGGAGGAAAGGGGTCAAACCAGGCAGTTGCTGCAAACAAACTGGGTGGCAAGGCTAGTTTCGTTACATGCATAGGTGCAGACAAGTTCGGTGCAGACCTGCTATCATTCCTAAAATCTCAAGGCCTTGACACAAGTTTCATAAAAACCTCTAAAGACACCCAGACAGGCACATCTATAGTAATGATCGACAACAACTCGGATAACACAATAATCTCAATACCTGGAAGCGAGAGGGAACTGCATCCATCAGACATGCACCAAATAAAGTTCAATAAGGGAGACATAGCAGTTACCCAACTCGCACTTGCCGAAGAAGTCCTAACCAAATTCCTTAAAAAAGCCAAGGATTCCAAAGCAACTACAATACTCAACTGCGCCCCGCAAAACAAGGTTTCCAAGGATCTACTCAAACTCGCGGATTACATAATACTGAACGAGCGCGAGGCGGCATTCTTCGCTGGCAATATGGCCGTATCCCAGAACCACTTGGTGGCACTAGATTACGCGAAGAAGATAAGGTTGCGTGAGGATCAGGTCATAGTAGTAACACTCGGATCAAAAGGCTCTGTCACGCTCAACGGGCATGAAGTGATAAGGATCCCAGGCATAAAGGTCGATGCCATCGACACGACAGGAGCTGGGGACACATTTGTCGGAGCTTTCGCCACCGCACTGTCCGAATCAATGGGACTAAAGCAGGGCCTGAGTTTCGCAAACAAGGCAGCCGCACTATGCGTACAAAAACACGGGGCAGCCACGTCTGCTCCAACCCGCAAGGAAGTCGACGACATGAAGTGAATCTATCTATCCGTACGCCTTGTCTACGTAGCACCATTTCCATTTCTTTCCTGGGAATTCAGCCATAACTGGGTGTCCTGTAGCCTGGAAATGCTTTGTTGCATGCCTGCCTATAGATGAGTCACAGCAGCCAACATGACCGCAGGTCAGGCACATTCTCAGTGCAATCCACGGTGTACCCTCCTTGAGGCACTCCTCGCATCCATCTGGGGTCTTAGCCGCTCTTGCATCTGTGGCTTTCTTAAGATGTTCGCACAAATCGTCAGCCATTCAAAACACGTCAGTATGCCGTAGTATAGGTGAGATGGTGCTTGAGGTCCTTGAATCCCCTTCCTTCCGACCATAATCTGAAGTCAATATTGAGTGCATTAACTCCGCCTCCGATCAGCACATTCACCTCGTCCTCTATGAGCTTGGCAGCATATATGGTATTTGCCCGTATCTCCACTTCTTCAGGGCTTCCCTTCCATATTGTCTTACCTGTGCTTATCCTTTCAGATAAGCTATTGCTGTAATCAAGTATTCCAAGCGCATTAAGCGTTTTTGGAAGTTCATAATCTGCGAAAACCGTCAAAAGATCAATGTCACTGCGCGGGAACAGCCCACCTTCATACTCGCTGAGGAAGCGTCCCTGTATCATTGCAACTGCAAGCTGCGCCCTCTTGTTGAACACCACGCGCCTGCCGCCGTACCATGCATGATCATCAAAGGATGGGAAATCTCTTAAGAGCCGTTCCACAGTCCCAGAGCCTCCATTGAAAGCCCTATTTCTAGATCTCTCCACCACGTTTGCAAAATGCGAATCATATTTCTCGCTTAGCACCTTGCCTACTTCCCTAAGTATACTAATCCTCTCGAACAGCATCGGCATAGGAGCAGTTCCATCGAACAGGCTCTTCAGCTTTCTGTCAGAAGCACCTTGAAGGAACTTCGCATCGAGTATGGGTACACCATTGTCCAAACCCCTCTTAAGTGCAGCCCACATCCCGAACGCGCCGCTGAACGGTATGCCCTGATACTCATTCTCGTACTTCACTCCTGTCCTTATGTCTGAAAAAGCGAAGTTAATCGAATTCCCAAGGAGCAGGAACGCAATCGTATCCCTGTCCGTGGATGAGGGGAACACTGGTGCCCTCCAATCTGGCACTGGGAGCTCTCCTTCAGAGTACCCTCTCGCAACTTCCTTCAACCTAGTCATGTTAATGGATACGTCTCTCGATTTCTCCACTACTGGCCTTACTGATTCAAGTACTGGATTATATGCAGCCATTCATTCGCCTCTCTTCACTTCAGACAGTGCCACTGCTCCATCAAACCTTGGCTTGGTTCCTTTAAGTTCCACTGCGCCACTGATGTTGGCTCCGGACATTAACTTGCCCACATTCTTTAATGGGCCCAAAGGAGTTATATCTCTTTTGTCATCGGCCATTACAGCGTATATCCTAGTGTCTGAGTTTGCGAACTCGCTAAGAATTCCCCAGGTCTGCCATTGCATTGCTAGGAATGCCTTCTGCTGCCGCCGCTCAACGAACTCTGGGACCACAAGCATAACTGCCTCGAAGTCCTTGTTTGAATATCCTTTAGACATTGCCTGTATCGCAGCCATCTCCTCGGCTCTGTATCCCTTATAGTAATACGACTGCACATCAAAACCGCCGAATGCAGACCCATCCTTCATGCCGAAAGCGGCGCCATCGAATACGAATTGCTTCTGGTCAAATGTTATTGCATAGTCTTTATGGTCGAATGCACATGCTATGAGTCCGCCAGTATATCCGTCACCGTGTTCGTTCCATGTATAATCTCTGTCTATCTTTACTTCGGCTCCAATCGCTGAGCGTGGGGCAACATTCCTAAGCACTTTCGCCTTCTTTATCTCGTTGGATGGGTATACCTGCGCCTTGCCCGGAAGCGCGATTATTTCCCTCATAAATACATTGAATAGAGTCTTCCCCGCAGTGCTCACTACGACTATCTCCAGGTTCGGATTGGTGTAGGTGTGCAGCGTCCCCCAGCAATGGTTGGGACACGCCGGGTATATCTCGACTTTGTTGTGGCCAGCATCCTGGTATACTTCTACCATCCTCTTGAAATCATCGCCGCGGTATCCTTTCGAGAGTGCAAGAAGTATGCCGACCTCTTCAGCATGGTACCCTCCATATCCATACTTTTCTATATTGAACCCACCGAATATTCTGCCGTCGTACATTGTGAATGCAACTCCGACCTTTGACCTAAAGGTCCTCGACTGCTCCCTAGCCTCCAGGGCTACCTTGACCTCTGGTGAAGTTTTGGTTATAGGCTTGTAGGACATGGTTACCAATCATATCTTGGTCATATTTATGTTTTACTGTATGCTGCATTCTGCAAAAAGAGTCGGGTTAGAGCGTTATTACTGCTAGTATCAGGTTTCCGAACAGCAGCGATATGATTACACCTATGAATATGAAAAGGGAAAAAGGCACCGAATCGCGATAAACAGGAATCCTCTTCCTTATATTTTTAATATCTAGTATAAGCTTCTTGGTCGCAAGCCTGCCAAACTTGGCCCTCTTGTTGAAATAGGCAATGTCTCTGCTGCTCATGAGGTTTGTTGCTATCATATCTCCCTCCTCAAGTGCGTTTGGATATATCAGTTCTACCATGCCACGATATATCCTATCCTCGTACACCATCACAATCGCAGAAGCCGCCGCAAGCAGCAGTATGAGCAAGGCACCAACCACGCTTAACCCATAAGTGTACTTAAGTGCTACTATGAATGCAACGTAGACTGCAAAGAAGATGCCTGCAGTTCTGGTCCGTTTGGCCTTGCGCGAAGGCCTTCCCACCGCTTTCTTGATGCCTATGTAGTAAATAGGTATGAATAACAATGAAGTATAGCCTGCAGCTATGATCACTGAAAGGACGAAAGGCATGCTGAACTGCGGTGCACCATTGTAGAATGGCTGCAGTTGCACAGGCATTACTAGGGATATGAATGCAAGCTCCAGCACGTCTCCAGCCCCGAGCATTCCTGACCTGTACAGCAGGTATCCGAGTAGGCATATTGCCGCCGCTGCTGAGAATGCCACAAAGAGATCAAATCCCCGGTATGCCAACAGCGCAACTATTATACCTACTATTATGGTGAAGTATACGAACGCGTTAGGCACATTGCGATTGTTGAATACGTCGAAAATAGCATATATCAGCGTGAAAAATACGAGCACTCCAATCTCAATATAAATGTAAGGCAACATGCTGAAACAGATTATCTTTGTACGAAAAGCTTAAAAAGAGTCTGAAGCATATAAGCTTGGTAGTGTTGGGATGCAAAAAGGTTTCAGCAACGTAATGAATGCAGGAAGCTCATTGTCAGGAGCTATGCTCATTGCGAACTGCGTAATGAAGCCAATAACAGCTGTCATATGCAATTGCATATTCGTTGCATAAGAGCAACATAAAATCTCTTGTGGTGCTCTTATGCCTCTCCAAACTAATATTGGAAATGTTGAACAACTCCGAGTCACTGACAAGGAGCTCACTCTTCTGTACGAGATAGGATTCAACATAATACCTACAGCTACTGATTTCGTAGAGCACATATCCTCAAAATATGGCGTGTCGCAGAGCGGCGTATGGTACACTCTCAAGAAACTCAAGAAGGAGAGCATGATTGATTTCACAGAGAAGGGAGAGGAACAGAAGCCTCTGGGTCTCACGGAATTCGGGATGAAAGTTATAAGGAGCAGACCATCGGGGCCGGGCAGGCAGTACCACACAATGCTGGTAAAGGCACAGTCACCATAAATTCTCAGCCGCTTCCGCCAGATTCCTTTATCTTCTTTACAACTTTTCCTATGTTGGACTCCAGCCTGCTGATGGTAGAAGTGTTTGCAATGACGTAGTCAGCATCCTTTATTATGTGCATGACTCCGTGCTTCTCTTCAGACCTGGCCTTCATGAAACCCCTCCTCTCTCTTGTGTCAAGCCACTTGAAGTCCTTGAAGTCCTTCGGATCCTCCGGCTTGCCACGCGCCTTAAGCCTGCCGTACCGCATCTTGATCGGAGCAAGCAAAGCTATTACATGAATGCCCTTGAGATGCTTCTTCAGGTAAGCCATCTCGTAGGTGCTACGTATTCCCATTATTGCGACAAGATGTCTCTTCTTCTGTATCTTCCTGTACGCATACCTCGCATAGACGTCCTTGCCATATTTCTGCCTTATCTTTCTAGTGAACTCCCTTGTCCCTATCGGATCAAACCTGGAGATGTGGTTCTTCTTTAGTAGTTCTCGCCATATGTCTCCTAGCTCAATGACTTCGAAACCCCTCTTCTTGAGCATGTCTGCCGCCATGCTCTTTCCAGAGCCCGGCAGTCCGACAACTGTAACCACAATCCTGTCCCCAACCATGTGAATCATCAATGTATCCTTGATCCCTCTGGCATTTCCCTGTCCGGAACAAGCAGTGCCACCGCGTCTTCCTCACCAGCTGCAAGCAGCATGCCCTGTGACTCAATGCCTGCGATATTCTTCGGATCAAGATTAACTATGCATGCTATCTTTTTATTCATGAGCTCACCCTTCTGGTAATGCTGCCTTATACCAGCAACTATGGTTCTCGTGCCTATCTCCTGCCCGAGGTCTACCGTAAGCTTGTACATCGGCTTCCGTGCCCCTTCATGGTCTTCAACAGCTATTATGCGTCCTATGCGTACGTCAAGAGCAGAAAAAGTTTCTATTCCAACCACGAGAACACAAGATAGATTAAGCCACCAATCTATATATAAGGTATATGCGAACTTTCGTTGCAATAGAGATACCCCAGGAGATTCGCGTAAAAATCCATGCTCTAGGCGGAAAGATACCTGGCCGACTGTCAAGGATGGCAATCGACAATATACACATAACGCTGCTGTTTCTGGGTGACATAAACTCCGAACAGCTGGCGAAGGTGCAGCGTGCCATTGCAACCATAAATGTCAAGCCATTCAGCATTGCGATAAAGGGCATATCCTATTTCGGCGGAAGGGAAATGCACACGATATTCGCTAATGTCACGGATGATGGCCAGACAAAAGCGGTATATTTGGAGCTCTCAGAGCTGCTGCTCAGCTTTGGGATAAAAGCAGAACACAGCCGCGAATACATACCGCATGTGACTATAGCCAGGGTCAAGGAGGGAAACGCTGATACCAGGGAGTTCATAGGCAGGAACTCTGGTCAGGAATTCGGCGAGTTCAATGTCAGTGCAATATGCATAAAGCAGAGCGTGCTTTCCGAGAAGGGCCCGGTATATACTACTCTATTTGAAAGAAAGCTGGCCTAGCTTGCTTTCAAAGTCCTCTCTGCTCAGAGTATTAGACAGCTCTCCGGCCCGGTATATTCTGTTCAGTAGAAGGATGTTATAGGTCATCCCAGTCTTTGTGTCCAGAGCCACATGCCTTACATTTGCTCCGAACAGATCCACTTCCACAAGGATTCCGCGCATCCTCCTGCGCAGCTTGTCGAACATCGACAGGATCTGCGCCTGTCCGCCATTCTGCAGCCCTATGAGCCTGAACTCCATATTTGGTTCTTTCACCTTCCTGAGCCTCGAAAGTATGGCAGTGAGCTCCTTGCTGCTCACATCCCTGGTTATCCTGGCGGCCAAGGCGTCTCTAGAGTTGACATCATATGCCAAGAAAAGCAGATCATGAGTCACGTCCTTTGCTATCACGTACCTGTGCGCAGTATCGTAGCGTTGAAAGAGCACTGTGTTCAGCTCCACTTCCCCTGAGAATTCCTCAACGGCTCTTAGCGATGCATTCTTGCGTACTGAAGTACCAAGCCAGATGCGGCTTCCTGAAAAATCACCCACCATTCTTTTCCTGTACGAGTCCCAGAAATCCATCAAACTACCCAGGTCTAATGATAAATTGCACTTTACATTTATATCCTTTCCCAAAATGCCTGATTTCATGGCCCAATGGCAATGACACGCAGCGTTGTAGTGCAACGTTGTAGTAAAAGTTTATAAAGTAAAAACAAGTTATTTTGAATTGGATCTTATGGGAGTTATTGAAAGGCTCAAAAGCCCAATAACAAGATTAAGCCATAATGAAACAGCCACCTCCAATATAAGCGGCGAACTGTCACAGCTTGTGAAACATGTTGATGATAGCGGCTTTACCAGAGCATCATTGACTTACGCATGGTATCATGCCCACTGGTTCAGGGATGCAGCAATGGCAGTCCATGCGCTTACCGATACTGCAGATTTCCTCAACGGCTCCAACAACAGGAAAGCAAAGCTTGCGCAGGACGCTGCAGGCAGAATAATCAACTTCACTTGGGATACTATAGCTAAGTACAAAGACGGCATTAACAACGCGCTGTCTCTGGATCCAGAATCGGAGGAATTCAAGCTCCTTAAGAACCACCTGCCTGCACGGGTGAGCAAGTACGGAAACTATTTCGCGTGTATAAGAGACGGCAGGCCTTATACTGACCAGATAGAGGATGACAAGGATAGCTGGCTCAGGCAGTATGATTCAATACCTCTATCGATTATAGCAACAGAGAAATTCATAAACTCGTTCGGCATCTCTGCCCTATCCCAGAAGACCAAGAGCAACATAAAAGGGATGCTCAGGGCTTCGATAAAGTACATGCTCAAGACATACAACGCTCCAGGAGCAAATGCCTGGGAACTCGACTGGGATGAGGTGCACGCATACACTGCAGCATCAATATCCAAGGGATTAAGAAGCGCAGCGGACATCGCAGACAGGCTTGGCGTATATATCGGAGACCTGGGCGATCTGCAGGAGAAGGCTGATGGGATAGACAGGTTCATAGAGAAGTCATTTGTGAGAGAAGGCGTATTGTACAAGTCTGCCAAGGCCACCGGGAATGGTACAACAGCAGAGCCAAATCTGAGCGTGGATTCATCCGAGATATTCATATTCTCCATGTTCAGACCAAAGCTCAGCAAGGAGGTTGAGGAGAACACTGTGAGGGCCATGGAAAAAGAACTATTCGATGGAAACGTTCTTCCGATAAGATACCAAAAGGACCCGTATTTCTTCGGCGGCAGGTGGCTGCTGCTC
Organism: Microcaldota archaeon; assembly: GCA_021792235.1. GTDB lineage: Archaea > Micrarchaeota > Micrarchaeia > Micrarchaeales > CABMGC01 > JAJZNA01. The sequence goes on from JAJYVC010000014.1 coordinate 14,217, forward strand.
GGTCTCGAATTCGCAAGGTACTACAGCAGGAACGGAAGGCAGGAGGATGCAAAACGCATACTCGACTACGTAAATGAAAAATATATCAAGCAGGACTTCAGCCTTCCAGAGCAGGAGCTGGTCAATCCAGCAAACCTCGACGACCCGGACCACTACTTTGAAAGGAACGGATCTTCAATGATAAGGGAGCTCGGCTGGTCAGAGGCAGAGTACCTGCGGGCTGCAATTGCATATTCAAGGAACCAGGCAGCAGAGTCGCAGCGCAACGTGCTGGCTGCCACTGCAAGGAACTGAGGCTGCCGGCGGAGCAGAAAATGCCACTTTTTGACAATATTTATAAATGTTCCCGTCATAATTGTCTTTGCTAATGGCTATTTTTAGCGCTGGTTAAATGAAGCTGTCAATATTGGAGAGTGATGATAAATCAGTCAGATTCAGGCTAGACGATACCAATTTCTCATTCGCCAATGCACTTAGGAGGACCATGATAAACGGTGTAGGCTGCCTAGCCATAGACAGCGTCACATTCTACGAGAACTCAAGCGCAATGTTTGACGAATACATAGCGCACAGGATAGGACTCATACCGATACACACACCCAAGGATTATGACGAGAAGGACGAGGTCGTATTCTCGCTTTCGGCAGAAGGTCCAAAGACAGTGCTGTCAAACGAACTTGCCAGCACGTCAAAAGGCGTCGCGGTGGCCAATGGCAAAATACCTATAATAAAGCTTGCAGAGGGCCAGTCGATAAAGATCGATGGCAAGGCTGTATTCAGGAATGCTGCAAAGAGCTCCAAATTCCAGCCGGGTCTCGTCACCTATAAGGCGCTTTCAGAAGGAAGCTTTGAATTTTACGTTGAAACATTCGGCCAGATGCCGCCACTCGAAATAATACACAGGGCCCTAGGAGCCATAAGCGATAGCTTAAAAGATGTTCATAAAGAAATCAAGAAGTGACGTTCGTGCAGGGGTGGCAGAGCTTGGTCAAATGCGCTGGCTTGAGGGGTCAGTTGCTTTAGTGCATGCGTGAGTTCAAATCTCACCCCCTGCATCCAGAATAATGTGAATGAAATGGCAATAGAAAACACGAAGATAGCAAGATGGGTCGAGGTTCTAGAGAAGGCCAGGTCCGGTTCGAAGAACCCTAAGAAGCTCAGCTATCTTCTGCACCTAGCGGAGAAGCCGAAAAGGTCAAGAGCCAGTGTCAACCTCGACAAGATAGACAGGATCGCCAAGGAGAGCGAGAGCATCATAGTTCCAGGCAAGGTGCTAGGGGGCGGAAGCATGAGCAAGAAGATCAACATATGTGCAATAGACTTCACAGGCAGCGCAATAACCAAGCTCAAGGAGTCTAAATGCAACATATTAAAGCTTGAGGAAGCAATAAACGACAAGAATTCAAGGATAATAATCTGATGGCCATGGAATACATGATAGATGGTACTGACAAAGTGCTTGGAAGGCTAGCAAGCCAGGCAGCAAAGCTCCTTCTCAAGAAGGACTCCGTGGTGGTAGTTAATGCAGGCAAGGTCGTCATAACAGGGCATGTGCAGGACCTTACAGCAAAGTACAAGCAGAGGATCGAGCTCAAGGACAAGGCAAATCCGGAGCATTCGCCTTACTGGTCAAGGCGTCCGGACATGTTCGTGAAGAGGGTAGTGAGGGGCATGCTGCCGTACAAGAAGCCAAGCGGCAAGGCGGCATACAAGAGGCTCAGGGTTTACGACGGATTCCCTGAAGAGGCTAAGAAGCTGAAGGTCTTCGATGTGGAGTCGAAGAAGCCAAACCAGATATTCGAGAACACAATCACTGTAACTCAGCTCATGCAGAAGCTAGGCTACAAGGGAAGATAATCATGGCAAAGGCAGGAACAGGAATCGAGAATCTTGACAAGGAATTGGAGTCGCTCTACCAGCCTAAGGCGGCGCAGGCAAAGGTGCAGCCCAAGCGCGCAGCTCAAGGGGCGAAGGCAATAAAGGCAAAGAAGGCTGCCAAGAAAGCTATACTCTCCAAAGGGAAGAGGAAGAGGGCCGTTGCCAGGGCAACGCTTGTTCCAGGAAGTGGCAGGATAATGATAAACGGGCTTGATGTCAACCTTGTACGCCCCAAGGAGATAAGGGAGCTTATGGTCGAGGCAGTGAAGGCAACAAAGGCCGCAAGCGACATAGCTGCGGCATCAGACATACATGTCAACTCTTCAGGGGGTGGCTTTAGCGGACAGGCACAGGCAGTAAGGACATCGATAGCAAAGGCTCTGGTGAAGGCTGCCCCGTCTCCGGATGCGCTCAGGAGCTTCTACATGGAATATGACAGGAACCTGCTAATAGATGATACAAGGAGGGTCGAGCCTAAGAAGTTCAAAGGGCCAAAGGCTAGGGCAAGGTTCCAGACCTCGTATAGATGATGTGATACTATGATGATACCGGTGCGTTGTTTCTCCTGCGGGCAGGTCGTCGGAGACAAGTGGGAGGAATTCAACGACAGAGTGAACGTGAAGAAGGAAAACCCCGACAAGGTGCTCACAGACCTTGGAGTGAAGAGGTACTGCTGCAGGAGGATGCTCATAAGCCACGTCGAGCTCATAGATGACGTTATAAATTACAGCAGGAAGTAAATAGCAAGCGTTAAAAATAAGGATGTTTAATATAGATGACAAGGGGTCGTCTGCTAGCTTGGTTAGGCTCTGTGCTTAGGGAGCATAAGACCCGAGTTCAAAATAAGCGGAAGCTTATGAAAGTCTCGGCGACCCCGATTCATGTGGAACATGTAGAAAGGTGTAAAAATGACAAACGAACTGCTCATAGACCAGGCAACCTACCTAGAGGCAGGCATACACATAGGCACCAAGATAAAGACGCCTGGAATGAAGAGGTTCATATACAAGGTCAGGGAGGACGGGCTATATCTTCTTGAACTCAACGTTATAGATCAGAAGATAAGGCAGGCAGCAAGGCTTCTTGCGCAATATGACTCTAAGGACATAGTAGTTACCGCATCTAGGATATATGCCATAGCAGCAGCGACTAAATTTGCCGAGATAACAAATTCAAAGCTAATAACTGGCAGGGTGGTTCCAGGCATATTCACCAACCCAAACCGGCCTGACTTCCAGGAGCCTGGCATAGTGCTTCTCAGCGACACTAGGAACGAGAGGCAGGCCGTTAAGGAGTCAAGCTCAACTAGCATACCCATAATTGCACTGTGCGATACAGACAACTGGATAAAGTTCGTTGATCTAGTCGTGCCATGCAACAACAAGGGAAGGCGCTCACTCTCACTGGTCTACTTCCTGCTGGCCAGGGAGTTCATGAAGGAGAAAGGTTTAATAAAATCTAACGAGGAATTCAATTACAAAGTCTCCGACTTCGAGGCAAAAGTGGAGATGAAGGCGAAGTAATTGCAAGGCAATTTCAAACTGCAGCCGGCTGTCGATTTCCTAAGTTCCTACGGGATGGTAATAATAGTGATAACAATAGCGCTTATAGCTATAGGCACGCTTGCCTTCAGGCCCACACCAACTCCCGGATGCACTTCGCCGCCAGGATTCAACTGCAACTTCATAGCCATAAGCACCAATGGAATACTTACTGCAAAGATATCGCAGGCGATAGGAAGTCCACTAGTCATAAACGGGGCAGCGTGCGCGGACCAGCAGAACTATACGTCCGATGCACCAAGATACGGGAACATAGGAGTCAATGCGATACCCTCATACTATCCAATATCCTCTGTATACGAGACAGGCAACTACCCTCCAGGCAACACGATATACAGCGGAGGATACTATGTGTTTTACGTATACTGTTACCAGCTAGGAGCTTCTGTAGCAAAGGGCAATATAGGTTCCCAATTCACAGGATACCTGTGGCTCAACTACACTATACCGAATTACGGCAGCCAGGTGCAGAAGATAGCAACATTCACTGCGGAATACTCATAACAACGGGAAATGCCTCTGCAAACAGATCAGAACAGCCCGAATCTCTTCGACTGCCTGCCCTCATCCATGTTCTTGAAGTCTTCTATAAGCTTTCTCTCAGCAGCAGACAGCGACTTCGGTATCGCTACGTCTATTACCACTATCTCGTCTCCTCTCGACGAAGCATTGAAGTGCTTTATTCCAGCTCCACGTATTGGTATTCTGGCACCTGGCCCAGTGCCCTGCGGCAGCTCCACAGTCCTTTCTCCATCTAACGTCGGCACGCGTATATTCCCCCCAAGTATGGCAGTGTAGAAAGGCACCTTGATGCTGGTTGTAACGTTGTATCCATCCCTTCGTAGCACCCTGTCTTCCAGCTCATTTATCTCTATGTACAGGTCTCCAGTTCCATCCTTTCCATAGTCTCCCATGCCGTTAAGCTTAAGCCTCATGCCACTGCTTATTCCTGCGGGTATGCGCACCTGCACCTTTTCAGTAGCAGCCACTCCTCCCCTCCCATTGCAAACCCTGCATCTCCTCTCGTACCTCTTTCCTGTTCCAGAGCATTTCTGGCACGGTGCCGTCGTTTGCACTCTTCCGAAGAACGAATCCCTTATCACAGTCACGTATCCGGTTCCACGGCATTCAGTACATTTTGTTATCCGTGATCCAGGTTCACCTCCTGTTCCTGAGCACGCATCACATTTCTTAACATGTCTGATCCCTATCTCCTTAGTTGCGCCATTTGCGGCTTCCCTAAGTGTTATATCCATCTTGTAAAGTATGTTCTGGCCAATGTCGCGGTTTGACTGCGCTCCACCAAACATCTGGAACAGGCTGTCCCCACCGAACCCGAAGTTAAGATTTATGCCCATCTCCTTCAGTATGTCGTTTATGTCAGAGCCGCGGAATATGTCCTGTTCAGTATACCTCTGGCTGAATCCTTCAGGACCGTATGCGTCATATTGCTTCCTCTTTTCAGGATCGCCTAGGACAGCATACGCCTCGTTAACCTCCTTGAAGCGGTTAGCTGCTTCAGGATCCTTGTTCCTGTCCGGATGCAGTTCCAGTGCCAGCTTCCTGTATGCCTTCTTTATCTGATCCTCACTCGCATCTCTTGGTACTCCCAGCACTGAGTAGTAATCCGCCATCTACTTCCACTATTTCTCTACTTTGAAATCCGCATTCACTGTGCCATCATCGTTGCCACTTCCGGTGTCGGATCCGTCCCCACCCTGTCCGGGTTCCGGTCCAGCTCCAGCCGCCTCCCCGCCCTTGCCATACATGCTTGCACCTATCTCCTGCAAGGTCTCCTTAAGCTTGTCAAGCCCGGCCTTTATCCTTGCGTAATCCTCCCCCTTGAGCGACTCGTCAACCTCGTTCTTCGCAGAGTCAACTTTGTCATAGACGTCCTTAGGAATCTTTTCCTTGTATTCCTTGAGTGTCTTGTTCGTTGTGTATACGACACTCTCCGCCTCGTTCCTAAGCTGCGCGTTCTCAAGGTCCTTCTTGTCCTCTTCGGCATGCTGCTCCGCTTCCTTCATCATGCGGTCTATGTCCTCCTTCTTCATCTTGTTCGGCGCCATGACCTGTATCTTCTGCTCCTTCCCTGTAGCCTTGTCCTTTGCGCTGACATGAAGTATGCCATTTGCGTCTATATCGAACGTCACCTCTATCTGGGGCATCCCCCTTGGGGCTGGCGGTATTCCTGTAAGATCAAACCTGCCTAGCTCTATATTATCCTTTGATCGTGCCCTTTCCCCCTGAAGTATGTGTATGTCCACTGCCGGCTGGTTATCCTGGGCTGTGGTAAAGGTCTGCGTCTTCTTTATTGGTATCGTAGTGTTCTTGTCAATTATCTTGGTCATCAATCCGCCGAGCGTCTCTATTCCCAGAGACAGCGGGGTCACATCAAGGAGCACTACATCTTTGACCTCTCCGGTAAGCACTCCTGCCTGCACAGCAGCACCGAAAGCAACGGCCTCCATCGGATCCACTCCGCGCTCAATCTTCTTGCCGAGAAGCTGCTCGACATATCTCTGCACTATCGGCATCCTTGTGGGCCCTCCGACAAGTATCACTTTGTCTACCTGTGTTGGCTCCAGATTTGCATCCTTGAGCGCCTGCATCACCGGCTTGGTCGTGCGCTCAACTATGGGCACGACTATCTCCTCGAGCTTGGCCCGTGTGAGCTTGTACGTGAAATGCACGGGCGAATTTCCAGGACCCATTGTAAGGAAAGGCAGGTTTATTTCGCTTGATAATGTAGTGGAGAGCTCTATCTTCGCCTTCTCGCCAGCTTCCCTTATCCTCTGAAGTGCCTGCTTGTCCTTTGACACATCGACTCCTGTAGACTTCTTTATCTCTCCGAGCAGGAACTCAACTATTGCGTTGTCCATGTCCGTGCCCCCAAGCTGTGTATCGCCGTTTGTCGATTTCACCTCGAAAACCCCGTTGCCGAAGTCCATTATGGTGACATCAAGAGTACCTCCCCCGAAGTCGTATACTAGTATCTTCATCTCTTTGTTGAGCTTGTCTAGTCCGTATGCCAATGCCGCTGCAGTCGGCTCATTCACAAGCCTTACCACCTCAAGTCCGGCTATCTCTCCTGCATCCTTAGTGGCCTGCCTCTGATTGTCATTGAAATAAGCAGGCACGGTGATCACAGCTTTCTTCACCTCTTCTCCCAGAAACGCCTCGGCATCCTTCTTTATCTTCTGAAGCAGTATTGCTGACAGCTCCTGAGGCGTGTATTCCTTGCCCAGTATCTTGTACTTGTAGTCGGTGCCCATCTTCCTCTTGAAAGCGTTTATTGTGCCTTCCGGATTTGCCACGGCCTGCCTTTTCGCAGGCTCGCCGACCAGCCTGTCTCCTTCCTTCGTAAACGCAACGAAACTTGGGAACGACTTTCCATAAGCCGAAGTCCCCTCCGCGCTCGGAACTAGTACCGGCCGTCCTCCCTCCAATACCGCAGCCGCCGAATTCGAAGTCCCAAGGTCAATTCCTATTATCTTGCTCATATTGCCACCTATCTAAACATCATCCCTTTTTCGATCCATTTCCATCATTCACTACTGTATTCTTAGATATTATCACAGAAGCGGGCCTCACCATCATGTCGTCGACCATGTATCCCTTCCTCACAACCTCTAGTATCTCACCCTCCGGTCTGTCGCTGTCCCTCGCAAGTACTATCTCGTGCCTGTACGGATCAAACTTCCCGTCAGACTTTATCTCGCGCAGCCCGAAGCTCCGAAGAGTGGACATGAAGTTAGAAAACACCAGCGCCATGCCCTTGAAATGATCGTCCTCCTTGCCGAACGCATTCAAAGCAAGTTCGAATTCGTCTACTGTAGGGAGCAGCTTTGATATCACTTCGGCCCTGCCTATGTTCTTCGAGCCGTCCAGATCCTTGGCGACCCTCTTCTTGTAATTGTCGAACTCTGCAGCAAGCCTTAGCAGCCTGTCCTTAAGCTCGGCTACCTGCTCCGCTTCAGCTGCCTCCTTCTTCTCTGAAGGGGCCTCATCTTTTTGATCTTTTTCCGCCATAAATATCAGATTCGAAAAGCGCATCCATCTTCTGCGCAAACTCTATGAGCCGCATGAACTCGCGTTCCATGTCTGCCTGGAGCTCCTCCAAGGTGCTTGCCATGTCTGTCGATCTTAGGTAGTACTTCCTGCCCTTTCTGATGACTATTCCGGAGTATATGAACCTGTTGAGGTGGTATATCACTGTGGTCCTTGGTGTTTCAAGGCTCTCGTTCAGCTCCTTGCTGGTTATTCCAGCTCCGCTCATGCTGTTGTTTATTATCTCCTTGAGTATCCTCGGTTCAAGGCTGTCCCTGTCAGACAGATCCAGCGACTCGCAAAACC
>JAJYVC010000058.1 GCA_021792235.1 Microcaldota archaeon
TGGATGAGCCTTGTTATCGAATAATTGAATCGGCCAAGCCATTCGGCCTGTCCGCCCTCTCCGGCACCCTTTCCAGCCTCAAAGATCTTCTGCCCGAGCCTTTGCGCCGGAGTCGACGCCACGGAGGTCTTCCCTTCCTCAAGTCCTATTATTGTGTCTGCAACTTCAAGTATTGCCTGTTTGTAAAGCCCTGATATGTCCTCTTCCTGTTGGTTCACCCTCTTACCCTGCTTGTTTGGCTTGCTGGAAAGGCGTTTTGCTATGTCTTGGGCTAGTTCGCCTATGCTTGCATCCAATTCATCCCTTTCAGGTTTCTCAATATATGGCATATAAATCACTCAAACATGATGCATATCTTTAGCGCAGATCTCCGTCCTCGTAACAAAATGCATACCCTCAGCTCCTGCTGGAAGAGAGAAGCCTTCTGGATCTCCACTCTCAACATCAAGTATTATCCTGCTGTCTATGCAGATCTCGTACTGACGAAAATCCATGTAATATGGGCACCCACCCACACTGCCGACCAGCCTGTCAACGTCTCCCAATATCATCTCCCCTTCCTCAAAGCACATGGGCGCGCTGTTGTCGCAGCAACCTCCTGACTGAAAGAATACCACTCCCCTACGCCCTTCCAATAGTCTTGATATCGCTTCAAGCGCAGCATTTGTCGCTACAATGGCTGGTAACCTATCTGTTTGCTGCCCTTCCAATATCATCTCCTCAAAAGAATCCCATCGGCTTCTCGGAATAGCTGACAAGCATGCTCTTGGTCTGTGTATAGTGCTCTAGAGCCATCCTATGCGTCTCCCTACCTACTCCAGATATCTTGTAGCCGCCGAATGCAGCACCAGCAGGATATGCATGGTAGCAGTTTACCCAGATCCTCCCAGCCTTTATTGCGCGCGATACCCGGTATGCCCTGGTTCCGTCACGGCTCCACACCCCTGCACCAAGCCCATAGAGAGTATCGTTGGCTATCCTTATCGCGTCCGATTCGTCCTCGAATGTTGTAACCGCTATTACCGGGCCAAATATCTCCTCCTGGAATATCCGCATAGTGTTTTCTCCCCTGAAGACTGTGGGCTGGAAGAAATAGCCTCCGCTCAGATCGCCCTTCATTTCTGCTCTCTGCCCTCCGCAGAGCAGCTGCGCGCCCTCCTGTCTGCCGATATCTATATACGAGCTTATCTTCTGTATCTGTTGGGCAGAGACCTGCGGCCCTACCATGGTATTTGTGTCAAGCGGATTGCCCTGCTTTATCTTCTTTATACTGTCGAGTGCCTTGGAGATGAACTTGTCGTATATCGATTTCTGTATCAGCGCCCTTGAAGGGCATGTGCAGACTTCCCCCTTGTTGAAAGCATATAGCACGAATCCCTCAACAGCCTTTCTCATAAAATCGTCATCCTTGTCCATCACGTCCTCAAAGAAGATGTTCGGCGACTTCCCTCCCAGCTCAAGGGTAGCCGGTATTATGTTCTGCGATGCATACTGCATTATTAGCCTTCCTGTGACAGTTTCCCCAGTGAAGGCTATTTTCGCTATCCTTGGGTTTGCTGCAAGCGCCTTACCTATCTCCGGCCCTGGCCCGGTCACCACGTTGATGACCCCTGCAGGCACCACAGGGCCTATCACCTCCATGAGTTTGAGCAGCGACCATGGTGTTGCAGAAGCCGGCTTCACCACCGTGCAGTTTCCAGCAGCTAGCGCAGGCGCTATCTTCCATGCAGCAAGCATAATCGGAAAATTGAACGGAACTATCTGCCCAACTACTCCCAGAGGTTCATGTATGTTGTATGCTAGCGTATCCTTATCAATCTCAGTTATGCTGCCCTCAAGCATCCTTGTCGCACCAGCGAAGTACCTGAAATGGTCCACAGCAAGCGGTATGTCCACGTTAAGCGTCTCTCTCACAGGCTTTCCATTCTCCCAGCTCTCGGCCACTGCGAGCATCTCCTCATTCGCCTCCATCGCGTCAGCGATCCTATTTAGCACCTTTCCTCTTTCAGAGAGCGGAAGTATCCATCCCCACTTCTCCTTTGCTGCATGGGCAGCATCTAGCGCAAGCTCTATGTCCTCTGCAGTAGACTTTGCAACAAGTGTGAAAGGCTTGCCTGTTGTTGGGGATATATCCTCCATGTACTGGCCTTTCGTCGGAGGTATAAATTTGCCGCCTATATAATTTCCATATCGGTCATTCAATTCCACTATGCTGCCCGGCGTTCCAGGCGGCACGTATGTCTTGTTGATCTGCATTAAATGCCCCATTTAGTATCGTATAAAGGCCTTAAAAGGCTTATCTACAGCAGCTGCCGCAAGAGCCCCCTGAAAGCCATTAACTTTGCTGCGCCGTTTTAAGAGATAGTTCTCCACGAAATTCCAAATACGCCGCCTTAACCTCATTTATTGACGCTTCATCTTCCAGGGATGTTATGTCTCCTATTGGCACACCTGACACGACTGCCCTGATAACCCGGCGCATTATCTTGGCGCTTCTTGTTTTTGGCAGCCTTGTAACAAAGTAGATATCTTTTAGTGATGCTATCGGTCCGATATTTTCCCTTATAAGCGAATTTATCTCTTTCCTGAGACTGTCGCTTGGCTTCTTCCCAACCTTTAGTATGATAAACGCGACCGGCACCTCTCCCTTCACCTCATCAGCTACTCCCACAACTGCAGCTTCGGAGACGCAAGAATGCTGCACAATGGCAGACTCCAATTCGTACGTGCCGAGCCTGTGCCCTGCAACCTTGATTACTTCATCTGAGCGCCCCAGGATCCAGAAATACCCGTCCTTATCCCTTACCGCATAATCTCCAGCATAATAACAACCAGGGAATTTGCTGAAATACACCTCCTTGAATCTCTCCGGATTATTGTGTATGGTCAGAGATAGTCCTGGCCACGGGTTTTTGATTACAAGGAAACCCCTTTCTCCTGCCTTCTGGCTTTTCCCATCCTCATCCAATATGTCAGCATCTATGCCCATTATCGGAAGGCCGTTTGTACCAGGCTTCATCGGTACCAATGCCTTTCCAGGCAGGTGGCTTATCAATATGCCACCGGTTTCGGTCATCCACCACGTACTGCCAAAAGTTATCTTGTTTTTTCCAACAACCCCGTGGAACCATCTGAATGCCTCTGGGTTAATCGGCTCCCCCACCGAATGCATCAAGCGTATTGAATCAGTATTATGCTTTTTCACATGCTCGTCGCCGAACTTCATCCATCCCCTTATTGCAGTTGGCGAGGTATAGAATACATTTACCCCATATCTCTCTATGATCGACGCCCACCTGTCAGGTCCAGGGAAGATCGGCGAGCCCTCATACATTATCCCAGTTGCTCCTTCCATAAGCGGCCCAAATACAATATACGAATGTCCTGTAACCCATCCTATATCCGCACTGCACCAATACGTGTCCTCCGGCCTTATATCAAAGACCCAGTTCATGGTGGCGTGGAGAATGGTCATGTATCCGCCCGTATCATGCACCTGTCCTTTTGGCTTGCCAGTGGTTCCCGACGTATATAATATGTATAATGGATCCTCTGATCTCATCCTCTCGGGCTCTATCCTGGCGTTTGCCGGCACCTTTGCAAGGATCTCATGATACCAGCTATCTCTTTTCCTCGTCATCCCTATTTTTCCATCAAGCCTCTTAACCACAAGCACATCTCTTACCGTAGTTGCCTTTGCAAGTGCTTTGTCCATTATGCCCTTGAGCGGGATTATCTTTCCGGCCCTCCACGCACCATCTGCTGTTATCACTAGTTTGGCCCTTGAATCATTAAGTCTCTCTGTTATAGCGTCTGCTCCAAATCCGGAGAAGATGACGGTAAATACAACCCCTATCCTTGCTGCCGCCAACATTATTATCGGCAATTCAGTGACCATAGGCAGGTAGATGCCTATCACGTCTCCCCTTCCCAACTTATACACGTTTTTCAGCATGTAGGCAACACGATTTACTTCGCCATAGAGGTCGCCGAAGGTCAGCTTTCGTGTCTCAACAGGCCCCCCATCAGCATATGGTTCGCCTTCCCATATCAACGCCACCTTGTTTTTGCGCCAACTATTCGCGTGTCTATCAACGCATAGATAGCACGCGTTCAATTTTCCTCCTGCAAACCATTTGTAGAATGGAGGATTTGAGTCGTCGAGCACCTTCTTCCAGGGCTCGTACCAGTCAATTTCTTTTGCAATGCCTTCCCAGAATTTTCTGTAGTTCTTGACACTGAGATCATGCAGTTTGCTATACTCTTTTGGATCAATTATGCGATCGGATTCTGGATAGATAACCTCTTCGAACGGCAGCGACCAATTTACAGCCATGAGATTAGAATGGCCAGGTCATGAATATAAATTGGTAGGATTTGTCGTATAAATTGCCAATGAATAGGAACTACCTGCGCGTTTGCTTCCGAAGAAGAACTAAAACTTTAAATAGTATCTGTAAAGAAACTATTCTATTGGAAGATGCTTATGCCAAGGAGAACTGCCCAGAAAACCAATCAGGAAAGCCTGCAGAGGA
>JAJYVC010000015.1 GCA_021792235.1 Microcaldota archaeon
GGATGATTTTGCAAGCGCATAGAGAGGGCAGGTCTGATAAATCCGGGACCCGCACCTATTGCGCCCCAACTATCTGGGAATGCGATTGCCGGGGAGAATGCCACTATGTCCTTGTGCTCGTACCGCCTTATGCCCGGGAGGAATTAATCATTGAACGCCTTGAGAACCCCATGCTTGCCCAATGACACTTTGGTTATATTTTAAGCTTTGTAGTCGCATTGGCGATGCCTGCCGGTTTTCAGGTACCAAATCTCTTCAGCGCGTCCTCTTCCGCAAAGTTGAGCTCTGCAGGGACTATGATTGATATCGTCTTGCCTTCGAGCCGTTTGGAGTATGCTTGAAGCTTCGATAATTCAGTATAAAATATGTCTTGGGTCTCCCTACCTATGTCCCCGAGGACGACCACTCTGCTGTCCTTCAAGTAGGCGTTCCTGTCGGCCATTCCAATTATTTCTGCTGCCTGCGCTATGCTCATCGGGGAAGGCCCTTTTGGATCTATATCGAACAGCACGAGCGTGTGCTGCAAGTTCGTTAGGTTCTTGTGTATCACATCGATGAAGGACGTTGGCTTGTAGCGCTCGCTCCAGAAAGGCACAGTGGTAGTTGGCCCGAACTTGTATATGTCAAGGCCGCTTTCCCCTATCGCCGCGGAGAATATTGACGGGGCGTGGAATATTTTCACGCTTATTCCCTGTTTTTGCGCTTCGTCGAGTATTATATGGTGGGTTGTTGCGATAAGCGGGTCGCCTATCACAAGTATTGCCATGTCTGTGCCCTTCGCCTTCGCGACGGTTGCTTTTACTCTCTCCTCAAGCTCGCCCCTTGGCACATCTGTTACATCCATTCCTGACTTCTCCTTTACGAAATCGATGCTGCGCTGGCCTATTATCGATGTATACTTGTCTGCGTAAACTATCCCTGCCGATCTTATGAAGTCAAGAGCCCTTGAGGATATGTCACCGGAATCTAGTCCCAGACCTATGAGCGCAAGCATGCAATCAGAACAGTCAATCCTTGATGCCGTCTGGAGTTATCTTTATCACAGCCTCGCCCTCCGGCATGTTGGGCGAATCGACAAGCCTTACTATCCTCTTGTCCTCCTTGCTCTTCCTCATGTAAAGCCTTGTAGTGGCAGCATGTGCCACTATGTTCCCGCCCACAGGTGTTGTCGGATCGCCGAAAAGTATCCCAGGATTGTCCATTACCTGGTTTGTGATGTAAACGGCGAGGTCGTGGTTGTCTGCCAGCTTCTGCAGGTTGTGTATGTGCACGTTGAGCTTGCCCTGCCTCTCGTTTAGCGCGCCACGCCCTATGAATTCAGACCTGAACAGAGACATCAGCGAATCCACCACTATGAGTTTGACGTTGCTCTCCTTGACAAGCTTGTCTGCGCGCTCTATGGCGAGTATCTGCTGGTCGGTGGTTGTCGCCCTTACAACGAGTATGTTGTCAAGAACCTGCTTTGGATCGAGTTCTGCCGCCTTAGCCAGCTGCTCTATGCGATCCGGCCTGAATGTACCCTCAGTGTCTATGAACAGCGTCTTTCCTCCAAGACCACCAGATTCCACGGGCCTCTGTACGTTGACAGAGAGCTGGAAGCCCAGCTGTGTCTTTCCTGATGCGAACCTTCCGTATGCCTCTGTTATGGCGTTGGCCTCTATTCCGCCGCCGAGCAGCTCGTCGAGTCCTTTGGCCCCGGTTTGTATCCTGCCGAGCAGCCTCCTCTTCTCATTTACCTCTGATGCAGTCTTGTAATCAAGAGTGGTAGCCTGCTTTGCCGCATCTATCGCCTGTTTTGCAGCCTCGAGCTTCATTCCTGATAGCTCGCTAAGTTCGTGTGGCGATGCTGTTGCGATCTTTTCTATTGAATCGTAGCCCAGCTGCTTCAGCTTCTCCGCGGTTGTGGGGCCAACTCCTGGAAGGTCCTCTAGTTCCTTGATGCTCTTTTCTTTAGCCATGTCGTTACCTGCTTTACAAGAAGAATAGCGCTACTATTGCTCAGGGAAAGAATATAAAACCAATCGGAGAAGGGGCCAGTTTCACAGGTGCATCTTCAGTAACCGCTCTGCGTTCTTATAGAGTATGTCGTCTCTTTCATCATCGCTCATCTGTGCTTTCATCACTTTCATTAGCTCTATTCCTTGGTCTGAGTAGGGCACGTCCGATCCGAACAGCACCTTGTTTGATCCGACCATCTTGGTGAACTTGGCTATTTTCACGTTTGTTTCAGACTGTATCGATGTTTCAGTGTACAGGTTATCGTACTTCTTGATGGCCTTGAATGCTTCATCTGACAATTCGGCGAAATGCGCCATTACTATGCTGAGCCCAGGAAATAATGGGGCTAGCGAAGATATACGAACCGGATCGGTATTTGGATTGCCTGCGCGAAGCCGCGTATGCACAAGCAGAGGCTTGCCGGAACGTTCTATCTCCTCATAGAGCGGGAAGAATTTCTTGTCGAGAGGATCGAAGTCCTGCGCGCGGGGATGCAGTTTCACGCCTTTGAATCCGTGGAGTATTGCCTTTAGCCTTTGCGCGTTCTCTGTTTTTGGGTTGAATCTCAGGAACGGTATGAGCTTGGGATTGTTCTGGCTAAGTATTGATTCGCTTGCTTCGATGAGGCCTACATCCTTTTCATCAAGCGGGAATACGACAGAATAATCGATTTTGTTGTGGTCCATGCTTTCAAGGAGCTGGTCAAGTCCGTATGTGGTACCATCTTTGTCATTGCCCACGTGGGAATGAAAATCTACAATCATGTATTCATCTTTGGGACGGCTATTAGTCCATGCTGAATCTTACTGCCTCTATGAATGGAGCTATGCCTTCTTTCTTATAAACTTCAAGGCTTTTATCTGATGGGGTCACCGAATCTCTCAGCCTCTGCGAAAGTATCTCCAGATAGCGTGTTTTGTCCCCCAGCGATTCCAAGCCCTCCTTCGCCACAGAGAGCATGCGATGCGCAGACGCCCTTATTTCCTTATGTCCTTTTATCCCGTACTTAGATATCTGCTCCTTTGCATGTTGTGCTTCGTCTCTGCTCCTGCCTAGAACTAATGCTTCTGCCTCGTCGATGTTTGCTGACAGGCCCAAAACCACAGAACCGAGCGCAAGTATGTCGCTCTTTGACTGCTGCATCGAGCATGTCCTTAGCTCTATGGTCCCAGTGGTGCCCTTTATCCTAGCCTCCCAGCGCACCATGCTCTCGATAACATCTATGTCATCTGGTTCAGGAGTTATAATGAATGGCTTGTTCTCATTCGCATATACTGCTGTTGCAGACCCTCTTTCCATAAACTGCCCGAATGTTACGCCGTCAGTAACCACCACATACCTCCCGCCTCTCTTCAGCAGCAGGATAGGCATGTGCTGCAGCTTGTTGATATAGTCCTCGAAGCTCTCAATCCGAGGTGCGACGCCGGCTGAGGCCGGATACTGTGTATGCATCTCATAGAACCTGTTCCTCAGGTCGGTGTTGCCAGAATCGCGGCCGCGGCTTATACGTGAATTTGCGGACAGTGCTATGAATTCGGGTGAGAGCAAGTTGTACAGGTTAAGGAGCCTTACTGCATGTTCAGGATCAAAAGCGCCGACATGGAACTGCACGGATGCACTCACCGTATTTGATATGTCAGAATCATCATTCTGGATGTGGGTAAGGACGGGCCTTATGAACCTCATGGCCGTTGACCTGTCCCTGGGGCAGTAAAGGTCTACGCTTGGGGGGCTCACCGGGTGTATCCCGTATCCTAGCATATAGGCGCCGTGGGAGTGCACCGCAACACCTGCAGCAGCCACAGCCTGGTCTATGATTTCTCCTGTGCGCTCTATGGTTTTTGTTGGAGGTATTGCAATCTCCATTGTTGAGAACCCGGCCTCTGCGTTGATGGATACTGTGCCTTCTTTCAGGTTTGTTTCTATGTCAAGCCCCTGTGGGCTGAGCCTCCAGCCTTCGCTGGACCCTATCTGACGGTATATGCTCATTATCTCCTCGATGCCAAGCGCTCTGCCAAGCCTGTCTGGGCTTGATGCGACTATTGGGAATTCTAGCTCCGTGCCCAGAAACCCATTTTTTGAATGGAATTTCTGCGCGTGTGTTTGGCTTAGCTCCTTTATTGCAGTTGACATTTTTTCATCTGTTTTGAACACTGTCCTCTTCCATGATTCTTGCTGCATGTGCTATTGGATTTCTAAGTACGCTCTCAAGGGCCCTTTCCCATTCGGGTGATTTTGAATTGGCTGCAAGGTCGCGTATGCCTTTTGTGCCGGACCTGGAATTTATCTCTAGCACGTAAAGCCTGCCGTCAGATGAGAGCAGGAAGTCCATGCCTATCTCGCCAACATCTCCTGCCTTCCTCTGAAGACCCTTGAATATTTCAATTCCTATTTCCTCCATCCTGCCCCTTATACGCTGAAAATCGGGGTAGATGCGGCTTGGATCCATTGAGTATCCGCCGTTGCTTATGTTAGACTGGTATGATCCTGCTGCTCCGAACCTCATGTACACTGCTGGAAGCACTATGTAGCCATCTCCGTTAAGCTGGAATAGTGCCCTGAAGTCGTAAACCCTGCCGTCTATGCTCGGCATTTTTATGCCCTCCTGAACTATGCATCTGTCGGTGTTTGCCTTGCTCTCGACCGTGTCGAGCGCCTGGCCGAGTCCGCCGAAGACCGAGTAGGAGCTATCTGATTTTAGTATGTATTTGCCTTCTCCCAACGAGACGGTGAACTGCCCCTTCCCTTCTGAAAGCCCAGTATCCTTTATGAACACAAATCCACTGCCTTCGAGAAGAGATTGTGCATTTGCGTGAGTATAGCGCATTGTTGCAGGAGTGTCAATGCCCAGTTCGCTGAACAGTTCGTAGCTAAGCCACTTGTCATTGCATATCCGTATGGCTTCCGGTCCGTTTATGAACCTTGCCCCAGCATCGCTCAGCGCGGCAACGACTGCCTCATGGTCCGCTATGTTGCATGTGCCGCTAGATCCAGACCAGGCATAATCAAAAACTACTTTTATGCTATGTGATGGAAAGGCGTAATCAGAAAGGTTTTTTCCGTCTAAGAATCGCACGTGGACATTTTCGCCTTTGCTTATCGCCTGCGCGTTATCCTGTGAAAGCACTAGATCTACAAGTGTTACGCCAAGACTGCTTGCCAGCTGTGCGCGCTCCTTGTAGGTTTTGAGGCCGAATCCGCCCAGCTCCCCTGCGTAAGGATTGTTAAGCATGCCCATCGCCCTGTTTGCCTTGAGGCTTTGCATATTCGTCAGATTATATTGCTGCGCTGTTCCTATAAAAGCATCACGAATTTGGCCATTTTTGACGATTTTTCTGTTATTGTGGGGGCTCGATGTAGGCTTTTTATAGGATCTCCTGTCAACTGGTAAGAGAATGTTATGTGCAGGATGGCAGCCTATGTTGGGAATTCGAGGGAGGAGATGGTAGGGCTTTATAGGTCGCTGAAGGCCACCGTAAGGAGCGAAGTCGAATCGAAAGGCGTAAGAAAAGCAGAGCAGTGCATGGACGGCTGGGGATATGTGGTAGCTTCGGATTGCGGCATTGTGCATTATAGGACGGGAAGATCTATACTCGATGACAGGATATCGCTCCCGAATACCGAAGGCATGACCTATGCCATATTCCACGCGAGAAAGGCTACTGACAAGAGCACCGTATCCTGGGAGTTTTCGCACCCTTTTGCAGGCCGAGTTGGCAGCGGCCAGATATATCTGGCGCACAACGGCCAGATAAAATTTAACGCTAGGGACGGGTGTACTATGGATACCCAGTACGGGCTTGAAGTAATTGAGCGAGAGGGCGTCGAAAGAGGCGTAGAGAAATTGAAAGGTATTGTCAAGACCGGCCTTAATCTGCTTATCCTTGAGGCTGACGCTGGACCAAGGCTGAGATTCCTGAATTTCTACTTGGACAGAACGAAAAGCGGCTACTTTGACATGTTCTATAGGAAAACGGACAGCGGAATAGTAGTAGTGTCATCGACATTGAGACAGAACGGGATCAAGACAGCTTCCAGAGTGCCATATGGCGAATTGATGGACATGGATTCATTGTAAACTACCCACGGCTAAAGAGTGTGGGCTTCTTTGCCGAGAATAGGGTGAGAGGTGTGGTCCGTACAGATGTGTCAATCTAAAAGTACGTCCTTACGTAAGTCGTTGGTTACGTTCATGGCGTTTGCTACGAGCGTTCCGGCCACAACTATAATTATGTTTATGGCCAGGGCAATCATGCCTATGAATACTGGGCCCAGGCCAGTACCTATTAATGTGGTCGCCCATTGCGCGTAATTGTTGGCGGCCTCCATCATGTATACCCCGCTTACCACGCCCGCAAGAAGCCCGAGGAACAAGGCCCTTCTGTTAAGCTTTCTGGTTATCATGCCGAATATGAATGCGGGCAGTATCTGCAGTATGAGTATGCCTCCGAATAGCTGGAGCTGTATGGCATATGTTAATGGTATAACGAATACAAAGCCCAGTGCCAGGAACTTGAACACTACGGCAAATACCTGCGCTATCCTTGTCTCGCCTTTTGGAGTTATTTTAGGATTTATCTCCTTTGCTATGTTCCTGGTAAACAAGTTGGCTGCAGCTATTGCCATTATAGCGGCTGGGACGAGACCTCCTATGAATATTCCAAGCAGGGCCGCTCCGGAGAGCCATGAAGGCAGAAGCGTTAGTATGAGTCCTGGAACGACCTGTGTACCTTGCACCGATGCAGGGAACGAGTGCACATAGTTTAGTGCGGCTGGCACGCCGTATATCATGAATCCGAACATTGCCAGGAAGGCCAGGCCTATGCTGTACAGCGGAAGAAGCGAGGCTGTTTTTCTAACTGTTTTTGGATCTGTCTGCGCTAGGGAGCCGTTGATGACATGCGGATAAAGATACAGTGCAAGCGCACTGAATACGAACAGGCTCCAATATGCGTTGTACAGGTTGGCGGGCAGTTGGAAGTAGTGGACTGTAGTGGCTGATGCGTTGACGAATGCCGTATGGAAGTCTCCGAGAGTTGCCACGGCGACTACCACTGCCACTACGCTCACCAGTATCAGGGCGTCCTTAAGTAGGGCGCCAAGCGTTGCGCCCCTGAGACCGCTCGTCCAGGTGAATGCCGCCAGTATTATGAAGGATACTATAAGGGAAAGCTCTATTATAGTCTGGGTGGCCCCAACGCCCTGAAGCAGCGCTATGAGCACTGCCTGCATCCCGACTATCTGTAGCGCGATGTATGGAAGTTCTGCCACTATGCCTACAATCGCCACGGATATGGCTAGAAGTCGGCTATTGAATACCTCGCGGGTAAAGTCCGCTACGGTGATATAACCGCGCTTGTTGGCGATCTTCCAGAACTTTGGCATTGCCCACATTGCGAATGCGTATGTGATTATTACATATGGTGCTGCGAAGAAGTATATTGATCCTTTCGCGAATAGCGAAGACGGCACTGCTATGAAGGTGTATGCAGTGTATATGTCTGCGCCGAGCAGAAACCATCCTAGGAAGGCACCTATGTTCTTTCCTGCGAGTCCCCATTCGGTGAGCTTCGTAAGGTCCCCCTTCCTCCATCTGGCTCCGTAAAACCCAAGGAATACGAAGACTATGAATAGGGCAACGAACATTGCTATTGATATGGGGTCAATCATTTGCTCACCTTCGCCTTCTACTCCTAGAGGACCTTCGCGCCGAAGCGCCAACTGCTCGTGCTCCAGATTTCTCTTTGTTGTTCCACAGAACTGCAGCTATGTAGTAAAGCAGTGCGCCGAGTGGCATCCATAGGATCTGGTACCAGTAGAAGAAAGACACTCCGCCAAGATTCGGGTTTATGGCGTTGTATGTGGGAATTGCAAGCAGCGCTAGCAACGGTATGACAAGCAGCACCACGATGACAACATCTGTAGCGTCGACCATCCTTTACCCAATTAATCAAATATCAACGTAGGTGGGTTATTTAAATCCATATGTGGCTTTGGACGTTTTCGAAAATGCAAAAAGGAAGAGGCCAGCGACGCGCGAGTTGCACGCGCTGGCAAGGCGACCAGTTATACTCCTCCATGATAGAGAACTCGTAATCAGTATATGAATAAGTGCCTTTAAAAGGCTTACTAAATAGTGGAAGTACGAATACAAATTCCATTTGTTTGGAATGCTGTTTGACGCTATTTTTGGCCTGATCCAAAGAGGTTTTCAGAGACATCGGCTGCAAGAAAGCTTTAAGATTTGGTGGGGAATAAACCAATCATGGCTTCCGTATTCACGCTTGACATAAGCGGCACGCTGTTGGCCGTGCTCTTTGGAGTCACCATATTCTATCTCGGCCTGAATATGTGGTGGTTCTTCATAGCCATACTTATAGACTTTCTGATACTCTCCTCTCTAGCGACCCATGCAAAAGAGGACAGCAAGGCCTTATTGAAGGGATATGAGAAGACAAGGAGCTGGAAGAACGTTGTGGCTAACGGCCTTGTGCCTGTGGCAGTTGTGATAGTATATTTTCTGTTTGAGAATCTGTTAGGCGTATCGGTACTTCATGCTGAGATTATTGTCTTTGCGTTTGTTGCAAGCGTCGCGGCAATAACTGCTGACAAGTTCGCTAGCGAGTTCGGTGTGCTTGGAGCGCAGGAGCCCAAGGACCTGATAACCAGAAAGAGGGTCAAGAAGGGCATTTCAGGTGGTGTTACCTGGTTTGGCACCCTCATGGGCCTTGCGGCCTCTTTCCTGATAGGGCTATCAGTATTTGCGTTGGGAGCCCAGGTGGTCGTGTTCGTTGTTGTTGTTGTTGCAGGGGTGCTGGGCAATGCCGTGGATTCGCTTCTGGGCCATTTTGAGGAGAAAGGCATAGGGAATAAATACACGTCTAATCTTTTATGCTCGGTTGCAGGGGCGCTATTCTGCGCTGCGGTGCTGTACGTCCTTCCAGTCAGCCTATTGGTGTGAGCCACCCTGCAAACTTTTTGTTCTCCCCTTTTACGATCTTGGAGTATTCGTCGCTGAGCCTGCCTGTCACCGGCCCCTGCCTTCCGTTGCCAACCTGCCTTGAATCAACCGAAGTTATGGCCTGGATCTCGGCTGCTGTGCCTGTGAAGAATGCCTCATCGCTGGTGTAGAGCTCCTCCTTCCTTATGTTTCTTTCATGCACCTTTATTCCAAGGCTTGCCGCGAGCTTTATGATGCTGTCTCTTGTTATGCCAAGAAGGATGTCCGCTGATTTCGGTGGTGTTATTATCTCTCCGTCCTGGACCACAAATATATTCTCTCCGGGCCCCTCGGCAACAGTCTTGCCAGAATCTGACATTAGTATAGCCTCGTCGTATCCTGAGTCCTGGGCCTCTTTTGAGGCTATGATTGAGTTAAGATAGTTTCCGCTTGCTTTTGCCTCTACGGGCAGTATTGCGGAATTGATCCTCTGCCATGACGAGACCTTGCACTTGAGCCCCTTGCTCTCCCCGAATAGCCTACCGAACTCCAGCGCCGCGATGGCAACGCTTGTCGTCTTGCCTTTTGTGCTGAACCCGATTCCTACGTCATTGTAGAAGGCGAACGGCCTTATGTACGCCGATTTTAGCTTGTTTTTGGATACTGTGCCGCAGACTGCATCCTCGAGTTGTTTCTGCGTGAAATTGATAGGCATGCCGTATATCTTTGCGCTGTTCATGAATCTCTTCATGTGGTCATGCATCCTGAACACCGCAGGACCATTCATGGTGTCATAGCACCTTACGCCCTCGAATATGCCGCTGCCGTACTGCAGCGAATGCGTCAATATGTTTACTCTCGCATCTTCGAATTTGACAAACCTGCCATCGAGCCACATGTAGCCTTTGCCTGCCATGTTCATATGTATTTATTCTGCTTTAAAAGTATTTAAGGCTTGACTTCTCCATGTGTTGCCCGTTCTATTGTGCAGTATGTTAGTATATGCGCCGACCGGGATTTGAACCCGGGTTTTTGCCTTGGGAAGGCAAAGTCCTACCAGGCTAGACTATCGGCGCCCACATCTATCATATGATTTAACTTAATATATTTAATCTGGATTATCACATCATGAAGTTGCTTGCTTTGGTAGCACTATTGACCTTATTGGGAACAGTCAGTGCATACCAGAATCTCTCTTCTGGAGAGTTCCTCTACAATAATGTCACGCTTGGCAGCGGATCAAGCATATACGCCGGGATAGATGCAAGCGGAAGCATGCAGTTGATAGTAATAAAATCCTCTGACTTCAGTTCGTGGGTAAATGGTGGGCATGTCAACGAGCTGTTTCGTTCGACGGTTGGTTCTGGAGTATATCAAATAAACCTGACTTCAGGATCGTACACTGTGATATTCAGCGCGTCGTCTAGCGTGAGTGCTGACGCAGAGGCTTTTGGTGCAAGAAGGGGTGCGGTTATGGCTGCTCGCATAAGCAACAGTTATCAGTACAATCTCACGCTTGACAATTATAGTTCCGTGAATGTGTCCATACTTACTGACAGGGATTTTGGTGCGCATCCGATCACAGTAAATGTTTCTGGATTCTCGTATTCGCTTGACAATGGGGATAATTTTGATTCGTTGTATAATATCCAGCTCAACAAAGGCACGTATCCCATAGTAATAACTTCGTCTTTGCCCACCGACGCGTTTATTATGATAACGTCATATGGGTCACTAATAAATCCGCAGCAGGGATTCGGCGGAAGTTACCCTGTCGGCGTGGTTAGTTATGGGGTGTACAACAGCTCTGGAGTCCTTGTTCCGTATGTGATATCAACTGGAGGAGCCATAGGAGACGCCAACATCACCTCTTTAAGTGCAATGGATTTCAATTCTTCTGACAACAATTCGGCATACGGCGCCAGCCTCCAGCTAAACGTTGAGCTTAACACACGCGTTAATGGCCAGCCAAGGGTATTGTGGCTGCAGAATGTGGTAGACTTCAATACGAGCCAGAAAAGCTACTACCTCGTGAGCAACATATGGAACAACACGCTGCCTTCAGGAAACCTGAGCAACAGCATGCTGAGGGGATCTGGAAATGTAACTGTGTGCGGACCTTGCGGGAACCAGAGCTTTTACGCGTATTCCTATCCTTATGACTATTTCAATTACTCACTGCCTTTCAACATAAAACTGGTGATTTTAGAGAATCAGACAATCAATGGCACGCTCCTTTCATTCGGATATCAGGTTCTGGAAAATGGCAGTTACGGTAGGGGGCCACTGGTATTCTATGACAAGGTGCTCCTTCCTGGAGCCGAAAATTCAAGCATATTGGTTACCCCATACTTCTACACGCCTTCAAGCGGCAATCTTAGCGGGAACTATTATGACGCAGAGTTGGTTTTTGCTGGAGAATCCGGAGGTGCCCAGTCTTATTTCAATGATCTGGCTGCCACTATGTGGATATATTATTATGACAACGGCACCGTTGTGCCGTTCCCCTCTGCGTATACCTTTGGACAGGATACCGCAGAGACTGCCGCGAATGTAAGAGTTGTCCAATCGAAGTATGGGAATGGTGGTTTTGCAACAACCGGTACTCTGGTGCCTTCGGAGCAGATACTGGTTGGCAAAGAAATAAACACCACTGCAACATACATACAGAATTCTTCTTATGTGACGAGCGCGCCTACCACTACGGCTTATGAAAGGAGCATCTCGGTGAGCATCCCGTCAATAGGTGGATCGGGAGTTCAGCTGTCGCCCGCGCAGATAGTGGAGTATTTTGTAGTCGCCCTTGTTATAGTGACGATTTTGATGGTCGCAAGGCTGCTGCTTGCGAGGAGATGATTCACTACCTTATGTACGTGAAGTTTTCCTTCCTTGGAGGCTCAGCGGCCTTCTGGGCGTCCTCGAGCTCCTTTATCATCCTGTCAGTCTCTGTCTTTATCTTGTCTATGTTCTCCAGATTTATGTTGATACCCAGTATCTTCTTTAGCGATTCAAGCACGGCTCTCGCGGCATTCGCATCTATCTCCAGGGCGCTTGTTTCGCCCATTATGCACGCGGCGCTTAGGCCGTACATCTTGGCGAACGACACTATCATCCCTGCGGAGCCCCATATAGCTCCGCTAGTCTGGCCGAACACGATGCCGTTCTTGGACAGCGTGGACTTAGTCTTGCTATCCGTAGCGACACCAAATACCCTTGGGTTATGTATGTAGTGGCTTCCTGCGCTGTAGCCGCCTATAGTATAGATTGTCTTTCCTCCAAGCGACTTGAAGAACCGGACTATTTCTTCGTTGACTTCATACTGGCCTTCTGGCGAGGGCGCCTGCGTATCTCCAAGGAGTATCATTATGGAGCCTTTCTTTGAACTTTTGACGTAGAATCTATTGCTTATTAGCCTTGTGTATCCGCTCTTCAGCATTATGGTCTGGTGAATGAAGTGCGGGGAATAAAGGGTGGCGAACCGTTTGGCGTTTATCTCGTTCTTCAGATACTCAGCAACAAGGCTGCCCACACTACCTATGCCCGGCAGTCCAACTATTAGTATCGGTTCCTTAGGCTTCAGCTTCTTGTTATAGTATATCCTTGTGCTGTTCATGAGGTGGCCTGCACTTTTACGCTTTTCATGCTGAATTCGATGTTTTTGTGCCTTTCAAGCATCTTCTGTGCCTTCTTTATCTTCTCCTCTGCTTTTGGATAGCTTGAATCTGACGCAAGGAACCGGTATCTGGGCGCACCCATGTAAAGCACTTCCACCCCCTCCTTCTCTACTCCGGTCAATGTATCCTTTATCGTGTTTATTCCTGCTTTTGTGTCTGTGGTAGTAAGATCTACATTGTATGCCACAGTATACGTCTTTGGCTTTATCGTCTTGGCGACAAGGTCGTATAGAGCCTGCTTGAATTCCTTTTCCTTGAATCTGGAGAGCGGATCCTTGCCTTCGAATATGGCATTTGCCAGCTCGTTGTAGGTTTTTGCGTACTTTGCCAGCTCTGTTATTATTGCTTGCTTGTTGCCTTCCTGTTTTGTTGCTGCTATCGCTTTTGTTACTATTCCCTCGGCGCGCTTCTCCAGCCCGTAATCATTAATCTTGTCCTTCTTGTCCTTTGCGGTGGCTTTTTTCAATGAAATATCCACCGAGCGTTTTTCTGGGTCAATGAATATCACTTTTGCTACGTCTTGCTGGCCCTCTTTTATGAATTCATGTATGTTCTTGATCCAACCTGACGACACTTCTGATATTGGAAGGTAGGAGTCTATGTTGTACTCTGCTAGTCTGCAGTACGCGCCGTGGGGCATTATCTTCGTTATCTTTATTATTACAAACTCCCCGACGTCGGGAAGGCTTTTTTGTATTATCAACCACTTACCTGCTTATCTCTATCTTCTTTTTTGTCCTCATTCCGATGACTTTCTCCCCGGACTTCTTGCATTCCTGGCATTCAATCATCACTTTTTGCTTCTTTCCAAGCTTTTTGGGATGTATCTTTGGTTCGATGCTTCCTACATATCCTTTTATGGCACGGTTGTGCCTCCGGGTACCAAGACTAAGTCCACGCTGCGGTTTTTTATTGTACGTTCTTACAGTGTGCTTTGTGTGTTTGTTGCAGTTTTGGCAATATGTCATTATCTCTTTGCTTATTTTCATTTTATCACTTAAGTTGTTGTTTCTCCCAGTTTGTTTTCAACCATAAACTTGATGTCAGCCGGATCATATATGTAGGCTATCTCGTTTTGCTCGAACGGGCCGAGCTTGTTTCCTGTTGGGGAAACTATCTGTGGTATGGCCTTTGCTATCTTTACTTTAGTTGGTTTTGGTTCACTGTTCTTGTTTAGTATGTTTTTTATTTGTATATATAAATCTTCTTCTTCGATAGGCATGGGTCTAGGTACTTCTTTGTTGTATGCAAGATACATGAGTATCTTTTGTGTACGCCTCTCTTTTATGGCGTTTATTATTTTAGTAGCGTTTTTGTACTCATCGCTTTCGGGTTTCCCTAATAACTTCAACTTTTCATTAGCCGCAAGATAAAAATCTTTTGGCAGCGGAGATATTTCTCCGGACTTCTGTTCTGCTTTAAAAAGGTTGTAGAGAGAGTTTACAGAAAAGTCAATTTCCATTGTAGATACCCTGTGAGTTTCCACTATTAATTGCACCACCGGTTCAGCTAGCACCTAAATAGTTTTAGACAAATGTCTATAGATAATAAGATATAATATAATAACAGCACACGAATAGTGGAACTCTGGGGAGCAGGGCGGGCAACAAGTATATAGCGAGGGAAGGATTTGAACCTCCGATCTCCGGGTTATGAGCCCGGCGGGCACTCCAGGCTACCCTACCTCGCTACGATTATTAATAACAATAACAAGTTATAAATCATAAAGTGAATTAAACGCGACTGTACGACAAGCTTTTTTAAAGATTTAAATATGTGAAATGACCATATAATACATATAATTACAACAAAATAGTCCAAAATAACAAACACAAACAATAGTTTTGCTAAAATTTGTTATGTTTAAATACAAGTTACACCATAATACTATCACATACCCTGTTCCCCCCAACAAGGTGGATTTTTTGCCAACGCACAAGAAACAAACAAAAAAACCAGTATTTGCCAAGCGCGCTAAAAAAAGCGCTGTCAAGAAGGCACATGCCAAGCAGCATGCCAACACTACAAAGCAGAATGCCAAGAGCAAGAGCCACGTTGTGCAGAAAAAGCCCGCAAAGGAACTGCGCAGGGAGAAGGACGAAGCGATAGCTAAGGCGCATGCCGTAGCTGACACTCTCAAAGCGGAGTCGCTGCTAGGAAACAGCAACTTCAATCAGCACATTTCTGATACTCTCGGCGCCGTTGCGCCAGAAATATTGAGGTCACTTGTCAAGAATCCAAAGACAGACGAAGACATAGCCGTCCAGCATAACGTAAAGGTAAATGATGTGAGGAGGCTCCTTAACATGATGAACGGCTACGGAATAGTGAAATACGATGTAAGCAAGGACAATAAAGGATGGTTAATCTTCAAGTGGAAGCTGAACAACGAGAAGCTCGAGGATTACATAAGCAAGCTTGAAGCCGAGGCCACCACATCGGAGATACCAAACCTGCCCGGCAACTGCAACGACTTCTTCATATGCAAGAAATGCTATTCGACGCAGAAGGTAGTCTTGCCTTTCGATTCGGCGTTCGAATCAGGATTCAATTGCGAAAGCTGCGGCAAGCCTTATGCCATACTGAACAAAGAAGAGACGATAGCCCTATTCAACAATCCCGCATCAAAGTAATGCCGGACCAAAACAGACAAATTCTGCAGAATAATCTTATATACCGGCAGAACCCACACTATCCTGATTCTATATGGCCCACGCCAAGCCAGTCACTTCTCAGGCATCAAAGCATCAGGGCAAGATACATGTAATAGGCATGGCCCACATTAATGACCGACCAAACCTCCTCGAACTAGCACGCAAACTCGATGACATTATTGATTCCGAAGGTGAATATACTATATGCTTTGAGCTCCCTAAAGGGCAAAAATCCAAGAAATTTATAAGGAAGGCCATCGCCCAGGCGGAGAGGAACGGACCTCCACACAGCGACGATTTTTTCAGTGGTATCTTTTGGGAATTCTCTAGGCTATACAAGAGGGGGGTTGATGTGGAGCCGATAGACCGAAGGCAGATAGCTTTCCTTCCAGAACTCATACTAGTACGCCTTGCCACATCTGGCCTTGCAGAACAGATACAGAAGGATAAATACAGCAAGCTAACCTTTGAAGGAGCCGAGAAGCTGACCGTCGAAGCCAGGTCCTCTGCAAGCAGTGCAAGATTCAGGGAACGACTTCTGGACAGGAGGAATGAAAAGATGCTTGAGAATATTGCCGAGCTCAGGCGCAGGGATCCAGAAAGGTCCCTCGTTGTCATGGTCGGCGCAGCGCACGCAGACCATATGGCCAGCAGGCTATCCAAAAGCAACGCAAGCGTAGAGGTGTACATGACTCCACGAACCAGGGCAATGATCAAGATAGATGAGGAGGGGACCGCGGCAAGCACAGGCGGCTGGGCGTCGGCAGGCGACAAGCTGGCCATTGCAAAACTTACGGTCTTGGATACCGCAAACATCGTCTTCGGGGCCGACCGCGCACTTGAACACGTATCTCTAATAAGCTCTCTTAGGTCAAGAGAAGAAGCAGAGAAGCTGTTCTACTTCATGCAACTTTCGCTAAAGAACCAGGTCTGCGCCTAACAGACCCTAGCTTCCTTATGGTGCCTGATGTCTGTATGGTATAGAATCCCAAATCCCTACCATTTATCCTCTTTATGAAAGAAAGCGCAAGTACGATGTCCCTTTCAGTACCTCTATTTGACCGTATTATAAATCTATTGTCACCAATCCATCTAACAATCCTTGGATTAGCTTTTACAAAACCCAGTGAACCTATTTCAGCAGCCACGCCCCCAAGTATGGCAGAGTCGTATGTGCGCCCCCGGCCTTCAAGCGGCACAGACGATTCAACTAATATGTATCTATTCTTTGGTTTTGTAATCATAGCACTTCCCCAATTGTCCCATCGACGTCGCCGTTTTCGAATATGAGGCGGCCAACTTCCCTAAGCTGGTTCACAGAAAGCAGCGAACTTTCTGAATCTGCCATGGTCACTATCCTCATACGCGCACCAAGGGCATGGGCAGAATTCATTATCTTTCTCAGCCTCCCAGCCCGTCTTCCCCGTTCTTCCACCACGGTTTTTGTAAAACCACCCACGGGCACGAACACTGTCTTTTTAAGTTCAGACGCTTTCTCGACCACGTTTTTGGATAGCTCGTCGCTCTCAAATATAACGCCAATCACGTCGGGGCTCTTCAGCGCACCTATCAGGGTCCCAGGATCGTTCCCGATGACTATCTGCGGCAAGCTGGTTGGACAAGCTCTACTAACAATCTCTATATCCTTCCCCACAACATATATCTTATCATAGCCTATCCTTTTCGCCAGTGAGTCGCGAACCCCAAAATAAGCAATATCTGTGTATCTCATCTAATCTTTCCGGTTTTACTGCTGCCCGCCCTGAGCCGACTTGTAAATCTCAGTTATCCTCTCACTAAGCTGCTTCTCCCGTGATCTCAGCTCATTGAACTGCTTTGTCACAGAAGATATCCTGGTGTCTGATAGCTCCACACGATCCTTAAGATCGGCAAGTGCTTTGTCCTTAGTGGTCTCCACTATAACCCCTCCCACGCTTATGTACACTTTTCCAGAGGATCCTCCAACCTCCTCATTGGCACGCTCCAGCTCCACTTTTTGAGCCTTGAGCTGCTCCAGCTGGACTGCGTACATCCGGAGCTGTTCCTGGACTACCTGGTAGTCCCTTACCATCTTCTCTATGTCCTGTTCATTCGGCTGCTGAACCATACAATCACTTTTATAAATTTAGAGCATGATGTAGATATGAAATTAGTTATACAACCTTATATTTATACCGCTAAGGTGCGAATTTGGATCTAAATGAAGCTTCACTTATAGAAAGCGAGGTAACGCTGCGCAACATGAGGCTCACCAACGAGGTCCTTGAGACCCGCAGGTCTGCAATACGCTGGCTAGCCCTCTCGCTTGGCATAATAAACCCAGGCGAATCAAGGCTGAGCTCGCTTGCAGTCCTAGACTCACTGGTGCACTTCCAGTTCGTAAGGAACAGCGAGCCGACAGTGAAGGATCTCGTTGACTATATAAACACAAACTGGGAGGAGATAAACGAGAAGACCTTGAGGTACCATCTGCTCAGGATGAAAAAGATGGGATACGTTGAAAACTCCGGAGGAAGGTTCTATTTCAGGCCGCCAGACACCGGAGACAGGTATGATCCAAGCAACTGGGCGCGCTTCGTATTCGAATCGAACTACTTGGACATAGCCAACAAGGTGGGCCAGGTAATAAAAGATGTAAAAAGCAAGGCGGGTGCCTGAAATGACAATAAAAGAGAGATACTTGTGGGTTGTGTTCATAGCGGCGATAATACTGGTTTCCCTGTACTTCAGATACTATTACCAGCCTTCAGTATCAATGAACATAAGCATAGGCTCAGTTCCAGCCGCAGTGTATCCCTACCAGGAAGTGAAGATACCAATTACCATATCAAATACTGGAAGCTCAACTATAGACAACATATCTATAGGTCTGTATACCAATGGCAATACCACGAACGTATACAGGGCACACTTGCCAGCAGGAAAGCAGACAGTCATATATTATAACTTCACTCCGGCCAGCAATGGTACCTACACTATATCCATGGTCGCAGATCCCGAAAGGCTCTATGACATAACTAACAGGCAGGCGGCCCAAAGCAGCACAACAGTTACGGTACTGCCTGCCACGAAGCCAGAACCATATTCATATTTCCCGTCAAACTATGTTGGACGTGACATATTCTACATGAGCCCAAGAGGCTATGAGGCATCACTCATATTCGACAACTTTACAAAGTACCTACTTATAACCGAATCGCCGCAGGCAAACAACCTGATATACCCGGTCTTGGATGTCCTCAGCCCATATCTGAGCCAGATAGTTGTGGCACACGGTTACTACTCAAACTACAGTCTCACATCGATATGGCTTCAGGGCTACATAAATCAAAACACAATCGACGCTGCAGCCATAGGAAAAGGATTCAATGTGACTGATTACAATGGCACATCCACTATAAACTTCGGCAATGACACGACACTATGCGCAAGCTACTCTGGCGGCTGGACAAAACTGCTTGTATCGCTGTATGGAAGTAACTGCACGGCATACTCTTCCGGTCCTGCGGCAAACCAAAGCTACACAAGTCCATACTACTCTCTGAAGAACAGGAACGACTCGCTGCTGAATTATGATGGTTACAGTGGTAACTTAATGTATGCCGGAGACATAGCCGTCGCATCAAACTCTCTGGTGTTCGAAAGCCTCATGAAGGGCGTAAACTTCGACAATACCTGCTACGGCAACATATACAACTTCAGTAACATATCGTACTGCATGCAGAACTTCTACCAGGGTAACGTTACTGCCAGCGAGCTAAGCAGGCTGGTTGGAGGATACAACGTAAGTATATGGTGGGTGTCATCACCTAGCACGTTGCAGGAAGGAACCAACTACGCGTTCAATCTGTCGCGCAGTTACGGCCCATCCAAGAACGGGACCGTTTTCGTATCGGCATACGCAAACAAATGCATATTCACCAACGGTATCCTCTGCCAGAACCCCCAATTTGCCAGCAACGAAACCGCACTCAGGATAAGCCTTCAGATTGTCAACGGTTTCAACAGCACACTTGCCATAAACAGCGCCGGCTGCAGCCTTGAAGGCAATTTCATACCATCAAAGATGGCCACCACAATCACGCCAGGCAAAAACGCAACGATATATGTTCCATGCTATAACTACGGCACCGAGATAAACTCTAGCATTGTGCCAATAAGCATTCCCCTAAACACAGAGCTCAACTACAGCCACAACGGAACTACCAACACCGCATATGGTTTGACAGAAGTATCAAGATAGCACACCCGAACGTTTATGACAAAAAGCCCGTACGAATTATTCCTCACCAAGTTCAATGAGCTCACGGAGATACAGAAGCTTTCAATAGGGCCGCTAGCGCAGGGAGGCAATTGCATAATAACTGCCCCTACGGGCAGCGGCAAGACCGAAGCGGCAATACTTCCCCTGCTCGACAGGATGACAAAGGCAGGGTCTGGTAAAGGAATACAGGTAATATATGTAACGCCCCTCAGGGCACTTAACCGTGACCTGATAAAACGGCTTGAATGGTTCTGCAGAGAATTGGATATAAAGATATCTGTAAGGCATGGCGATACGCCACAGTCCGAGAGAAGAAAACAATCCGAGAACCCGCCGCAGCTTCTAATCACAACCCCAGAAACGCTCCAGAACCTTCTGATATCAAAATCCCTAAGAGACAGTTTACGCAACCTCAAGTCCCTGATAGTGGACGAACTACACGAACTTTATTACAACAAGCGTGGGGCCCAATTATCTTTGGTAATGGAACGCATCGAGCAAGTTACAGGCCCATACCAGAGGATAGGCATAAGCGCAACTATAGGCGACATAGAAGAAGCGGCAAGATTCCTGTTTAATGATAGAGAATACACAAAGATTGCATCACAGCTTAAGAAGAAGATTGAAATAAGAGTCGAGATGCCGCTGAGACCTGAAAAGGACAACAAAGAGTTCAGGCTAGCATTCGGCCTTGATGTGCAAGCATATGCAAGGATAGTCAGGGTGTCAGAGCTGGTGAGCAGATCCAATGCCGCAATAGTTTTCGCCAATACAAGACAGTCTGTCGAATCACTTGGCAGCAAGCTCATACACCTGGGAAAGACCATAGAGTTTGGCAGGATAGGCATACACCACAGCTCAATAGACAAGGAGGAGAGGATAACCACCGAGAACGACTTCAAGAGCGGCGCAATCAAGGCAATAATAGCGACAAGCTCCCTGGAGCTGGGGATAGACATAGGGGCAGTTGATCTTATAATACAATATGGGTCTCCAAGGCAGGTTACAAGGCTCGTGCAGAGGGTAGGAAGAGGAGGCCACAGTCCCGCAGCTAAGGCCTACGGGTCGATAATAGTGCACAATGAACTTGACTGCCTAGAATCAATAGCCATATCAGAGGCGGCCGTCTCAATGGATCTGGAGAGCCGTAGGGTGGAGAGAAATGCTCTTGACGTTCTTGCCAATCAGATTTCAGCAATGTCTATGGAGTATGGAAGTATATCTGCAAAGCTCGCTCTTTCAATAATAAGGCGCTCTTATGTATACAGCACCCTGAGCAATTCGGATTTCGAGAGGACATGCAGCCTGCTTTCAGAC
>JAJYVC010000016.1 GCA_021792235.1 Microcaldota archaeon
AGTGTTATCTGGCCTATGTACCCCAGGTTGCTTCCGAATACCTCTATGTCTCCTGCAGCAGGATTTGCAAGGAAAATCTCCGAGCCTGTTGGGGACGCCGCTATCTCATTCCATTGTATGGCACATATCGGCCCGCCTGTCTGCTTTGCTCCTGGAGGACATATTGATGCTATCTGCACTGATATGGGATTGCCGTTTATTGTATTCGAAACGTGCACAAGCCATGTGCCGCTCTGGCCGTTCTGGCCTAATCCCACTATGTACGCGTCGCCACCTACATCTACTGACATGTTCATCGGCATGAAGTTTCCTGCAAGGATGGTGTTACTGAGCAGCCCACTTACCGAGAGCGCATTTATCGCGTACACAGAATTGCTCTGCAGATTGTTTACCTGGTTCCAGTAATTCTGCCAGTTGCTCGAGAAGGTGTCTGTGGGAGAAGTGGCTGCTGAAGGACTTCCCGATGGTACAGGATTATCAGTGATATCTGCGTATTCGGACGGGCTTGCAAGGTCAAGGCTAGCTATCCATCCGCTCACTGTAGCAGCATCTGGATACTGTCCGTTCCCATTCCAGCCAGGATAGCCTGCCGCCTGCCACTTAAGCCATATCCTATCATCGAACCATGGTGAAAGAGGTGTGCTTGCACCCAATTCTCCCTGATACTTCTGCACTGCTGCCTGGCCCTGCACAACAGGGCCCGCTTGTGAAGGGGATGCCCACTCGCAAGGAGTGAAACCCCACCATCCGCAGCCGCCGTCTCCCTGCACGTTTATGTATCCACCGGATTCAGCCAGTGCGATTCCTGCCATGAG
Organism: Microcaldota archaeon; assembly: GCA_021792235.1. GTDB lineage: Archaea > Micrarchaeota > Micrarchaeia > Micrarchaeales > CABMGC01 > JAJZNA01. Next base: position 816 of record JAJYVC010000016.1, read on the forward strand.
CGGAGCCATAGCTGCCGGTCCGCCACCTGCAACCCAGGCTGATTCTATCTGTCCTGCAGTGCACTGCTCCAGAGTCGGTGATCCCAGAGGTTGCCAGCTGCCAGTTGGAGTTACGCAGCTACCTATGCTGCCTCCCGGAGAAGGATTGCCAGAGGCGCCGCTGGATGGAGATGCAGGCACGGAATTAGGAGGCAGAAGGGAAGTGTTGTAGTAACCTTCAGGTATTGACTTTAGTATATAGATGTTTATCGATGGGGCTGTAACTGCGGTCACGTATCCTTGCGCCTGCGGATTAGGACTGCTAAATGAGCTGCCGGAGGTGCTTGTAGGCCCGCTGGGTGCAGCAGGACTCGCACCACCAGTGCAGGTTGCAGTATATGTTGTTGATGTGCTGCTATATGATGAAGGCACTTTGGTATTGCAATTAATAAAATTGAAAAAATCTTCTCCATATGGAGTATTGTCGGTACCGCCATATCCATTGCACGCTGCAAGGGTATGTGCCTGCTGGTACTGCGTTGGACAGGCCCATCCAAACTCTACTCCATCCGGATCGTTCTGTACTGTTCCTATCTGTTGCCCAGCGTTTACATGCGTTCCCACGGGAACTGTGATGGAAACGCCTTCTGCGTAATAGACGTATTGGCTGCTTAGCGGATCGCTGGGAGTTGGTTGGCTATCTAGTTTAAGTACATAGAAATTGCCATACCAGTTGTTATGCCCTTGGCTGGGCTGGTTTGCGAACGGTGCAGCCACTATTGTCCCTGATCCTATCGCATATATCGGACACGGCCCACCAGCCCAGTCCTGCCCCATATCTGTTCGGCTCATTGAACATCCTGGACCTAGAGGATAAAAATACCCGCCTGAAGATCCTCCAGATGAACTTACTGTTAGGGAATTTGCCATCACGAATATGTCGCCGTTTGACAACCCCGATATTGACATTGGTGCAATGGATATGGAATAGCCTGTTGATGTAGGGCCGCTTGGAGAAGGTGTGCCTGAACCCATGGGCCAGTTGCCGGATTGCGCTGCGCTATATACTGCCTGGGCCTGCGCTTCTCTGACGGGGTTGTTACATGCACCGCAGCGCTCCCAGTTGGTTGAGAAGGCCAAGGCGGCACTTGCAGGATCCGATGCACCACCCCAGCACCCAGTATTGGTAGGTCCGCACTGTGAGGCTATCATCGCCACCTGTGCAGTTAGGTCTGCAGAAGGATTGCCTGTGACAAGCTGTGATGCTACGTAACCTCCGCCTGTCGTGAAGCAGACCATTCCAAAGCATGCACCACCTATGTTCTCCTCGACGTTTATGTTCTGGTAACTCTGTCCGCCCGTCTCCTGAGCCGCATTGCCCATTATGCCTGCAGCCTGCACGGCGCTAAAGCCTGCCCCAGTAAGCGCAGCCCAGATCTGCTGTGGGCCGACAGGACCTGTGCCTCCGGTACCACCAGTGGATGAAGAGCTGCTGGATTGTATAGGCACCAGCGTGCCTATATTGGGATCATTGCTGGAGAAATCCACGCCTAAATTTAGGTTAAAGCCTGAACCGGTGTTGGTGAAGTAAGAAAGCTTGCCGCTGTAGTTTCCGAAGAAGAATCCAAGTGAATTGATTGTGAACGGCTCTATGACTCCCTGTGGATTATAGTAGTTCATTGGGCTGAATATGTCGTATGACAGCTGCGTGTTGAACTGGTTGAGCGGCGCGTCGTTGATTACGTTGGCAGTGTATATGAAATATGGAAGTATGCCTATGTTCACTTCTGCGCCTTGCGGCGTTAAGAAAGGTATGGTAGATGGTTGTATGCCTGTGAGGGTTGCGACTGAGTTTATCTGGTATGTCCACTGACACGAATTCTGGCTGTATGAACCCTGCTCTGGAGCTGCAGTAACGGAGAATCCATTCTCCATGCTGCCGAGGTTGGCAAGGTCAGGATAGAACGCGCTCCAAGTCCATAAGCCCTGCTGGCCCCTGACGGGCACGCTATCGAATATATACGACTTGGTGTTGAATGCAGTGGATACTGCATCGCCGTTTGGAGACGCTACCTCTGGTGAATATCCAATGTTATTAAGCTGGGCATACACTGCATTCTGTATTATCAGGTTAACCTGTGATGTTGATGAATCTGGAAGGCCGCTTGCAGGCTGAAGCGTGTCAGTTAATGTAAGAGTCACTGGCTGAGAAGGGACGGGAAAGCCTGCCGAACCGCATAGGTTCCCTGCTATATCCCATCCGTTTCCGAAAGGAGTGGACTGGAAAAGATTGGTGCTCTGTCCGTTTCCACCCTCAGGAGCATTTGGGCAGGTGAGAAGCCATAGCCCGTTCTGGTTGTTGTAAACGTATACTGAATTGGCAGTTGAAAGCTGATTTGGGGATGGAATCTGGCCGGACTGCGCCAGTGGCGAAGCGGTCTGGGCAGAAAACGGCACGCTTACCGTGACTGAGGATGACGCGGATAGGACTATGAGGATTGGCATCATCAGCAGCACTGTATTTAGCACGCGCATTGCATACCCTTACAGGATATATTATCAGCTAAAGTCTTATAAATCAATAATAGATTGTAATGGCTGCGTTGCCGCTGCCGTGGCTAACTTATTTATCTGAGAGCCTTCTGCGGCCTCTGGCTCGAAGAACTAGATAGGCTACAACCACCACCAGAACTGCAATTATTATCCATATGGCATTGTAACCTGCTTGCGGCTGCGAGGGCTGTGGTGTCGAATTCGTGTCGGTGGAAACTGTGGCAGTAGAGGTATTGCCCTGGATGCTCACATTTGTTACAGTAGTGGCGGGGATAGAAGTTGTGATTATCGATGCAGCGCCCTGTGACAGCAGTATCGGCGCGGTGAACGTTGCATTGAGCGTTACGTTGTGATAGTTACCGCCTATGCAGTATAAAGTGCCCTCATACGCATTGCAGCTGGAAAAAGCAATAGGATAAGGCATACTCGATGTTTCCTTCCATAGCCCTATGCCAGACGGACTTATCGAAGCATAATAGGTCCTGTTCGTATAGTTTATTCCTGAATAACCTCCCGTGCAATACAGGTATCCCAGGTATATGCTGCAGCTAGTGCCTGCAGCAGGTATTGGATACGGATATGTACGTGACCATTTTGACACTCCAGAACTGGTAACCCTTGAGAAATAACTGGCCGGAGGGGCGGCAGTGCCGGAACCGCCTATGCAGTAGATATAGCTGCTATTTAGATAGCATGATACGCCGGAAAGGTTGCCTGGGTACAACGTTGTCTGTGCCCATTTGCCTATACCGGATGATGACACCTTTGCATAATATACAAAGTTGGCATAGTTGCCTTCTGGCACACCGATACTTCCCAGGCAGTACATCGTCCCGTTGTATATATTGCAGGATTGCCTGGTAGAAGGGTTTGGATACGGCGTTGAGTTTGTCCAGTTCCCTATGCCAGTACTGTTGATCTGCGCGAAGTAAGTGGCATTAGTAGAATAGGGGTAGAAGCTACCGCCAACACAGTATATATAGCCGTCATATGCATCGCAGGACGGATCCGTATTAAGCGGGTATGCAGTAGTCTGCGTCCAGTTTGACATGCCGGACTGGCTTAGCTTTGCAAAATAAGCGCCGTCCACGCCGTAGGATCCCGATAGGCCGCCTATGCAGTAGATGGTGCCATTGTATACAGTGCAGCTCAATGCGCTGGTGTCGGAAGGATAAAGGTTAAGCGCGCTGAAGTTTCCAAGACCATAGCTTGTTGAAGCGTATGACAGCTGTGGCAGCTGGAGGATGAGTGCGGCAAAGAGGAGGACAGGGAATATTGAACGCATGACGGCCTGCCCGGTCTCACTAATTTGCATATGCAACACGCCCTCTTTCTTATACAGATACCGCGCAAAACTTAATAATGTGCTAGCCGGTGCTGTTGTAATCTATCCGGAATATCTTCGTGTCCTGATTCATGTATACTAGGTGCATGGATGCCACGCTGTTGTTCCAGGCGCACTGGTAGTCGTTGCACAGGTAGAGCATCTTTATGAAGTTGCTGTTGGCTATGGCCTCGCCGAAAACGAAGGCTCCGGTGATGTTCAGGAAGAATCCCTGCCTTGGCACACCAGAATACTGAACCAGGAGCATCTCGCCATTCGTCTGGTTTATCTTGCCCTGATTCACGTCGCTGAAATTGCCGTTGTCCTGGTTGTATAGAACGACCTGCTGGAACGGAGATACCTGGCCTTGGCCCACCTCAAGCAATCCATAAAGGCCAGTCAGCTGCCCAGTAGAGTTTGAATAGCTAAGACTTAGAAGCACGCTTGGATACTGGCCGTTTGGATTCGGCCTGAGCTCTATCTGCCTGAACGTCGAATTGACTGCGGATTCAGAGAATGACACTAGCGGCGCGTAGCCGAACAGCGAGGAATTGACGCTTATGTTTGCCTCTGTGTATATGCCCTGAGTCTCGGCAAGCCATGTTGATCGCACAAGGAGATAGTTGGGCATTCCGGTAAGCTTTTTGTTGGTAAGGAAATTTGGTTCATCGGAAGTGTTGAACAGCCACGCGGCGAAAGGAGTGGCCTTTGTGCCATTCTCCGAACCGACACTGTCAGTTACGCTTGTCCTGTTTGCGACTCCTTCGACGACAGATCCATCGGGCCATAGCGTTAGTACCACGCTGTTAGTGGGTGAATTCGCCTTTAGCCACCGCAATGCGCCTATGAACTGCGGATTTATGCTATCAGCCTGCACCAGAGTGCTGGAATAAACATTGGCGTAGTAGACAAGCTCGTATAATACGAATACTATCACTATCAGCATTATCGTAAGACCTATTGCACGCCCTACTGGGGCTGCGATATTTATTCCGTTTGCAAGAAGCACAAGCCAGTACAGAGTGAATGCGCTAAGCATTGCCAGAGGCACAGAGACCAGGGAATTGAACCTTATCACGTGCATCTCCAGATACGCAGTGAGTATGAACAGTGCCATGAGAATGATCATTCCTGGAGTTGCATCGAACCTCAGTCTCGCCTTTCCGCTCAGAAGTCCGCCCGAATCATACACCTGCATGAACATGTACGGAATGAAGAGCGGAAATAGGAGTATAATGCCGAGGATCCCGTAGAATGAGGTCCATATCCACTGGAGGTTTCCTGCTGCTGGAGCAGTGCATTGTAGACTGCTAAGGCTACCTGTCAACGAACTAATGAACATCACTAAAGTAGGCACGGAGGTGAACATGTTTGCGCCGAAGCTGGTGTACAGGAACTGACATGATGGTGCCTGCAGCTCCTGGGTAGTAGTGGCTATGTTCCCGCTTGCTACGAACCCATTCCCTACGAATATGTTATACACAGTCGCAGGCTCTACCAGAGCAAATACCACTGCTCCTATAACTACTAAAAATCCCAGTATAAGGATCCTGTATTCTGGCGCCTGTATGAAGTCCACACTCACCGAGGTCGCGTAGTATGCAAATGCCCAGAATACGGCAAGGAGCACCCATATTGAGATGAATTCTGGCCCTGTGAGCTGCTGGGCAGTGATGAATCCTGTGGCCTTTACAAGATTTACAAGTATAAACCACAGTATGAGGGAAAATAGCAAGTACTTGCAGTCGTCAATTAGCTTCTCCTTCCTGAATATGAACGCGTATGAGAGAAGGATCATGAATGCGAACATGTAAGTTGCGACTGCGAACGGGGACCCGTTCCATACGAGGTTGCAGAAGAGCAGCGACACTGATGCCGCCACGGCCATGACTGCCTTTTTCTTTTGGCCGTCCTGTTTTATTGTCTCCAGTAGGAATACCAGTGCGATGAGCAGGAAGAACGTTACGAAACTATCTCCCCTGTAAACGAGCGCGCTGGTCCTTGCGGCATTGCCCATGCTCAGGGCGACGAACACTAGCACAAGCGCGCCGAACAGCTTGTCCCTGCTTATATACCTGGAGAGCAAGTATGCACCAAGCATGTCAAGCAGCCCGAAGAGTACGGGGGAAAGCCTCATTATAGTATAGTAGCTGACCTTTCCGCCGAGCAGCACGTATGGTATTAATGTTATATAGTATATGCCATGGGCCTCTGCTATTGGCTGGTGCTGAGGCCACCCTGATATGCCAAGGACCGATGGGAACTGGAAGCCGTTATTGACTATTGCCCGCATTGCAGTGAAATAGTAGAATCCATCTGGTTCGTAGAAGCCGTAGAATCCGAGCATTGTGGTCCTGTAGTGCACGGCTATTATGATCGCAAGTATGGCCAGTATTATGAAAATAATATTAGGCATAGTAGCAAGGGCCTGCGCCTTTTCAGAAAGATTGCTCCCATGACCTACCGCGGCGCGCTCATGCCCATGTGTTTCGCTATGGTGAAGTAGTTCGTGCTCCTGATGAGTATGCTCGTGATGATGAGCATGCTGCGACTCTGTATGCTGGTTGCCCGCTTCTCCTTCCACTAAATCAACCGAATTCCCCTAGAATCCGATACTGCGCATCTATATAGATGGGAAAGCTTAAAAATGCCGTCATATTGATTTGGTTTTAGCTTCAGGCTTGCGCGCAAACACAAGATATGCAGTGTGCCATATACCTTTTGTCGTCGGTCTAGTGCCCTCCTTTCTCACCATCATATCCCTAACTATCACTTCTATAGAGTGCACATCGCCGAACTTGAGCTTCTCGAGCCTGAGCACGAACCTATTCATCTGCTCCGCATGGGGAAGATATCCCACTACAGTACCACCGTCCTTCAGCGCCTTCTTGGCTGATGGAAGGACCTTATCAGAATCCGGCATGTCAAGCGCAACAAGATCAACATCCTTCTGGAGTATGCCCTTGGTAACATCCCCATTTATGAACTCGAGATTATCAAGGCAGAGGAGCTGCCTGTTCTTCTCTGCTATAGCTATGAAATCGGGCCGAGTGTCATAGCTGTACACATGCTTGACCAGCCTTGCAAGCGATACTGCAAGCCATCCGCTGCCGGTGCCAGCATCGACGCATATGCTGTTTTTATCTATTCCGGAATAGGCTATTATCATGCCTATGTCCTTTGGGAGTATCACTTGGGGGCCGCGCTTTAGCTTCCTGTAAATTTTTGGATAGATGAACATGGACTCAAACGCTCGACTGATTCTCTATTTTTGGTTTCCTTGATGACCGCTTCTTTGTGGCTTTCTTGGCGGGCTTTGTTTTTTTAGCCTCTGCTGCACTTGCAGCCAGCCTATTCACGCCTTGTATCGGTTTGGAGGAAACGGCCGGAGCAGAGAGCTGCGGCGCTACCTGGAGAGTCTTGGACGCCTGGGCATTCATCTCCGATGCCTTCTTCACTTCGGGCTTTGCCCAGTCCTTCTTCGATTCACAGACAGGGTCAAGGCACATCTCGAAGGGTCTCTTGCCCCTCCTAAACACCTTTATCTTTGGGGTGTGGCAGAGTTCACACATCTTCCCAGTCGCAACTATCTTGGCGTTCTGCGGCACAGAATAGGTGTTGGTGCACTTCGGATAGTTTGAGCAGCCTATGAACATCTTGCCTGCCTTGGACCTCCTTAGTATCAGGTTTCCTCCGTCAACCTTGCAAGGACCTATCAGGCTGGAGTTCTCACTCTCCTTCAATCCCTTCATAAGCTCCTCGCCTATCTGCTGCTCCTTGCCCTTGAACTCCTCTATCAGCCTTGTTATTATGCTCTTCCCCTCCTCTATCACCACGCCCTTTGTGGCTTCCCCTTTCTGTATATTCTCCATGTCGGTCTCAAGCTTCCTTGTGAGCTCTTCATCGAGTATGTCCTGGCAGTACTTCGATAGGGCATTGTATATGCTCAGGCCGAATTCGGTCACTTCTATGCTCGTGCCTTTTATGTAGTCCCTTCTGAATAGAGTGTCTATTATCTCGGCCCTGGTTGCCTTTGTGCCTAGCTCCTTGCCCTCGAGCAGGGATATTAGGCTTGCCTTGGTGAATCTCTTCGGGGGCAGAGTCTTGAGGCTTTTCATATCCACGTTTTCAGGGGTTATGGCTTCGCCAACTGTGAAATCTGGAAGAGGATTGTCCTTGGGCCTGAAGTAGCCGTATATGTCTATCCAGCCCTTGAATATAACGCGCTCGCCGCCTGCCCTGTACTCGTCACCGCCTACATCTATTGCCACTTTTATTGACTCTGATTTCGAATAATCTCCAAAGCACGCGAGGAATCTGCGTGCTATAAGGTCATAAATCTTCCCTTCCTCCTCGCTCATCTTCTTGGGCTCCTCCCCTGTTGGATATATCGCCGGATGCGCCTCATCAGTCTTTGCCCCTTCTGCGGGCCTGAACCTCTTTTCATTCAGCAGCTTTGAGGCATATTCAGCGTATGCCTGCTGCTTTGATAGTGCAGTTATTATCCTTGGAAGACCGAGGGTCGGAGGCAGCTTCTGCGATGATGTCCTCGGATAGGAGATGTATGAGTGTTCATAGAGGGCCTGCGCGACTGCAAGCGTCCTTGACGGGTCCATGTGGAAGACCCTGCTGGCCTCCAGCTGCAGGGAGGTCAAGTCGAATGGAGGGAACGGCCTTGATCCCTTCTCCTCCTTGTCCACAGATCTGACAGTGACACTGCTTGCCTGAGCCTTCTCGAAAAGGTTATCTGCAATTGCCTTGTCGAATATCTCCTTGTTTGCCGCCTCGAATGCGACGCCTTTTGCGGTTATGACTATCTTCCAGTAGGGCTTTGGCACGAAGCTGCGTATCTCGTTCTCCCTGACTGCAAGTATGCTAAGCGCCGGCCCCTGAACCCTGCCTATGCTCAGAGTTTTCCTCAGTCCCTTTGTGGATATTGCTGCCATGAGCGCCCTGCTCATGTTTATGCCCCACATCCAGTCCAGCTTATGCCTGGTCTCGCCCGCATCGAAATTGGGTCTGTCGAACTCATCGAGCTTTGCATATGCCTCCTGAAGGTCAGCATTGGTGGTTGTTGAGAAGCGCATCCGCTTTATGTTGCTTCCTGACAGCTCCGAATTGACGTTCCTGTTGACCACCTGCTTGATTATGTTTGTGCCTATCACGGTGCCCTCTATGTCGTAGTCGCAGGCATTTATGAAGAAGCTGCACTGCCTTGCGACAATCTCTATCGCATCGAGGTACTTTTTCGTGAAGTATGCGCCCTGGCTTACCTTGTATGAAGGCACCCATTCTATGTCGAAAACAGGCGTCTTGTTAGTGCCCACCTGCGTCAGGGTGAAGAGATGTCCAGCTGCTGCGACGATGAATATCTGGTCCGGGCCCTTCTGCACCACATAATACCTTATCCCGTTGACGTTCTCCGTCCTGGGCCTTGATTCGCCCAGTGCCATGGCCACCCTTATGGCAACGCTTGGCTTTTCGGCGATTATAAGCTTGTTCATGCGATCGGTCCGCTCTGCCTGGAACTTTGGAGTTCAGTGCGCTTACTTATCTGGCCCTTCTCGGCGCAGGCTTCTGCTGCTGGTTGCGCTCCATGTTGGACAGGTTGCGCGAGAGATAGAATCCGAGCACTATGGCAAGCACTGCGGCCACGTAGAAGGCAGTCATTATGTTCAGTATGAAGAGCACCACGGCCAATATGCTGAATAGCACGACTCCCAGCGATACGAAGAGAAGCACGCCCTCTTCCTGCTTTCCCGGCATCTAATCTATATAGTTATAATATGTAAAACGTTAATATATATAGTGCATGGACGTATCGGCTGCTGCGGAGGGCATGCCGCATGGCATGGCCCATAGGACAGGGACCAGGCTGCTGCTTAGAACCAGGAGGTTCTCTGTGGTTGATTCGGAATCGTTGATAAGGGGCAGGAAGGTCAGGAAGCCCTACATAAGCCACAATGATTGCGTGGAGATACTTGCCATGACCGGGAGCAGAGTAGTGCTCATAAAATCCTACAGGCCGGAGCTGAACCGATACGCATATGAGATACCGTCTGGCACGATGAGGCGCGGCGAGAGACCTGCCGCTGCGGCAAGGAGGGAGCTTGGAGAGGAGACAGGGTACTATGCGAAAAAGATCAGGCATATCTTCAGCGGGTATCCGCTGCTTGGATATTCTGACTGCAAGCTCCACTTCTTCCTTGCAACCGGGCTGAAGAAAGGCGCACAGCGCCTGGAGAACGACGAATCTATTTTTGTTGAGGAGATGGCTGTCTCCAAGGTGCTCGCCATGGCGAAAAAAGGCAGGATTGCTGATCTCAGTGTACTGACTGCACTTGATTTCTGCAGGTTGAACGATCTGCCATAAGTCGTTTCAGTAATACAGGAATGCATTAACTGCAGCAGCAACTTCCGACCTTGCAGCTGCAAGTTCCTAGGATTCCGATATGGCAAGCACTGCGGCTCGGTAGTTAAGCTATGGATTCGTGCGCATAAGGAAAGCCCTTGCAAGTGCAGGCCTGTCGAATCTTGTTATCCTTCCAGTTGCATCGCGAAGTATCTCAGACTTCTCTGCTCATCTGCCGGCGCGCCTTCACCATCCGCCCAGGACCCACAGCGCTAGTTTCCTTCAGGCCTGCGGCGAGCGCTATGGGCCGCGGCCCTATGTTCTCTACCAGGTAGCTTACGGTTCTGGCGAATTCGCCTTTGTGGACAATTAACAATACAGACGTATCAACTGTGACTGCATTTTGATGCGAATGGCTAGAATTTTTTATACTGTTGTATACGCCATACAGCTCCTTGTTGAAAAGGTTATAAATATGGCGTGCAAAATCCTAACATGCTTGGAACAGATTATGTAATATTGCTGACAATCATAGCTGCTGCGATAGTGGCTTATGCGCAGTACGTGTTCAAGAGGTCCGTACCAAAGTTCAGGTTTGACTACGCAGGATTAATATCGCTTGTAAAAAACAGGAGGGTGGTTGTAGGAGTGCTCATATACCTGCTTGGTCTGGTGTTTTACCTTTCTGCGCTGAGCTCTGAGCAGCTATCATTCGTGTATCCCGCGTTCTCCAGCACCTTCATATTCGTGATACTGATATCGCATTTCATGCTCAACGAGAGAATAGATAAAGCGCGCATTGCAGGCATGCTAATGATAATAATAGGCATAGCCCTTGTGTCCTCGCTCCTGGTGTTTTGATGAAAGACAAGAAGTCGATGCTGGTTGCAGTTCTGGTCGTGAGCACGCTGCTAGGCAGTGTGGGCCAGCTCTTCTTCAAGATAGGGCTGGATGCAAGCTCGCTGCCCTATCTTGCCGCATTCATACTGGCAGGGATAGTCTCATATGGAGTGGCCACGCTGATATACCTTTACGTGCTGGGAAGATCGCACCTTAGCTGGGCCTACGGGTTCGTTGGATTCAGCTATATATTCACTACTCTGCTCGCCTTCTTCGTTCTTGACGAGAGTGTTGGCATGGAGCGCTGGATCGGCGTCTTGGTCATAGCCGCAGGTACTGCGCTGATTGGAATGAGCTGATCATTTCTTCAGCTTGCCCTCGCTTATATCCTTTATCAGTTCATCGAATATTTCGGATTTAAGCGACTTCACGTCCTTTTCCTGTATCTTCACGCGTATGGTCACCACATATAACGATTGATGCAGGTATTCTATTTTCACGTCATGAGCCTCGGCCCCGTGCCTCTTTATGACATCGTCTATTATCTTCCTGAGCTTTGGGAAGGGCACGGATACATCGACATCGAACTGTATCTTGTTTATGTGCTCCTTGGCCCGGTGGTAGTTTATAACTAGCGACTGCGCAACTATGTTGTTTGGCACGTATATTGGTATGCCTTCCTCATTTATCAGCTTGGTGTAAAGTACGCCTATACTCTCTATCGTGCCATATATGCCTGGGACGAATCTGTCATGCGGATAGCTCTGGGGCTGGAAGTTGTACTGCCATGTGTGCAGCAGCACGTTGTCATCAGGCTCAATGGCATTGCTTGCAAGGAGGTAGAGCCCCGCAATGAAGTTTGATAGAGTGGCCTGCGCAGCAAGACCCAGCACTATGCCAAGGAAGCCTGCGCTCACAAGTATGCCGCCAAGGTATTGGTATCCGAATATGATGTATAGGGCTGCGAGTATCACTATGGATACCCCCATTATGCGCGTTATGCTGCTAAGGGTAGACGCCTCGGCCTTGTTGACAGTGTTAGACATGTAGTAGAAGACTATCCTCGCAAGTATCTCCACTATGACCAGGCCGAATATCAGGGTTGCAGCAGCGTATCCTAGCGCTGATCCGGGAATTATGTCCAGATATGTCGATACCACATAGGCTACAACCAGGGCGATTATTAGCACATAAAGGATCCTGAGCAAGGTCCTGTGCCTCCTAGGCTTCTTCTGATGCAAGTCGTTGTCCATGTCCGCAATGCCTCGGTTATTATAGTATTGCAATGCATTATTATTGGCTGCTTTCCGTATATTGTAGAACAATAGCGCTTTAAGAAATGTTTATAAAGCTTAATATTAATACACTTAACTGCGTTTAGAGATCTTCTATTTGTCCTTCCCCACCCTCTAAACGCAATTGATCCACAATCAGCCTAGCGTCGGTTTTACGTCAGGCGAGAACCCAAGACATTGTAAAGAGTTATAAAGATTCATTGAGATATTCAATCCTATTCTGGTTGTTATGAAGAGATTCAAGACCACCGAAGAGATAAAAATACCTGAAAAGATAGTCGATCAGGTAATAGGCCAGGACAAGGCAGTCAACATAATAAAAAAGGCTGCGAAGCAGCACAGGAACGTCATGCTCATAGGAGACCCTGGAGTCGGCAAGACGCTTCTCGCCCAGGCCATAGCAGAGCTGCTTCCGGTAACCGACCTGGAGGATGTCTTAGTATACAGGAATATCAATGATGAGAACCATCCCACAATAAAGACAGTAAAGACGTACCCAAACATAGAAGCTGGAAAACCATTGGGTGACGGCCAGGGCAGGCTAATGATACAGAAGGAGAGGATGAAGGGCAAGATGGACATGGGCCGCGGGAGGGGCAACTCCGTAGCCATGATCATCATGATAGTAGTATTGGCTCTTGTGGCGCTCTCTTTCACCAGCCTCATAACAGGATACAGGCTCATACTGATAGGTGCGCTCATACTTGGAATAATGATATTCGGATCGGTGATAATATTCGTTGGCACATTCAGGAGGGCAGGCTTGATGCCGGGCACGTTCGACACGAACGAGCCGAAGCTCATAGTGGACAACACCGGGATGACTCACGCCCCATTCTATGATGGTACCGGAGCGCGAGCAGGGCACCTGTTCGGTGATGTAAAGCATGACCCTCTCCAGAGCGGGGGCCTTGGCACGCCTGCGCATCTGCGTGTAGAAGGAGGACTCATACACAAGGCGAATAAGGGAGTGCTCTTCATAGATGAGATAGCAGATATAGAACCCAGATCGCAACAGGAGCTTCTGACAGCGATGCAGGAGAAGAAATACGCAATAACAGGGCAGAGCGAGATGAGCTCTGGAGCGCTCGTGAGAACAGAGGCTGTGCCGTGCGACTTTCTGCTCGTTGCTGCAGGAAACCTGCAGGACATAGAGAAGATGCATCCGGCACTCAGGTCAAGGATACGCGGCTATGGATATGAGGTCTATATGGAATCTACAATGACAGACACAGAAGCGAACAGGGAGAGGCTCGTAAGGTTCATAGCGCAGGAGATAAAGAAGGACGGCAAGATACCACCGTTCGACTACGATGCCTGCATGGAGATAATAGATGAAGCGAAGAGGAGGAGCGGCAGGAGGGACAAGCTCACCCTAGTTCTCAGGGAACTGGGAGGAGTGGTAAGGGCTGCGGGGGACGTGGCGATTGAGAAAAACAAGAAGATTGTGACCAGGGATGAAGTGAGGGATGCGCTCAAAGTCACCAGTCCAATCGAAGCTCAGTACGTAGAGCAGTCACTCGAATACAGGAAGGACTACAAAATATTCAAGACGTCTGGATTTGCGATAGGCAGGGTCAATGGGCTTGCTATAGTAGGTTCATCGTATCTTTCCGCGGGAATGGTCCTGCCAATAGTGGCGGAGGTCACAAAATCTAGCTCGAAGACCGAGGGCAAGCTCATAGCGACTGGAAAGCTTGGTGAAATAGCGCAGGAGGCTGTGAAGAACATAAGCGCGGTGATAAAGAGACACATGAACAGAGACATGGCAAGCTACGATATACACGTGCAGTTCCTGCAGACATATGAGGGAGTTGAAGGTGACAGCGCAAGCGTGTCTGTGGCTGTTGCAGTGATATCCGCACTGGAAGGAATGCCAGTTAGCCAGGAAGTAGCCATGACCGGATCACTGTCCGTCAGAGGCGACGTGCTTCCAGTGGGAGGCATAACAAACAAGGTAAGGGCCGCGATAGAGGCAGGAATGAAGTACGTGATAGTGCCTGACAGCAATGCCAAGGACATATACATTGGTAAGAAGGAGCTGTCACGGATAAAGGTGCTGCCTGTGAAGAACATCGCGCAGGTGCTCCATTACACGCTCAAGAAGAGCTCAAGGAGGGATGACATGGTCGGCAAGCTCAGGAAGTACATAACAGGGGATTCGCGGGAGAGAGAGCCGCTCACAGTAAACGGTGCATTGGAATGAGCGAGACCAAGGCGCAGGAGAAACTCGAAGCAATGGGAAATGACATAGTAAGGAGCATAAAGGCAAAGAAGAACCCGAAGTTCAGTACGCTGGCAAGGACGAGATCAAACATACTTTACGATCCTAAGATAGGTTATCTTAAACTGGGCAAGGCGACGGAGGAGAGAGACTTCGTAAACGTTGCGCAGTCGAAGAGGTTCATGCAGACAGTTGCAATAGCATCGAAGTGCCACAAATTCGTCAAGGAGAACCTGCACACAACAATAAGAGGCCTTTTCTACCAGCTCAAGTACTCCCTGGGGGAAGATGTCGACGAGAACATATTCAGCGAGCAGGCAGAGTCCAATCCGCTCATAGAGGATCTCGAAGTGGCGCTGGATACTACAAGGGAGAACCTCAACCTGAATGCGAACAGGAAGGGAGTGCTTGCAGGTAACATGAAGGTGCTCGACAAGTTCGGCGATGAGAGGGTGGAGATAGATTGCAGCAAGCAGGGCAGGAGCGGGTGGGCGATACCGAGCGACGTGGACAATGACATAAAATTCGTTGACGTGAAGGCAAAGTACTGCATCGTGGTGGAAAAGGATGCGCTTTGGCAGAGGTTGAATGAAGATGGCTTCTGGAAGAAGGAGAATGCCATATTGATAACGCCACAGGGCCAGGCGGCAAGGGGAACAAGGAGGCTTATCAGGAAGCTGGCGGACCAGGGCCTGCCAGTATACGTGTTCACCGACTCAGATGCGTGGGGATGGTACATATACTGGACGATAAAGACGGGAAGCATAAATCTGGCATACATAGGTAGCGCTGTGGCGACACCAGAGGCACGCTTCATAGGCGTGACGATGTCTGACCTTGACAAGTATGAGTTCCTCAATAAACTGACGATGAATGCAAGCGAAGTGGACCTAAAGAGGGCGCAGGAGATGCTTGGCTATGAATGGATAAAGAGAAGCAAGCCCTGGGTCACCGAGCTTGAGCGCATGATAAAGTCAAAGAAGAAGCTTGAGCAGGATGCGCTACAGGGACCGAGGCTGACCTTCGTTGGAGACTACATAAAGGATAAGATAAAGAACAAGGACTTCCTGCCTTGATGGCTAGTTCGCTGATAATATGATTAAGCCTGTGTGCGACATGTGCGGGATTGAGCTGGACAGGTTCGGCGGACTACTTTTTTCTCCTCCGGGCAGGTCTGGGAAGGTCAGGAAGTATCATATATGCAACATGTGCTTTAAGAAATTGGAGAGTGACATAAGGCAGTAGTTACCTATCGTGCATGTTTCCCTGAAGGTTGAAGATAAGACTTTTATATGATTCAGTGTCTATTACTCTTGGAGGTTGAATGGTTCAGAGTATGTCGAGGGCCAGAGCTGTGCCCGCGGGAAAGAATCTTGCCTCGGCATTAAGGAGCACTGCGCTTCTTGGAGCGGATTTCGACGGTTCCATAGTACCGGACCATCTCAACGATTATCTTAGCAATCCGAAGGTTCTTCATGCAGCTTCGTTGGTAAGAGGTCTTAATCCTACAAAGCATAAATTCGCCACTGTTACGGGAAGCCGAATGTCAAGGGCTAAGCCGTGGGCAGACGAGAGCTTGTCTCCGCTTTTCGCAGAGAACGCAGGAATCCTCTATGATCCAAGATCACCCTCTAGAAAGCCAATACTGCTCATAGGCCAGGAGGAGGCAGATTTCATAACGAAGAATGTAGCACCAAAGATCGAGTCCTTCCTTGACTCGACGTTTCCGGGTTACGAGAAATCCGACGGCAAGCTCACCATGGCCACATACCACAAGCCCGAGAATATTGGAATTGACGAGTTCAAGGATGCGGTGTTTGGATTTATATCCACGCTTCCCAAGGAGACGCAGGAGAGGCTCTTTACCACATACAGCCACACGCTGGTAGACATAAATCACAAGGGTGCGGACAAGTCCAGAGCCATAAGATTCATGTCTGATTTATTTGGGATTGGCGTGGGCAGATTTACGTTCTTCGGTGACGGTGACAATGATAAACCAGCATTCGAGGCTGTGCTTGAAGGCGGCGGGTCTGTGGTGATACCCGCAAACCATGACAGAAAGGTTGGAGAATGGCTTACGGGAAGGAAAGAGGGCGAAAGGATACTAAAGCATGGAGCTGAATCGACAGACTGCCTGATAGATATACTGTCAGAAATGCACAGGAGCTAGGCATCATTTCTTACGGGTATAGCTGCTCGGACATATGTCACTGAGCACGCACCTGAAGCATTCCCTGGCCCTGGCCTTGCACGTGTCTCTTCCGAGTTCTATTAAAAGGTTGGAAGTCCTTCCCCATTCCTTCTGCGGTATATTCCTCATAAGATCAATTTCAATCTTGTTTGCATCTTTATGCCGGGATAGTCTTAGCCGCCTTGCCACCCTCCTTGCATGGGTATCGACAGCTATACCTTCATCTATACTGTAACCTTCGTTAAGAATGACATTGCCAACTTTTCTCCCTACGCCCGGCAGCTCCATGAGCTCTGATAGGCTTCGCGGGACCTCACCGTTGAATCTCTCCACTATGATTCTTGCCGATTTACGCAAATTTCGTGCCTTTGTCTTGTAGAAGTTCACGCTGCGCAGGTATCTCTGCAGAGTGTTCTGGTTGGCATTTGCATAATCCTCGAAGCTCCTAAACCTCCTGAAAAGCTTCGGAGTGGCCCTGTTTATCTGTGCATCTGTAGACTGAGGCGAAAGGAATACTGCGACAAATAGCTCACACATGCTTGCATGAACGAGCTGGGTCCTTGGATTGCTGCCGTAACGGGATGAAAGCCTCCTGAATACTGTCGTTATATATTTATCGTGATTCATGGTTGTTAATTTATTGCGAAGCAATATTAATGTGTGACAATGGAACGAAAGCCGGCAGTTGCAGATACATTTTATACTGGGAACAGGGAGAGATTGCTAAAGCAAGTTGCAGGGTTTGTTGAGGCTGCCAAGGTTATTGCAGGCAACATTGGCGAAGCGGTAGCGTATGTTGCTCCGCATGCCGGCTACAGATATTCTGGAGACACTGCAGGCTTTGCATACAAGGCGCTGGCCATGAAGAGGGACCTTAAGAGCATAGATACCTTCGTGATCGTGGGACCGAACCATACCGGGCTTGGATATCCGATCTCGATTTCTGCAGATAATTGGCGCACGCCGCTTGGAACAGTGTATAATGACGTAAAACTCTCGGAGGAGATTGCAAAGCAATCGCACAGGATAACTATTGATGAGGAAGCGCACAGGTTGGAGCATTCTATTGAGGTGCAGCTGCCCTTCCTCCAGGAAGTAGTCGGAAGGCCGAAGTGCTGCTTCATATGCATGGGAGACCAGTCACTGGATTACTGCATCGACCTGAGTTCGGCCATATCGAACGGGGCGAAAAGGCTTGGGAGAAGCGTGGTGGTGATTGCAAGTTCTGATTTCAACCATTACGAGTCTGCAACGGTCGCTGAGGGAAAGGACATGCCTTCGCTTGATGAGCTCAAGAAACTTAGGCCAGAGGGATTCCACAGGAAGATCGCAGAATTTAATGACAGCGCATGCGGATACGGCCCCATAACAGTATCTGCCATGTTTGCGAGGACAAATGGCGCAAAGGAAGGCGTGCTGCTAAGGTATTCTAATTCGGGAGAAGTGACAGACGATTATGAATCGGTGGTAGCGTATGCAAGCATCGCGTTCGTCTAGCGATCCCTTGCAAGCCTCAGGATAAGATCTTTATATCTCTCTATCATCCTTTCTTGGGTAAATGTTTCCTTTATATCCTCAGAAACGGACAGTGCATGCTTCCTTATTGATGCGTTCCTGTACATGCTAGTTATGCATGATCTGATCTGGACCACGTCTCTTGGATCAAATGATAGTATCCTTCCTATGCCTTTTGACTTGAGATCGCCTATGTATGCATTATTCGAGAGCACTATGGGAAGATCATGCGCTGCCGCCTCGAGTATGGTGAGGCTGAAGCCTTCCCAGAATGACGGCAGTATGAACAGGTTGGATATATTGTATATGTAGTTTATCGTCGCATCATCTGCGCTCCCTGCGAATATCACCCTCTCATCGCCTCTTGCAAGCGACCTGTACTCTGGCAGCGAAGGACCATCGCCCACAAGCAGCAGCTTTACGTGTCTGTCATCTATGCCTGTGAAGGCCGTGATCAGCGAGCGTATATTTTTCTGCCTGTCGAACATCCTCCCCATATAGAGCACGACAAAATCGCCTGCCTTTATCCCGAGCTTCTTCCTAAGCTTTGTCTCCTTGTCCATGTTCCGCTTTACCTTAATGTCCAGACCGTTCGGTATAAGTGCTACTTTATCTGTGAAATTTGAAATGCTCTTTAGCTGGTCTTGATTAAGCGCTACGTTGATATCGTAAAAATTGAAAAACCTGTTCTTCTTGCCATTAAGGGTAAGTGAATTTATTCCAGTACCTATAGTTAGAGGTACGCCTTCCTTTGACAGATACCCGCTTATGCTTGTCGATGCGCTGCCATGATCTATGTATATCGATCTAAACTCAAGGCCATTCTTCTTGAAGAATCTGAGGAGATTTATGTCCTGTATCGAGTTGGCGATGATCACATCGGGCTTCAGTTTGGAGACCGCCTGCAGCAGGTATTCCTTGTCAAGATCGGACATCTTGCTGACAACAAGCAGGTTGTATACGAACCTGAGTACCCACATCTCACTTGTACGGCTCCTTCGCACGGATAAGCCTAGGCCTTTCTCGCGCTTTAGTAGTATTTGGCGCTTTATGTGGCCAGAGTAGGCAGTCTCGTATCCTAAATAATATGTCTTGAAGTACCTGCCTAGGCTGTTTGCAAGGACTGCGGCGATCCGTGCCTGTCCGCCGAACCTGTTGAACTTTGAGCCTAGATCAACAACCAGGACTTTCATGTTGATCTCCGCTTGCCCTTATCTGAATCCACTTTGAAATATTTCAGTATGATGGATGCAACATCGTACACGCGCATCTTTGGCTTCCCTATCCCTGCGGCCTTTGGGTAGAATCCGAATATTCCATGCCTCAAATGGTCCCCGCTCTTCGCACCCTCAGGCTTCATGAAGTCGGTGTTAGGAGAGTAATTGAAGAGATCTATTGTGTATCCTTTATCAGCCTCTATGAATAGATCAGGAGCCATGAATTTGCTGGTTTTGCCATAATAAGACCTGCCATCCATTATATTTACTATGAGCTTCTTGCCCTCTGGAGTCCTTATTCGTTTTAAGTCGGACACCAACCTTGCCTTTAGCCTTGCCTTTGCCGCATCTGATACGGTAGGGCTTGCGAACCTGCTGTCATTTATCCAGATTGTAGAAACTGGTTCGTTGGCTATAGCTGCGAATGCGGCAGTATGGCCCATGTCAAGATCGAACAGATGTATCCTTACGTAATCGCCGGATGCAGAGCCAGAGAATGCTGAACCAATCACCTTTAA
>JAJYVC010000017.1 GCA_021792235.1 Microcaldota archaeon
GCATAACAATATTCTGCGGCTTCCTTATTTAAATATTACCATCATAAATATTATAATCTGCCGATGACAAATAAGGTTATATGCAAAAGCAGCTTTGGTACACATTCTATATTGGCACTGCATTGGGCATACTTGTAGCATTGGTAGTAAGATCTGGTTTCATCAGAATAAACCAAAACCTGTTCTCAAATGCAATAAGCAGTTCAATAAAGATACTGAAGCTAAGCGGTTCAAATGTCTTTTATTTCCAGGCAATATCCGTAATCGCTATATTCTCTGCCTTCCTTATAGCAGCATACCACTTGCTGAAGACCATGCAGGGCTCAGGAGAGTATGGGAAATACGTGTTCTTTTTAGGATTGCTCGGCGGGTTCATTCTTTTGATGGGCTTTTCAGCATCTTGGATGCAATTGCAATCATAATCCTTGCAGTAGGAATGATTATCTGCTACAAAATAGAAAGGGAGCCTCCAGGCAGCGACAAAACCAGATAATTCAGTCTACTCTGCCAACGTAATTGAAGCGCCCTTTTCTTCTGTGCTCTTCACGCGGTTCTCTGTGGAATCCGCCTCCTCCACGACCGCCAAACCTGCCTCCGCCACGGCTATCCCCGTGTCCAGAGAATCCGCCCCTGCCATGCCCACCGTACCTGCCGCCCCGTTCCTCTCTGAATCCGTCCCTGCGCCTTTCCACTTGCGGCAATTGTATATCCCTGAATTTGTTAACATCAAGATTGATGTGGTTCATTTTTATATTGGCAATCATGCTCGTGTCCTGCATTAGTCCCTTCTGCTCGAAATTGTAGAGTGTGAATGCGCGGCCGTCCTTTCCCATCCTTGCAGATCTCCCGACCCGATGCACATATACTCGTGGGTCGTCAGGAGCATCGAAGTTTATTATATCGGATATATCTGGTATGTCCAATCCTCTAGAAACCAGATTAGTTGATATGAGATATGTTGCATTGCGCTTGAATGCCTGCAGAGAGCTCTCTCTCCTTGCCTGGCTCAGGCCACCATGCATCACTATTGCATTCAACCCACGTGCTTCAAGGAACCTGTGCACAAACTCAGACTCCCTCTGCGTTGAAGTGAATATTATGCACTTAATGGGCTTGAACTTGTCTATATATGCAAGGAGCGCAGAAAACTTCATCCTGCCACTAGCCAGGAAGAAGTAATGGGTTATAGTTGATACAGTAAGGTCCTCCTCTGCCCCAACCGTAAGTCTCACGGTACCCTCCTTCATGTGCCTTCTTGCTATATCTACTATCTCCCTTGGCATCGTGGCTGAAAAGAGCAGGGTCTGCCTATCGCGTGGTGCAAGGGCCATAATCCTCTCTATATCCTCAATGAACCCCATATCAAGCATCAGGTCTGCCTCGTCCAGTACGAATATTCTTATCCTTCCAAGGTTCAAAGCACCTCGCTCTATCAGATCCAGAATCCTTCCTGGAGTGCCAACTACGATGTCTGCACCTCTCCTCAGAGCCTGTACCTGCATATTTATCGAAGCACCGCCGTACACTACTACACTTCTAAGCCCTGTTCTATGGCCCAGTTTCCCGGCAACCATGCTCACCTGAAGCGCCAATTCCCTTGTTGGTACTATTACTATGGCCTGTGGGTGGCCCCTTGCCTCCAGTAGCTGGAACATGGGCACAAGGAACGCGGCCGTTTTGCCGCTTCCGGTCTTTGCCCTTACTACTACATCCTTATGCTCCAGAATCACAGGTATCGCCTGCTCCTGGACTTCTGTCATGCTGCTGAAGTTCATGAGACGAAGAGATTCTAGCAAACCCTGCTTGAGATTAAGCTCCTTAAATTCTTTCAACAAATCTACCTTAACGTAAAATACGCTTTAAGTGCCATATGTCACTTACCTATCGGTAGCATAGGTTAAAATACCCATACCTGAATCTGTACCATATAATATGTTACAGCCGCTACTTATATTATAGATATAATATATACTTATTGTTTGAATGGCCTTTGGTATCATATTAAATAACATTAACACTAAGGACAAGCTGCAGCTTGCCATTGCTATTCCTGCTTTACTAGTGTCAACCATTTCAGGATATATTAAATACGCTATAAAGATCAGCATGTGTGCGTCCAATTGGCCAGAAGTTTTTTTTGTCACTAGAGGATTAAAGGATGTTTCAATCATAAAAATGGTTGACGGTACAACCTTTAAGCTTACCAAAAAGACCCATCTAGCATTCGTTGAATACTGTGGTTATCTCCTACTACCCCAGAGAATAAAAGACCACCTTAAGATAAGAAAATCTGGAAAAACAACGATGAGCATTAAAACTCCGTCACGCCGAATAATGTGTAGAACCAATTCTGTATCAGATCTTGCCAATGAATTTTACTATCAACCCCACAACCTTATAAATGCAAAAGGCCTCGATGTAGTTGATATAGGTGCTTACTACGGAGAAACTGCCCTTTATTATGCCTTATATCAGAAAGCGAGGATGGTTTACGGATTTGAAATCGAAGATAAAAGAGTAAAACTTGCAAAGAATCTTATCACTTCAAATAATCTAAGCAACAGGATAAAAATATTCAACAAGGGCGTATATGCCACTCAAAGTGAAAGTAACCCAACTGTCAACGGAGAAGTCAAATTCTTGGGAAGTAGCAAAAATGGCACAACATTGGCAGAAATAGTCAGAAGGTTTAAGTTATCAGGTGCAGCGTTAAAAGTAGATATAGAAGGGGCTGAGTACGACCTGTTCAAAAATGTGTCAAGCGATGATCTTAAGAAATTCAAAGAGATCAACATAGAGTATCATTTCGGATACAAAACGCTTGTAGAACGACTTCGTAGAGAAGGATATAAAGTCATGTACACCAAACCCAGATATCAACTGAATATATTCGGATGGATGGGTTTGACGTGCCAAGGGGACATTGTCGCAAAACTGCATTAGCCTAAGTTATTCGGAACAGTCTCTCGCGTATGTAATAATCATCAATTCTCTTTTTCAGCAAATCCTGCATTATCTTCGGATGGTCCTGCAGCCCAAGCCTGATGGGCTTGAACAAGAATCCTGGCGAATAGGCATGGACTATCTGCCTTTCATATTCGTACATTTTCTGCCCGAAGTTCCTGCTATTCGTGCTCTTTAGCGCGTATTCTCTCCTCTTCCCTTCAGTATCCCTTCCCATAACCTCAGCCTTAGCATCTAGTTTTGCAAGGTAGCTCTTCCTGAACATAACGCTGTATCTGAATACGGGCTTGGGCATTACTATGTGTGCAAAAGGTACATTATCAAATCCATACGGTGTCATAACCTTCCTCAGGTTGGACCCAAAGCCAAGCGGATTCCTGAGGGCAGATGCCATTCCCTTCAACGCGTAGTTCCTCTCATAGCACATGTATCCCCCGTCGCCAAGGACGCGTATCCTCTTGTCGTTCTTAACGAACCTTATTCTATAGCTCTCCTCAAGGACTATATCTGTTCCCCATATTTGATAAAAAGGTATATGGAATAGCGATATGCTGGGGTGCTCGGCAGGCAGATTTCTAAATCGCGAAATGCTGGCTTCGTGCAGTATCTCGTTAGCCTGCACATAAAGCAGGTATTTCCCAGTGCAGTATTCTCTTGTTTCATTAGCAGTACTCGCAAATACCTGGCCGGTATCCTTGGGCCTGGGCGTCCATTTTACCTTCACAAGCTCTATTTTCGGGTGCCTATCTGCAAGTTTCCTAAGTATGTCCCAAGTGCCGTCAGTAGAATAGCCATCGGATATCACAAACTGGTCACATGCTGGCAACGCAGAAAGTATTGCCTCAACAAAAGGATATTTTCCCCTCACAACGTCCTTAACATTCATGAATCCGGATATCAGCTTTGGCATAGATATCTACTAATGGTGCAGAATCATAAAGCCTTGCGCCAATAATCTATGGTCTTTTTCAGCCCCTCTTCAAGGCCGTACTTAGGTCTCCATCCAAGCAGCTCCTTGGCCTTTGAGTTATCCCCTATCAGTATCCTCGCATCAAGCGGCCTTCTCGGCGTAGCATTCCAAACAATTTCGCCCTTAAATCCAGTAAGCTTTGCTATGAGCTTAGCAGTATCTTCCGTAGTGTATCCCTTGCCTGTGCAGGCCTGTATAACCTCGCCTATCGCCTTCTTGTTTCCCAGTGCTTTTATGTACGCGTCGACATGGTCGTCGACGTAGAGCCAGTCCCTCACAGTGCTCTTGTCTCCAAGATACACCTTTTCCCCTTTAAGCATCTGCAGTATAGTCCTCTCTATGAAGAAATGGGCATTGTCCCTCCGGCCATACGTGTTGTACGGGCGCATTACAGTAAATGGGAAGCTGTAGGCTTCGTACATGTATTTAAGGTACATGTCAGACGCGACCTTTGCAACAGCATAAGGGCTATTGGGGTGCAGTGTTGAGTCTTCTGTAAGCTTCTTGTTCCTGTCCTTCAATGTCAGTCCGTATTCCTCACTGGTTCCAGCCAGGATCATCTGTCTGAAATGCGGAACCTCCCTATAGCACGCCTCTGCAAGGTTTATTGTGCCAAGATAGTTCGCCTCAGTTACCTCTATGTAATGGTCATACGAAAAGGAGACCGGACTTATCGCTGCCAAGTGCACGACATACTCTGCCTGTACTTCCCTTACTATGTTCTTTATGGTTGGATAGTCGGTAAGGTTTGCATAATGCTTTATAGCCTTCTTGCTCTGGTCAACAGAATACCTTCCAGTGACATACCTTTCAAGCGTGTGCACCTCATAATGCTTTTCAAGCAACTTTGTGGCAAGCTCCTTGCCTATGAACCCAGTAGCCCCAGTAACTAGTACTCTTTCCACAAAGACACCTAAGATAAGATTAAGAACCAAGTTTTATAAGAGTTAGCAGTCTGCTACTGCATAGCCCTTTGGTAGAGCTTTAATGTCTCCTTCGCACATTTCTTCCATGTGAAGCTCCCTGCATACGCCATGGCCATCTTCCTCCTTTTTTCGTTGTAGCCGTTCTCCCTGAGATTCTCTATGATCTGCGCCATGTGCGCCTCATCCTCCGCCTCGAAGCAGTATTTCCTCACCTCTCCGGATATCCTCCCATTCTTGTATATTATGACTGGAAGTCCCCTGGCCTGTGCCTCAAGTATGGGGAGCCCGAATCCCTCATAGAGGCTCGGGAAGACGAAAGCATCGAAGCTGTCGTATATCTGCACTATTTTGTCATCAGGAGCGAAGCCCATGAATTTCACCCTCTTGTTGCTGCCTGAAAGGACGGTCAATCTCTGGCGCTCTTTTCCACAGTTCCCCCACAAATTAAATTCTACATTTCTGCCAACATGCTTAGCTGCTTTGATAGCGAATTCCACGTTCTTATGCCCAGTAAAGGACCCAACATACCCCACAACGAACATCGCCACTTCGGCCTTTGATTTTTTGATACTCTTAGAGTATTTTGCATCAAGCCCAATATTAATGACAAACACCTTTTTTGGATCAAAACCCAATTCAATCGCCTCCGCTCTCGTCTGAATTGAATCAGCCGATATGTAGTCAAATCCAAGTATCTGCGACATGCCAAGCTGCGAAAGCCTGCCATAAAGAGAGTTCTTTAATCCCGGCCCAACGTCAAGTGTGACCAACGACTGGTCAAGCAATGGCAAAAAGTCATGTGCCGTAGCTATTATTTTAGCCTTCCCCCTATTCAACGGTATGAATGGCCGCTGACCTAGAGAATGCACAATATCAAAATCTCCAAAATACCTTAAGCTGTTCTGCAACATGAAAGACGGCACGAATCCAAATACGTTTGTGGGTATTGTGGTTTTCAATTTTGTTATTTCTGCAACCCTGTTTATCGATCTGTCTGACAAGTTCCTGAACAGCTCATAGGAATACTTCTTTATGCCCGATCCTGCAGCATCATCAAAATCATCCGGAAGTCCTAATCCCAAAAGTCCAATGCGCGTATAAACACCTGCCGATATCTTCCTAAGACATCTCTTTAAGTATCCTCAACACATATCTTTTGATCTTCCCATCAACCTTTATTACCGCCATGCCTCTGTCGCGCAGGCCGTAGATTACATAATCTCCGTTTCTTGCAAAATGTATACACGCAAGTGAAGCAAGGTCCTCCTCACCCCTAACCTTTATGCCGCAAGGACCTGCAGATGCAGAAGATCCCCTTACAGCGTCCCAAAGCTGCTTGCTAAGCACGCCCCTCCTGTTATTCACCTTTATTTGGTTCTTATATGCTTTCTTTATTATGGGAAAGTAAACGGCCTTCCTTTCAGTCCTAAAATCAAATATCCCCACACTGGGCACATACCCGCTCTTTAGGAGTTCCGACAGGGTAAAATCGCCTATTGCGTATATTTTCTTCCTTATCTTAAGATGCCTTTGCAGTTGCCTTGTGCTAAGCACCACGCCGAAAGGCCTTGACAGTTCCTTCCTAAGTCTAGCATTTACTTTAAGGTCCTTTTTCGGTTTAAAGATCATTTTACCACAACGCCAGCATAATCAGCAAAAACCGAAAGCAGAGGTCCAGCTAATGGTATGCCTTTTGACAACTCCTTTATAGTGCTAATATCTCCTTTTTCTGCGCCGCCCAAAATCACTGCGACAATAGGGTATATAATCAGAAATCCTATGGCTGCAAGAGCAAGAAGGACCCACCCTCCAGCGACAAGATAGAGTGGTGAAACTATCATGGAAACAATTACGTCAGATGCGATTATTGCGGCAATCTTCCTAATCCTGAAATTTATCTTGAGAGAATACCTCAATCTGTTTATGAATATTGTATCTATCAATAGCGGCAATACCAGGAACGATACGATGGCATATCCAATTCCGCCGAATACAGGTATAAGTAGTAGGAAGAGCAGCAGAGCAACTATATATGCTATCAGATTATATTTTAGCGCAAGTTTCACCCTGCCCATACCTATCAGCAGCGTATTGGCGTAAGATCCGGCAATGCCTACGAGTAGGCCCATGCTTATTATCGATATATACAAAGGACCAGTAGTATAACTGCTGCCGAATACGGTATAGGAGAATGGCAGCGAAAACACTGCCATGTAGAAGAGCATAGGTGATACCACCAGAACTGCAAGATAAACAGTATATCCATATACTTTGCCAAGCTGCTTCCCAAGCTTTTTGTTCGCATTCATTGCAGAGAATGTGGGTAGTATAGCAAAGCTTATAGAGTCAAAGATTACGCTTATCAGAGAACTTGTCCTAGACGCTATGCCTACATTACCGATAACTGCAGGCGCAACGAAATACCCAAGGAACACCAAACCGAAACTGCCCACAATCCCGCTGAATATATTCGCACCTGCAACAGGCCACGAGAAGTCCAGCAGTTTTTTCAAATGTGGAAGGTTAGGCTTAGTAAACCATAGGCCGTTATGCCTGAACATTATCACAATGCCTACCGCAAATCCCGCGAAGTACCCAATAACCAGACCAAATACTGGCGCAAGAGCCCCGAATCCAAGAACCGCTAGCACAATGCTTATTCCTCCCTGCAAAAATGCCTGGACAGTTGCAGTGATTGTGATATCCTTGCCATCACTGAAGCCGAGCAGCGAGTCATACACTGCGCCAAACAGCATTGCGGCTATTATCCAAAATGACACCACCTTTATTACGTTTGCCATTGCCGACGTATGGAATATGTACCCAGAGATGAAACTGCTTAATGCAAACGATACAAAAGCGAGTATTATTCCAACTACAACAACAAGGAAAAGTGCGCTAGAAAATATCTCACTTATCTCGCCAACCTTCCTTTTTTCCCGGTTTTCAGCTATGAACTTATTAATTGCAGTGCCAATCCCGAAATAGCCTATTGAAGCAAATATCCCTGCAAATGCAACTGCAAGTGTGTATATTCCGTATTGCGCAGGTCCAAGAATCCTGGTTACAAGCACAAGCGCTATCCCAAGCATCAAGAATGTAAGTATTCTTCCAAACAGCACGTAGCTCGCTACATTCACCGTCCTTGATCCTACTTCCATGCTGTTTTTCATAAATCTTCCCAAGATGCCGAAACACTAGTATTGGCAGTTATACCTATCAGGCCAACCGTTTCTTCGTGCATTATTGTAATCATCTGCGCGTCCCTAATACGTATTCCTTGTTATTCAACCTTTTGTCATACTCGTAAACTCCCTTCAACCTAGCAAGGACGAAAGCCGCAATAAAGACCACTAAATATGCTGGATTTTTCCTTTTGTACTGGCCATAGAAATCTGAAAAGCTTTTATATGCAAGCCCACGTTGCTCGTCCGCAAGATAATTCACCAGCCTGATAGCGAAACGGACTTTATTTTTGGTATATCTACTCTCCCTTCGATATACTGTTTCGCCTGCGCTGCTAGAATTTTCAAACCACTTGTTATCTAGCTTGTTTCTCGACATCCCTATCTTCGTCAGCTCGAGATCTACCAGTACAAACCCAAGCCTCTTGAAATGGGATATGCGCTCCCAATCCTCACATTGGTTAAGATCCTTCCATTGGGCTTTTCTCTGCGTTTTGGCATATGCAAGATGCCCTAGGTAGCATACTTGATTACCTCTTAGAATTTTTGCAAGTCTCCTTATCTCCTTTATGTATGGATTACGATATATTGTGTCAAGATCCACATACATAAGCAAATCATTTTCCTTTGCATGCCTCAATGCATGCTCAAGGGCCACATGCCTCCCCCAGCCTCTTGTGGACCTTATCTTCAGTAAGACTATTCTAAGATTCTTGTTCCTCTCCCCATATTTTAAAAGCTCCTCAAAAGTCCCATCAGACGAGTAATTATCTACAATATATATCTCTTGAGCCCCTAGCCTAGATACAGAATCAAGTGAAGCTCTTACGGTGGAAGCATTATTGAAAGTAGTAGCATAAAGAATCAACTTCTTGTCGCGCGTCATGCAAATCCTTAACAAATATCAACATATTATAATTGTCTATATAACCCTTGTTATATCCACCTAATAAATACCATCAAATCCTTCCCGCTGTCTTTAAATTATTGAGCAAGCCATGTATAAACTGCAGTAAGGCGAGTGCAATTGTTATGTCAAAATACGCAAGAGTAACAACCATTGGCCTATGGCACCTTGGCTCCGTGACATCCGCATGCTTTGCAGCTTACGGCCATAGCGTTGTAGGGATAGATCCCGACGAAGCGGTTGCAAGAAACCTAAGCAAAGGAATCACGCCAATTTATGAGCCTGGGCTTGGCGAGATGATCAAAGGCCAACTAAACCGCTCGCTGTCCTTTACAACCGATTTCAAAAAAGGCCTGCGGGATTCTGAATATGTTGCAATAACATTTGATACCCCTGTAAATGATGACGACACCCCTAACTTGGACCCCATACTAAAAAGCATTGAAAAGGCAATACCTTTCCTTAAAGACGGCGTGCTTCTTGTGGTAAGCAGCCAGGTGCCAATAGGGACCTGCGAGCGCATAAGAGACATGATAAAGAAGCGTCGCCCTTCGCTGGATTTTGGGATAGCATGCATACCTGAGAATCTCAAGCTCGGCGAAGCGATAGAGAGGTTCATGTCACCAGACTTGCTGGTTATAGGGGCGGAGAATGAAAGAGACTTCGAAAAGGCAAGGGGGCTCTACGGCTTTGTAAAGGGTCCGATACTGCATGCAAACCTCAGGACTGCAGAGATGGTGAAGCATGCAATCAATGCATTCCTTGCATGCCAGATAAGTCTTTCAAATGAACTTGGCAATTTCTGCGACAACAGCGGAGTTGACTGGCTTAAGGTCTCTGCAGCTCTACACCTAGACAAGCGGATAGGGCCAAATGCCATGCTTCACGCCGGCCTGGGGTTCGGCGGAGGGACTCTTGCCAGGGACGTCGGCGTGCTGAGAAGGACAGGCAGGCAGAATGGCACCGAAACTGCGATGCTTGATGCGATAATAACGGTGAATGACAGGCAGAATGCGGTCATAATCGGGAAACTCAGGAGCACCTTCGGGAAGCTTAAGGGTCTTAGGGTGGGGGTACTGGGCCTCACCTACAAGCCTGGCACAAGCACTATAAGGAGATCGGCTTCAATTGCGATAATAAAGGAATTGGCAGAGCATGGCGTGAAGGTAAGTGCATACGATCCTAAAGCGGAGTTTAAGAAGTCCGAGGTCTCGGTGAGCTTCGAGAGGTGCAAAACGCCTGAGAGCGTAGCCGACGGATCCAACGCGCTGCTTTTGCTGACCGGATGGCCAGAATTCAAGGATCTAGATTTCAAGAGGATTAAGGCAAAAATGAAGAATCCTGTGATAGTGGACGCATTAAACATGCTCGATCCAGAAAAGCTGTCAAGATATGGTTTCTCATATATTGGAATAGGCAGGGGCCTCAAGTCAGGCACATTTCAGTATAAATAATAGCAAGTGAATAATTAGTGCTGATACAATGAAGCTGGAAGGGAAAGTGGCAATAGTGACTGGCGCAGGCAGAGGGCTTGGCAGAGCAATAGCTATTGCACTTGCAAAGGAAGGCTGCAGCCTTATGCTCATGTCAAGGACTGCGCAGGAGCTTGAAGCAACGGCAAAGCAGACTGGCCTGACAGAAGAGAAAGTCGCAATATGTACTGGAGACATAGGTAAAAATTCCGACATAAGGAGGATGGTCAAATCAGCCATATCAAAATTCGGCAGGGTGGATATACTGGTAAATAATGCGGCTGTAATCGCTCCGATAGGTCCAATACGCAAGGTCAACGTGGCTGCATGGAAGAGATGCATACAGACAAACGTGGTAGGCACGTTCATGTGCACCCGCGCTGTGCTTGGAATAATGGCAAGAAATAAGCATGGCAGGATAATAAACATAACTGGCTCAGGCGACGCGGCGCTTGAGAACTTCTCTGCGTATGCCTCTTCGAAGTCAGCGGTAATAAGATTTACCGAGATACTTGCAGCAGAGGTGAAAAGTAAGGGAATATACGTTAATGCAGTTGCCCCAGGAGGGATAAGCACAAAAATGACAGAGCAGATATTCAACGCAGGAGACCTTGCAGGAAGCAGTGAGCACGAGCGCACAGGGAAGGTAATCGCATCAAATGGCGTGCCTCTCGAAGTGCCTGCGAACCTGGTCGTTTTCCTTGCATCTGATGATTCCGGCACGCTCACCGGAAAGACGATAAGTGCAGTGCATGATGACTGGAAAACATTCGGCGCAATAGCCAAGCAGCTCAACGAGAGCGACCTTTACACCTTCAAACGGGTGTATCCAAACTTTACGCACAGACTTAAGCTGCCAAGGGATGCAGACGCACAAACTTAGAGGTCATCATGATGGAGGTAGCAATAATAGGGTGCGGCAGGCAGGGCGATAGGCGGGCAGCAGCGCTGAAGGAAGCAGGAGACAAGCTTTCGCTTGCAGTAGACATAGTGCCGCAGCTTGCGAAGAACCTTGCAGGCAAATACGGCTGCAGGTATTCTACTGACTGGAAGGCTGCCGTGCAGGACAATGGTATAGATGCCGTGCTTATATGCACGTCCAATGACAGCCACGCTGAAATATCTATAGCCGCACTAAAGGCAGGCAAGAACGTGCTGTGCGAGAAGCCGCTTGCAAGAAATCCCAAGGAGGCAAGTGAAATACTAAGCGCGCTTAAATCCAGCAAAGCCAAGCTCAAATGCGGATTCAACCACAGGTACCATCCCGCAATCGCCATGGCAAAGTCGCATGTCGAAAGCGGCGCCATAGGGAGGATAATGTTCATGAGATGCAGGTATGGCATCACTGGCAGGGAAGGCTATGAGAAGGACTGGAGGGCCAATGCAGCCATATCTGGCGGCGGGCAGCTGATGGATCAGGGCCAGCACGCGATAGACTTATTCAGGTGGTTCGGCGGAGAAATAAGTGAGGTCACTGGTCATGTGGATACGATGTTCTGGAAGATAAAGCCTGTTGAGGACAATGCGTTTGCAATCTTGCACGGCAAGGCTGGCCACACCTGCATGATGCACGTTAGCTGGACAGAATGGAAAAATCTGTTCTCGTTCGAGGTGTTCGGAGACAAAGGATACGTGAAGGTCGAGGGCCTGGGGGGCTCTTATGGCAAGGAGAGGCTCTTCACTGGTAAGAGGGACCTGAGTGGCCCATTCAACGAGAAGGCTACTGAATTCAGCGGCTCTGATATCTCTTGGGAAGAGGAATGGAAGGACTTTTCTAATTCGATAAAGAGAAACAAAAAGCCCTTGGGAAGCGCCGATGACGGAGCCGCTGCAGTGAAGATAGCATACTCAATATACAAGTCCTCAGCTACCGGTAAATCAGTCAAGCTTGGCAGCTTCTGATCCAGCTTTACGTATTCGAATCCCCGATCTTCCTGTAAACCTTAATTGTTTCGTCAACGCATTTGCGCCACGTGAAGCTTCTCGCATAGTCGGTTGCCTTCTTCCTCAAGGAATCATCATAGCCCTTCTCCCTGAGCCCCTCTATGATCTGCGCCATGTGCGACTCATCCTCCGCCTCGAAGCAGTACTTCCTTACCTCCTTTGGTATCTTTCCATGCTTGTTTATTATTACTGGAACACCTCGGGACATTGCCTCAACTATTGGCATGCCAAATCCCTCATAGAGGCTCGGGAAGACGAAAGCGTCGAAGCCGTCGTATATCTGCACTATCCTGTCATCAGGCGCGAAGCCCATGAACTTTATGTTTTTGTTGCCTGCAGCAGCATCTACTGCCTTGTCGTAATCGTAGCTTTTCTTTCCCCACACTTCAAACGAAAATCCCTTTCCATCTATCTTGTTGAATGCACTTATCGCAAAAGGCACATTCTTTCTGGGATGGAATGCTCCCAGATACCCTACAACGAATTCCCTTCCTGCCTTCTTAGTCTTCTTAGGCAAGAAGAACCTCTCGTCTACCCCTACATTTACAACGAAGACTCGGTTCTTATCGTAGCCCAGTCTTACCACATCGCCCTTGGTGAGCGAGGATACTGCTATGATATAGTCTGATGATAGGAGCGATTTTGTGCTAAGCCTCAGTATTATCTCGGACCATATCAGATCCCTGGATCTTCCTCTGAATGATTTATTCAGCTTTTTATCGAATATGAATTGGAAATCGTGTGCAGTGGATACGAGCGTGCACTTATCCCTCCTTAGCGGGAAAACCGGTGCTAGGTCTAGGTTATGCACTATGTCGTACCTGTTGACATCATGCAGCGCCATCCCCAGCATAAGTGAAATGCCCCTTCCGGCCATTGGCACGTAGCTCTCAATCCTGCTGATCTCCAAGCCACCCACATGCCTTGTGCGGCTGTAAAGCTCATATGGATACCTGTAAAAGCTGGACCCCGTTGCAGAGAAACCAAGGGTCTCGTTCCTGTAAACTATCAATCCTACTTTCACTAGCTTACCCCATAGCGCCAATCTACCCATATTTACTAACGTCAAACAGCTCAAGCCCCATCTCCCTTGCCTTTCCCTTGAGGAGCTTATCGAATGTAAGAAGGGGTGCTCTCATCTTAATGCTCAGCGCAGCGTACAACGCATCGTAAATGGAAATCCTATTGTTTATGGCTATCTTGAATGCATCTCCAGCTAGGTCAGTCTGGCTGGATATATCCATATTACTATATATTTTATCCAGGCCGGTTTTGGCCAATTCAAGATGCTGCATGCTTATGTCCTTGCGCAGGACATAATGTTTCCACAGCCCGTTAAGCACCTCGGACAATACGATGTTCGGCGAAAGCATAGGCTCTCCGCTTTCAGTTATCTTGCTAAACGACCTCCTAGCTATGTCAGAATCATCCTCTGTTATTATGATTTTGATGATAGCACTCGCATCTATCGTTATCATCTAGTATCCCTGCCTTCCCTTATGAGCAATGTGCTATCTCCCTTCACTTTGATCTTGTCGGCGTTCTTAAAGATTTCTGGAAGAAGCCCATGCAATCTAAACGACTTAATCCTGCCCTCTATATACTTCCTGAGCTCTTCACTCCAATTAAGGCCCATCTCCTCCATAAGGCGCTTGGTTTCGCTGCTAACCCTCAATGTTAAAATTTCACTCATAACATCGCCATAAATATTATGGCGGGAAAGATATATATGTATTACGTATTGAATACGATAGTATTACACTAATACGCAAAACTGCCGAACCTGCAAAGTCTAAACATGAGCTCTGGCTGTTTTAGCTTATCCCTACTTCTCTACAGATCCAACAGATTCCCACTTGCTCGCGGCTGCCTTGAGCTTTGGGTGGAATACCAGCAGGTGCCAGACAACTGCCTGGAACGCCTCAGAATGCGCTGTGATGTGGTCAGGGTTGACTGTAGGCACCACTACGCATGCATCTGCAACTTGCGCCGTGTATCCGTTGCTCTTTCCCACTATGCCGATGACCTTCGCTCCAACTGCCTTAGCATGTTTAAGCGCAGAGACGAGGTTTGCGCTTATCTGCCTTGCCTGGTCTCCTCCGCCTACCGAGAGCACAAGGACGGCGTCCTTTGGATTGAGCCTGCTTGTCTTAAGCCATGGCTCAAATACGCTTCCCCAGCCTTCGTCGTTGGTCCTTGCAGTGAGCTCTGAGACGTTGTCAGTTGGGGCATACGCCTCAATTCCAGCAAGCTTCCTGAAGTCGTTCACTGCATGCGATGCGTTAGCAGCGCTGCCACCTACTCCAAGCACAAAGAGCCTGCCGCCGCTTTCCCTTGTCGCTGCAAGCAGCTCCGCAGCCCTCTCAGCAACAGCAGGGTCAAGTCTCTTTGCAACCTCTCCTACCTCGGCAAAATACTTCGCAGAAAATGTCTCTTCCATCAAGTCACCATTTCAATTGAAAAACACTATCGATGTGCCATTGAACTCGAGATTGAACTCTAGCTCCCTGAGCCCGAGCTCATCGCGTATCATGTCCCGCTTTGCCTTCGGCGCGTATACAAGCAGGAATCCACCACCTCCAGATCCTATGTTCTTCGCAGAACCTCCAAGCTCAACTATCCTGTTCCGTATATCGTTTATGCCATGCTCTTGCCCCTTCCCTTTTCTGCCTGCACCAGTCAAACCCTCGCCTATCCAGTGGCCAGTCCTTTTCCAATCCCCAGATATTAGGTCATCGTAGTATTTGTATGCCATGTCTCTTCTCAGCACAAGTTCCTCGAAACCCTCAGCCCTCCTTGCAGATTCGAGGATGCTGTTGGCATTCCTGTCTATTCCAGTGTAAAGGAGCATGAGGCTGTCCTGCATATTGCCCAGGTCTTCTGGCTTCATTATGATGGGATTCACCTTTACGCGCTCATCGTGCATGTATTCGTACAGGTTAAGTCCGCCGAATGACACTGCATAAGGATCCTGAAGCCCGCTTGGTTCCTTTAGTATGTCCTTTTCTATCATCACTGCTTCCTTTGACAGCTGCTCCTTCGAGACCATCTCTCCCTTCCACGCGTGCAGCGCATTGAGCAGTCCTACAAGGTAGGCACTGCTGGATCCGAGCCCGCTGCCCTTAGACGGTATGTCGCTTATGCTTATGATCTCTATACCTGGGTCGATCTTCAGCAGCTTAAGCGCCTCGCGCGCAGTGTCGTGCTCTATGTCCTTTATCGCACCGGCCTCTTCCTCTTTAGAATACCTTATCTTGTAGGTCTTGTCGAATGTCCTGTGTATGAGTATGTACATGTACTTGTCTATTGTTGCGTTTACAGCCGCACCAACGCTCTTATTGTAGAAGCCAGGCATGTCAGACCCTGCGCCTATGAACGAGATCCTGAATGGCGTCCTGGTGATTACGTTTTGCATGCCTGCATCCCTTCGCGCTTACACGTTGTATATAACCTTGCTTCCCTCGAAGTCGAACCTTACTCTGTGTTCAACCAGGTTCAGCCTCTCCATGGCTAGCCTTATCTTCTTGTGGTTGCTTTCCGCGTATACCATGAGAAATCCTCCTCCTCCTGCGCCGAGTATCTTCTCTCCTATCGCCCCGTTCTCCCTTGCAACATCCACGAACTTGTCTATCCTTGAATTTGTCATGTTGCTCGTGACCTTCTTCTTCTCAAGCCAGTGCTCGTGCAGCAGCTCCCCGAACCTTGTCAGGTCGCCCTTCTCAAGGGCCTTCCTGCTTTCCAGTCCTATCCCCTTTATCCTGTGCATATGCTCCACAGAGGACCCAGAGCGTATGTTCTTCTGCTGCTCACCAAGCACGTCGCGCGAGTCGCGCGTCATGCCGGTATAGAACATCATTATGTTGCTCTCAAGGTCTGCAATGATGCTCGGCGAGAGCTTCAACTCCTCGGATTCCACCTTTCCGGTTTTGCTTATGGTATACGCCTTTATGCCCCCATAGCTTGCAACGTACTCGTCCTGCTTTCCCGAAGGTTCCTTTAGTATGTTCATTGGTATGTCGCATGCCTCCTCGGCCAGCATCTCAGGAGGCAGGTATTCACGCTTCACGGCATGCAGCGCCCTGAGCAAGCCGACAGTGTAGCTGCCGCTAGATCCGAGTCCTGTTGAGGCCGGCACATCGGAGAACGAGAGCAGCTCTATCCCCTGATCTATCCCAACCTTCTTGAGCGATTCCCTTATAAGCGGATGCTCCACCTCGCCAGCATTGTTCACTATCTCCGTCTTCGAGTAGGTGAGCTTAAGCCCCTTCATTATCTGCTTGTGTACTATTATGTTCACGTACTTGCTTATCGCGCCGCTCACGAAGAAGCCGCCGTATTTCTCATAGTATGATGGAAGATCAGTACCTCCGCCGCCAAGCGGCAGCCTCAGAGGCGTCCTCGAAATTATCGTCCCGAAAGATTCAACTGCATCCATGCTCTTACCCATTATATGTTGTATCCTACAGACTGCGCATCGTTGTAGAACATCTTCACCGTGTCAAGGGAAAGCTCGTCAAGGTCCTTGTCCACCATCTTGAGCTTCTTAAGCAGCTCATTTGTCACGGTTATGATATGGCACCCGCACGCTTCAGCCTGTATGATGTTGAACAGCTCCCTGGAGCTCGCCCAGAGCAGCTCAGAGTTCCTGTTCGGTTTAAGTATCTCCACCGCTTTCTTCATGATATCGACAGGGTCCCTTCCAGTGTCAGCTATCCTGCCGGCAAATACCGACACTATGCTTGGCGTTGATTTGGAAAGCGCCTCTTCAACAGCGGCGACCTGATTGACTGTCAGTATGGCTGTTATGTTCAGCTTTATTCCGTCATCGGACAGCTTCTTGATCAATGGCCGCGTGCTCTCTCCCTTCGTGTTTGTTATCGGTATCTTCACATACACGTTTCTGCCCCAGCTCGCTATCTTCCGTGCCTCCCTCTCCATCTCATGCATGGTATCAGAGAATACCTCGAAAGAGATCGGCGCATCAGGTATCATCTCAAGCGCTGACTTTGCAAACGACTCGTAATCTGTCACGCCAGCGTTCCTCATCAACGTAGGATTCGTGGTGAACCCGCTCACCACACCCTCATCATACAGGCTCTTCATCGACTTCAGGTCCGCTCCGTCGCCGAACAATTTTATTTTTATCCTTTCCCTTCCCACGCCCTCCACCGCATCTGTTTAGTTATGTGCATGCTAGTTTATAAATATAGTAGTCACTTTTATCAAAATATATAGAAACCTTTATAAATTACTCAAAAACAGTGCTGCATGGCATAATATTTTATTTTGCAAGTGCTACTAAACCATTGCTCAATGGTGAATCCTCGTGGCAAGGAAGATGCTCATAACAGGATGTTCAGGTTTTATAGGCAGGCATGCGGTGTCATACGCGCTTGCGCATGGCTACAGCGTGGTCGGTTTCGATATCAAACCGGCAGGCATAAAAGACAGGAGATTTGTCTTTGTTAGGGGTTCAGTAACTGACAGGAAGGCTGTGGTAAGGGCGGCCAAAGGGTGCGACTACGTCCTCCACCTTGCAGCTGCCACATCCCTGCCGGACTTCAAGCGCGACCTTCATGCAAACTATTCAATAAACGTAACCGGATTCCTCAATGTCATAGACGCAGCAAAGGAGGCCGGATGCAGGAAATTCGCGTATGCGTCAAGCTCTGCCGTGTATCTGGATGAATATGCGGAAGACTCTGTCATAGACGTTAAAAGGCTGCGGAATCATTATGGCAAGTCAAAGCTCATAAACGAGATGTATGCAGACTCGTACTACGACTCATACGGGCTCAAGTCAGTGGGGCTGCGTTACTTCAACATCTATGGCCCCGGAGAGGACGTGAAGGAAATGTCCTCGCCCATAACAAAGTTCATAATGGAAAAGCGCAAGAATGACACGATAACGATATTCGGAGACGGAAAGCAGGCCAAGGACTTCACACATATAGACGATGCCATAAAAATAACCTTCAGGCTCATACAGGATACGGGAAGCACTGGGGTGTACAATGTCGGCACCGGAGTCGCTACAAGCTTCAACCGCATAGCCCACCTGATTAATCCAAAGAAGATAACCTACATCAAGAATCCTTACCTCTCATCGTACATATTCTATCTCAAGGCAGACACTCGGCGGCTGTTCAGGAGCATAGGCAAGTACAAGTTCATAACTGTAGAGGAGGGAATCTCCAGGATGACTGGCGGCAATTAAGATAAAACCACGCATACAGAAAATTCATTAATTTATACGTATATACGTATGATGATGCAAATGGCTAAGACAAAGCTAACATTATCCATAGATAAAGATGTAATAAAAGAAGCCAAATCCCAAGCAATACTTACTGATAGCAATATAAGTAATTTGGTGGAAAACTTCCTCAAATCTGTAGGCCGCTCTTGGATAGACGAACTCAGATCAAAGCTTGACATAAAGGAGAAGTATGTAAGCTACGAAGATGTGATAAAGGGAAGGCCAAAAGGATCGTTCTCTGAACGCATAATAAGGTCGATGAGGGATGGCCGGGCAAACCGTCTACTTAGATAGTAGTGCAATAGTAAAGAGGTATCTGAACGAAGAAGGCACAGACATAGCCGATACCTTATTCAGGGATGCAGAAAATAAAAACACTGTTTTATGCTTCTCCATATGGAATGTCGGGGAAGTCATAGGCGTTTTGGCTAAAAGTAATCGCAGAAACAAAAACAAAAAGTCCGAGTCAGTAAGTAATTTTATAAATGAATTGGGGAGGCT
>JAJYVC010000018.1 GCA_021792235.1 Microcaldota archaeon
AGTCCTTGCGCGTCATTACCTTATCTCAGACCTGAGTGCATTGAGCTTCTCTTCTGCTTCCGATTTTATAGCTGCATTTTTGGCGCCATCCGGAAGCTTGGCGGCTGCCAGAAGGGCGTCGTTGCGTTCCTTGAGGACTCTACTTTGGTCTGCAGATCTTGAGAACTCGTCTGCGGCTACAGAGAAGCAGTCCACCGCAGTCCTTAGGAGCGCTTGTGCTCCGCGCGCGGTGCCCTCATCAGACGTATCGAGCCTCCTGTCCATTGCACCAACAAAGGCCTTTGCACCTGCCAGATGCAACAGCGCGCCCTTGACCTGAGGTACTCCTGCCTGGAATGCCCTGTTGATCACATCTGTTACTTCGCCATGCACCTTAACCAGGTTAGGCTGCTTTGTCGTTGCACTCTGAACCATTAAATCACTGGATTTTTGTGGATTTTCTCATATATACGCCTTTTCATATGGTTCCATGATTGTGCTAAGGTAGGGAAACTGTATATACCTGGATTTCACAATATAGATTGTGATGTGTTATGATGTCTATGAAGATGTCGGATGGTATGCAGATGGCAGGCAAGGCAAATGCTCAGGGCGAGAAGGTTGCATTGAAGGTGTTCGACAGTTCGAACTTTGAGGAGTTCGCAACCAACCCGAAGATGTCTACAGCTAGGAGGCAGATAGGTGAGATATACCAAAAGGCATATGAGAATTCCGAGTTCTGGCCCTTGTACAAGGAGGGAGATATAGGACCAGTGTGGGGCAGGGAGCTTGCCAAATTCGCGGCGAAAAATGGGATACTGATAGTGGCACAGGACAGGGATACGGGAGAGGTGCTCGGCAGCATCATGGCAGTACCATTCGCGAAGGTCATGGACAGCCACTCGGATGAGTTGAAGCTTACTATATCAAGGCTTAGGGAAGTATTCGGCGAGGAGAAGCTCAGGCAGATGCACTTCGGCATAGACATAACGGTGTCAGAGGCTGCGCAGCGCTCGGGAGTGGGCATGAAGATAATGAACCGCTACATAGAGGAGATAGGAAGGAGGGGATTCACCGCGATGCTTGATTGGACGAGCCCGGTAGATGGAAATCCTGTAATAAGCAGCTTCTACAGGAAGCTGGGCATTGAAGAGATTCCGGGAAGGATGCGCGGCATAGAATGGTCGGCAAGCAATAAGGTGGCAACAATAAACGGGGGCAAGCAGACAGAGAGCACGTCAGCCGACTTCCATTTTGAAGGGGAGGAAAACGCAATCTATGGGATTAAGTGGCTCGATAAACAAAATAAGGACGCAACAGCACTGACTGCAGCCGCAAGACAGTAAAGCCCGATCACTTTACGCGATCTGAAAGCATTGGTATATCTACATCCCTTCCATTGTAGGCCTCAAATCCTACGAATAGGCAGTAGATCCAGATTATGAAGGCTATCAGTGATCCTATTCCTGCTAAATGAACCAGCCCGAAGAACTCCAGCTCAATCAGAGTTAGGACTCCGAGAAGCGTTGCCTGCACTGCATGCTTCCTAAGTCTGCTGTCATGTTTGCCGTATGCGGCATAAACAACTATGCCCGATACTAGCTCAAGCAGGTATGTAAGGAAGTACAGGAATGGATCCGTCTTTGCTTCATGGGATTCATGATGCTTTTCTGAAGGCATGCTAGCACTCGATATAAATTAGGAAGAAACAATTAAAAATCAGCTGTGTTTGGACAGAGATTGGGTATATTTGCTTATACTGCTAAAGCTGATGCAGTTGCTGCAAGGTCCTCTGAGACGCCCTTAGTGAATGCAGTGTCCTCTCCTCTTTCAATAGCCTTTATGTCCTCCGCCCTCTGCTTCATCAGCTTTGCTGTTGCAAGTATGCTGCTTACCCTGTCTTTTATCCATGCAGGATCCTCTGCCTGCCACAGTCTCCTGCCATCGTCCACCTCCTTCTGCCTGCCCAGGAGCGTATCAAGAGCCTTCTGGTATATCTCCGGCAGATACTGGACAGAGTCGCGCTGCTCTGGGGTTAGCCTCTTGAGCAGCTCCTGCCTTACTCCGGTGAAAACCGGTTTGAGTTCCATTCCCATACGTACATCCTTTTGGTTATCTGGTCCATTACCTGCTTATAAAAGTTTTCTGCAAACTTCTTAGCCTGACCAGGACATATGAATGGTATTCTGCATTCCGTAATATTTAATGCCTGCGTTTATTTGCAATTTGATTGTTGTTGGCTGTTCTTTTGGTACATTATGGGTTCGTCGGAAATGTTTTATAGATTTTGCATGGAATTATATCGCTGATCTGATGGCATACTCGGTTGATGATGGAAGCATGCTTGTGAAGGCGGCGAGGAACACGATAGAACTATACCTGAAGTCCCCGAAGTTCAGTAGGTACATGATAGAGAAGTACCTCAAAGGTTTCGAGTCCAGCTCTGGCGTGTTCGTTACACTTGAGCACCATCCTACAATGACGCTTCGAGGCTGCATAGGCTTTCCGAATCCAGTAGGACCGCTAAAGAAGCTGCTCATAGAGGCCGCAATAGGAGCCGCGTTCGAGGACCCCAGGTTTGCGCCGCTGTCGGAGCAGGAGCTTGGCGAGACGGTCGTTGAGGTGAGCGTGCTTACGAAGCCTGAGCTGATAGATCAGTCTTCTGCAAGCGGCAGGATGAAAGAGATAAAGGTCGGCAGGGACGGACTGATGATAAAGTACGGGTACAAGACCGGGCTTCTTCTTCCCATAGTGGCAGTACAGGAGCTGTGGAACAAGGAGGAGTTCCTGAAAAACCTATGCCTTAAGGCCGGCCTTGCAGAGGACGCATGGAAGAGGCCTGAGATAGACCTTTACAAGTTCTCCACGCAGGTCTTCAAGGAGAAGGAGCCTGCAGGCGCAGTGGAGGAAGTGCATCTTGACTGAGGGCTCCGGAGAGCTGCAGTTCGAGGCTGATGGCATGAGGATAATAATGCTAATCGACATGGATTACTTCTATGTCGCATGCGAGGAGCTCAGGAATTCGGAGGTGCGTGACAGACCCACCATAGTTGGCTCGGATCCGAAGGGAGGGAATGGCAGGGGAGTAGTGATGACATGCAACTACAAAGCAAGAGAGTTCGGGATCCGCAGCGGAATGCCCATATCCATTGCCTTCAGGATAAAGCCCGACGCGCTTTACCTTCCCCTTGACTATGATTTTTATGAGTCCATATCGAAGAGAATAATGGAAGTGATAAGGGGATTTTCCAGAAAATTCGAGCAGGTCAGCGTGGATGAGGCGTTCATAGATGCGAGCGACGTGGTGTCAGGATATGATGACGCACTGACCTATGCCCGTAAGATGCAGGACGATATACTGAACAAGACTGGGATAAAGTGCTCCGTGGGAATAGGACCCAACAAGCTAATAGCCAAGATGGCATGCGAGAAGGCGAAGCCCAACGGTATAAAGGCGGTGAAGGAATCAGAGGTCAGGCAGTTCCTTTCCGAAGCAAGGATAGACGACCTGTATGGGATAGGCGCCAAGACCGTGGAGCGGCTGAAGAAGCTTGGATATGATACTGTTGATGGACTTGCGAACGCCAACAGCATGGAGATGGTTGCAGAGTTCGGTGCGTTAGGGACGGAGATAAAGGGATATGCAAATGGAATTGATAATCGCGAGGTCACAGAAAATTATGAGGTTAAGTCGATAGGCAGGGAGTTCACGTTCGAGAAGGATACGGACAGTGCGCAGGAGATAGAGGGGGCCCTAAAGAAGCTTGCAGCAGAAGTAATGAAGGAAGTTGACAAGAGCAACATTGCATTCAAGACCATAACAATCAAGCTGAGATACTACGACTTCGCAGAACACCTGCATACAAGAAGCGTTAAGTCTACCAGAAATCCCGAGATGCTCTCTGGCACTGCAATAGAGCTATACAGGGACAATGCAGAGCGCAAAAAAAAGATAAGGAAGATAGGTGTCAGGGTATCTAATCTTACAAGCTATAAGGGGCAGAGAAGGATCGGCTGATCAATGCCTGAGCGCCGCTTTAAGCCCGTAGTATTTGTCTGCAGCATAAACCATTGCAGGATGGCAGCCCATTATTGCATTTGGATCCGATGCCGCAAATGCGGCGGCTGCGGCAAGAGTATCCGGATTCCTTGAAGCAGCTATGCTTACACCTACAGCGGCTGATGCGGCTATAGCCGCCTTGGTTCTAGACTTCATAAGCATAGCCTTCCCACTGATAGCTATTTATTGGTTTTCTCCGATGTGCCGAACATCTTGTCCTGGGTTATTATTGATCCGTTTCTCCTGATCTGCGCGGTGAAGAAGCCGGCATTCCTTGGCTTCATCTTCATGACTTCGCTCAGAGGGGTATTACCGTATCTGGAAAAGATTATTGATGCAACGCCGGAATGCGATGATAGGAGCAGCGTCTTGTTTCTGTATTTCCTTTTCGTGCTCAACTGGTCAAGGAACCTTACGACTCTCTTCCTGACATCTCTTATGCTT
This sequence comes from Microcaldota archaeon, assembly GCA_021792235.1. Lineage (GTDB taxonomy): Archaea > Micrarchaeota > Micrarchaeia > Micrarchaeales > CABMGC01 > JAJZNA01. Next base: position 4,484 of record JAJYVC010000018.1, read on the forward strand.
TCGCCGCCGTCTGGCCTGTAGTTTAGCTTTGGTCCTCTTACTCTGGCCAGTTCAGCGAGGAGCTCAGGCAGATGATGCCCTTGGAGCACCCCGTAATTCTGCTCCCTAAGATGCTTGGTATAAACTATTGGAGCATTGTGATACCTAGCTATCTCCTTTGCAGTAAGCTTTGCCCTTCTCAGGTCGCTTGAGAAGATAATGTCTATCTTTTCGTGACTTAGCCTGAGCGAAGTCTCCCTGGCCTGTCGCACGCCCTTGCGGCTTAGAGTGCCGTGCCTATGTCCCATCAGTATCTTTTTGGAGTTTTCTTTTGTCTCCCCGTGCCTTACAACTATAAGACGCATTCAATCACCATGCGCCATCTTCATGACCTCATTGAGGGCCAAGTGCAGTTCCATGTATCCGTCAGCTGCAGTGAAATGGCCTGCTCCTGGTATCACAATCACCTTTGCGCCAAGCCTCTCCTTTAACACTTTAGCATCGCTTATGTCTATGTATGGATCGTTGTCCGAAATCACGAACACTGAATTAGCAGTATTTGCTTTTGCCTTGGCCCAATCTATCGGTGTCGAAACCCACGGCATTGCCGTATTCCTTTCGGCATCTGTGTTCAGCGCTCCGCTCCTTATCGACACAAATCCTGCTACAAGCAGTATTCCTCCCACATTTCTGTTTATTGTTTCAAGGTACCGAATTATAGCCTGGCAGCCCATGCTGTGCCCGACAAGATAGGTGTTCTCGTCAGGGCTGCCCACCTGCTGCGCAAGATATCCGACCCAGCCGCTTATTGTAGGGTTATCTGTGTTCGGCATTGAAAGCGCGTGGACCTCGAGCCCTTTGGACTCAAGCGATGACCTGAGCCAGGGTATCCAGCTGCTGTTCGGACTGCCTCCCCAGCCGTGCACTATGAATACGCGCTTTGTGATACAACCACTGCTTTGTCTATACTCTGCTCAGAGCTTCTGCAGATATTCCCTGGCCACAAGTGCTGCCTTCACCCCGCTCCCTGCAGCGGTGGCAGCCTGCCTGTAGAAATGGTCTGCGACATCACCCGCAACGAACACACCTTCAACGTTCGTATGTACCTCGTCCTTAGGCGTTATGTATCCTGCCTGATCTAATTCTATCTTCCCCTTGAATATGTCAGTGTTTGGCGAATAGCCTATAGCAACGAATACGCCATCTATCTTCATCTCCGTGGCCTGGTTGGTGACTACGTTCTTGAGCTTCACCCCTGTAACCGACTTGTCCCCAAGTATCTCCTCTACCACCGAATTCCATATCACTTTTATCTTTGGATTAGACAACGCCCTGTCCTGCATTGCCTTGCTTGCCCTGAAGGAATCCTTCCTGTGCACTATGGTAACGCTGTTGGCAAATCTCGTTATGAAGACCGAATCCTCCATCGCAGTGTCTCCCCCGCCCACTACTATGACGTCCTTGCCCTTGTAGAACGGCCCGTCACATGTGCCGCACGTGGATACGCCCCTTCCAACGAACTTGTTCTCTGATTCTATGCCAAGCTGCTTTGCGTTGGCCCCAGTGGCTATTATCACGCACTCTGCCTCGAACTGCTTATCCGCAGTCTTGATTTTGAACGGCTTCTTGCCGAAGTCTACCTCTGTTGCATTTTCATATACGAATCTTGTGCCAAACCGCTTGGCCTGGTTCATCATCTGCTCTATAAGAACAGGACCATCTATGCCGTCGGGAAATCCAGGATAGTTCTCAACTTTTGTGGTTAGCTGCAGCTGTCCTCCAGGAGCAAAGCCTCCCAGCACCACTGGCTGGAATCCTTCCCTTGATGCATATATTGCGGCGCTAAGGCCCGCCGGTCCCGAACCTAGTATTATCAGCTTTTCGACCATTACATCAACAGCATTATGCAGATTAATTTATTTATAGGGATATGCGGCTGCACGTGGCAGCGGCTACATATTTGTGACATCATCCCACGACTGAAAGTCGGTGTGCTTCCAATGGTGATCTTGATTGGTCATCGTGAACCCCCAAGTATAGTTCCTGATTCAGCGACATCTGCCTTCATGTGCGAAGGTCTTAGAGCGTCTCCAGAGGCGTTACTTCCCCCTTGTCCAGGGGTAACTCTATTGAGTATATTCTGTGCAGCGTTTACGTCCCTGTCTTCCTGATGGCTGCATTTCTCGCAGTTAAATGTCCTCTGCGATAGGGATATTTTCTGCACGTTGCTGCATTGATTGCATGTCATTGATGTATATCTTGGGTTTACGCCGACCGCCGCGCAACCAGCACTCTCAGCCTTGTAGTGCAGCAGATCGGTGAAATTGCCCCAAGAACATTCCTGTATTGACCTTGCGAGTCTATGGTTTTTACCATGTTCCCTATTTCCAAATTCTCGTATGCAATCAGCGAGTATGAATTGGCGAGCTGATGTGAAAGTTTATGAAGACGGTCTTCTCTGATTCTTGAAATATGCTCGGAATATTTTGCAAACCCTTGGATTGCCTTCTTCCTGTTCCTGCTGCCTTTCTTCTTCCGTGAAATTCTTTGCTGGAGGCATATCATTGATTTCCTTTGCTGCCCCGATATTTCTGCATTTTCAAGGACTTTTCCGTCAGAGAGCGATATCATATTTGGTGGATGTCCTGCCCGTATCCTGAAAGCGTTGTTTTGCCTTTTCGAGGGGATGGTTATAGAGTTCCTTGCATAGATACCTCTGGGAATTAAGGATTGCCTTCTGTTCCATTGAAGGATACGCCCTTAACTTATATGCCGTTTTCACGATGACCAGGGTTATTATCTTGTTACGGTTTATACGCATGCGCTTTCATCCCACCTTTGAAAAGATGGGTTTTCCTGCTATGAATTTATAAGATTAATATTCCAATCTCATAATCGGCGACTGGGATGGTACTGCATGTTGGAAGTTACAGGATATCTCTTGATATGAGGGAACCTGAAGCAAATCTTAACTTCGTGTCGCATGCACATTCCGACCATACTGGTGGAGTGAAAAAGAATGCTGACATACTGTGCAGCGAGATAACCAGGGACCTTGTGCAGGCGCGCACAAAGTATCCGCTTAGGGCAGTGGAGATACCGGACGGGGTTTCGCTGCTCAGTTCTGGCCACATGCTTGGAGCAAAGCAGCTGTGCGCAGAATCAGAATCCATGGGCACCATAGTATACACCGGAGATTACCAGATGCAGAAATCTCCTGTGGCGGAGGAGATAGAAGTGAGAAGCGCTGACACCTTGATAATAGACTCTACATATCCGTTCCCTAATATTGTATTCGAAAATAGGGAAGAGGTGATGACATCAATGCAGCATTATGTACGCTCTAAAATGGACAGAGGTTGCACGCTTTTCGGTTCTTATTCCATGGGAAAGGCGCAGGAGTTGATAAGCATATGCAACGGCATGGGTGTGTCGCCGCTGGTGGACAAGAATATAGCCAAGATAAGCGACGTGTACTCGAAACATGGCGTGAAGCTGGATTACTTATGTAGAGGGATAGAGATGGGCATAACGGATGATGACTTCAGGGAGCCTGTGTGGATAGTGAGCATGCATAACATGAACAAGGTGAGGATGCATGTCTCGAAGATGGGAAGGAAGATATTCACTGCGGTGGCCACGGGCTTCGCTGCAATGCAGAGGTTCAATACCGATGTGCAATTCGCTCTGAGCGATCATGCTGATTTCAAGCAGGCTCTCGAGTATATAAGTATGTGCAGCCCGAAGAGAATATACACGCGGGGGAGCGGATGCGATAGTTTCGCCAGGAACCTCAGGGCGCATGGGTACGATGCGCAGACGCTTGGGACAGGTTTCGGGAAGAATGGCGTGCTAATGAACTATGCATAGCTGGTTGTATGCTTCAACTAGGACTCGCTGCAGCCGCGATGTTCATGCTGCTTAGCGCCATTGATGTGACCATAGCCAAATACGTGGTAAGTCGCTTTGGGAAATACATATATGCATCGATGGTAATAGGCATAGGCATAATCCCAATGCTAGCTTACCTCGCATTTACCGGCACCCACTTGCTGACCTTGCAAGTCATTGGATTGTCGGTTATGGGGAGCGTATTCCTTGGGTCTGGATACGTGCTCTATTACAAAGGGCTGGAACATGGTCAGATCACCAACGTTTCGGCACTTGGGGAGATACAGCCCGCCCTGCTCTTTGTTTTCGGATTCATGATCCTTGGTGAAACAATCAATGCCTACAGCCTGGTCGGAGTGGCTGCCATATTCGTCGGGGCAGGACTGGTGATGGTGACTGAGAAGATGAAGGTGGACTGGAGGCTGCTGCCCGCCATACTTGCGAATGTCTCGTGGGCCGCCGCATGGATATTTATGAACTATGCCATAGCTGAGTACGGCGGCTACTCCCTGCCCCTACTCATAGAGAGGACAGCCGGATTTCTGGTTATAGTAGCATACTCGATCGGATCGAAAAGTATGGAGAAGCCGTTGCTGCATTCGCGTTCATTTTATATGGTTGGAGTGCTTGTGCTTCTTAGCGGCATATTGGACGGCAGCGCAAATGTGTTTTTTGGCATGGTGGTCAATTCGGGCCTTGTTGCCGTTGGCAGCGCGATAGCGGCAATAATGCCGATTGTAGTCGCAGCGCTGGGAAGAATTGTGTACGGCGACAGGCTGCATACTGTGCAGAAAGTAGGATTCATGGTGGCCGTGTTTGGTGCCATTGCAGTAAGCATATGGTAAGGATTATGGGCGGCTTTCGCCGCCCCTGTTTCTGGGTGATGCCAACACACTTTGGCATGCATATTACGCAGAGAACTAATATAAATATTTACTTTGTTATATGATTTGATAGTAAAGTATATATAATTTACTTGAGTAAATAAATTGCAAAGAGCGTCGCCTGCGCTATACAAATAGGCATTCTGCTTCTGGGTGATTTAATGGGAACTGGAATAAAGTATATGAGCGAGAGGAGAATGCGTGCGGCGCTGAGAAGGGCAATCTGGAGCAATGTGGAAAATCTTGTGCCTCCGGACTTCGACTATGACGCCGCAAACGAGATTGTGTCGCAGTTGTGCGTGCTCGTGAACACGGTGGTCGAGGACTTCAAGAACGTGGCTGAATTAAGGAAGATAGGCTACGAGAAACAGCGCTGGTATGCCATAGGCATACACATATCCGACGAGAAGATGACGGTGCAGAATACATTAGAGGGGGCGAACTGCACGCCCTACGCCCACCAGCACGCTTTGGCCCTACGGAGCATGCGCACTGTCAGTGACTACGCAGTAGCCCTGTTCAAGGCCGCAGCTCACATTTCCGAACGCTACGTACATAGGGCATATGTGCGACTTCCCGTTGTACAGCGCCGCGTATTGCGAACGCACCTGGGCCGAATAGACACTGTTCACGCATATGAACTGGCTTGGGACGTTGTTGTCACACTGGCTTATAAGTTGCAGAGAGCAATCAGATGGCATATTGGCCCTGAATAAGGTACTGTTGAGATTGAACCCTTCGCTGGCCGAATTTTTAAGCTCGTGCTCAAGCCCTACTGCCACAGTGGCATTGCCCATAGTGTTTGCAGGCATCAGTGGACAGTTGTAGATGGCACCTAGCATTGCGCAGCCATAGGAAGGCACGCCGCATATGTAGCCGTATGGGCAATAAAGCAAGGTATTTACATGAGCGGTGTTGTAAGGAACGTATAAAGATGCATAAGAATGCTCATAGAATGCGATTAGCAGAGCTGCCATTATTGCAATGATAACCAAGGATATGGTGCCTGTGTTATTATGCCTGGAGTGCTGCATAAAGGTAGGTGATTCGGAAAACTTAATAAGGAATAGAGGCTGTAAGAGTTTACCTGATTTAGGGCGCTTTATGGTTGGTTCCGTGGCTCATGAAGATGCAAAGGCATGGATGGCATGCGAAGACATGATAACAAGGCTAAAGGACGAGCTTATACTTGAGGCAGTAGACATACTGCACGTTGAGCTAAAGGAGGGACACATAGACATAACTGGCTATGTCTCGCTACTGCCGGACAAATCCGATGAGCTGCAGCGCGATATGTACATAATAGGCAATCTCATTGAGAGGGAGAATGAGATGACGCAGCAGTACAGGCCGTTTATTGAAAGCATGGAGCATGAGAAGGACCCTAAGAAGCTTGCAAGTATAGAGGAGTTGAGGAAATTCATGCTCTCCGTGCATGCGATATCAGAACTAATGAAGATGAGCAGTATCGCTGGAAGATGGGCTGACGATACCGGCAAGTACTCTGATTCTGATGATCAGGTGAAGATAATTGTAAGTACGGCAAGAATGGCAGACGAGCGCATTGAGGTGGTCGATTTCGTGCTATCAAGCAAAAGGTTCCTAAAAAGCGAGGCGCTTACTGACAGAGAGCTGGACATGCTAAGGGACGCAAGGAAGGCAATCGGATAGATGGCTTCATCTGGCAATGGGATTTGGGGCAGACTTGAAGAGATGACCAAGAAAGGTATAAATATTATGATTCTGCATAGACGAGATGATGGCCACTTATAAACCCGCAGCTGCGCGGGGAGGAGAAAGCGCCTCTATAAGCAGACACATCGTTTCTGTGGGATTCGAGCTTGAGGGAGGCATGGACAGGGAAGAGCTCCTCAGGCTTGAGCGCTTCGTTGACGACAATGGGCTTGGGAGCTACTACGCAAGAGACGTAGAGAGTGGCCTATGCGTGAAGAAGTTCCATGGCGACCTTGAGCTCAAGCTGCATAGCAGGAAGATGGAGGTCCTTGCAGGTTTCCTTGATTACGCATACAATGAATGCGGCTTCGAGACGAACTTCAACTGCGGGTTCCATGTGCACATGAGGTTCGAGGATATGCCAGGCGCCGTGGTATTCTTCAGCTCGCCCTCGGTAGTGGCGCAATTCAAGAGAGATTACTCTGAACGCTTTGATGGAAATGAAAAATACCTGGCCAGGCTCGGGTCGGTGCACTGCAGGAATGACAATGTAGATACAGAGCTGTTTGGCAGGATACTTAGGGACGGCAGGCACCGCATACCGTACAACAAGAATTCGGTAATAGCCCTTGACGCGTACAAACGCAGGGGAAACGTGGAGTTCAGGGTGCTTCCCAACCAGACCAGCTCTGAAGAGGCGATAGAGAGTCTTGGATGGATTATTGAGACCGCAGACAGGATTTACGGTGCGCGCGGCGGGGTTGCGCATGACAGCGTGCTTACTAGGGAGATGGTTGAAAGGGACAGGTCGCTAACTGGCATGTTGAGGTAGACGCGGGAAGCTTAATAGTCCTTTATGCAGCTACTGCTTCTGGTTTACATGCCCTTTATAGGCAGGCACGTGTCAATAGCAGGGGGAATCGAATCTTCGTTCAGCAGAGCCGAGGAGTTGGGATGCACTGCGATGCAGATATTCGTTACTAATCCGCGTGGCTGGAGGCTCAGTGCAATTCCAAGTGCATCTGAAGAGGCGTTCAGGAAGAAGGCCACAGGAATTGTATCTGTGGCACATATGCCGTACCTGCCAAACATAGCCTCGCCTAACAGAGAGACCTTCGCAAAATCCGTCAGATCTCTTTTCGAGAACATGGAAAGATGCGATAAGCTTGGGATAGGATACCTTGTAACACATATGGGCAGCCATCTTGGCAGCGGCAAGGAGAAAGGGCTTGAGAACGTTGCAAAAGCAGTATCAGCTGCGCTTGAAGTCGATACTGAAGTAAGAATTCTTCTGGAGAATGAAGCCGGACACAACAACAGCGTTGGTGACAGGATCGAGGATCTAGCCGGACTGGCTGAGAGGATAAAGGACAGACGGCTCGGATTCTGCCTTGACACATGCCACCTGTTCGCTGCTGGCTATGACATAGCCGATCATGGAGTGCTTGACGATATTTTCAGCGTGCTTGGGATGGACAGGGTGCACGTACTCCACATTAATGATGCCAAAAGAGAGCTTGGATCGCATCTCGACAGGCATGAGAACATAGGCTACGGCCACATAGGTGTTGAGGGATTTCGTAGATTCCTTGGATACCGGAACATAGCTTCCAAAACGCTCATACTTGAGACGCCTGTTGGAAACAGCATAGGCGAAGCGGAGGAAATAGCCCTTGTGAAGGGACTCGTTTCCTGACTTGCAGTCGCCTGATTAAGGGTGTTTTTATGATTGGAAAAAATACCATGGTTATTGGAAATGTTGATAGGGAACTTGGATTTGGCAGGATAAGCATAGGGGAGAAGAGGTGGAAGTGGAGAAGGAGGCTTTTCAGCAGATTCTCTGTGGAGCCGCATAGATGGATAAATCCGCACATGATAATAGTAGGGGGCAGTGGCGGAGGGAAATCTAATGCTTGCAAGGCCATGGTTTCGGCGCTCTGCGCTGGCGGCGCACATGTGGCGATACTGGACCCTCATGACGAGTATCTCGGTATCTGCGGAGCTATAGATGCAAAGGTGTATGACGCATCGAGGAACGGGATAAACATGTTCGATCTCGACGGGGTGACGGAAAGGGAGAGGACTAGCGAGATAACTAGCATGCTCAAGAGGAACTTCAGACTCGGGGAAGTGCAGGGATACGTGCTGTACAGGTGCATAGCATACTCGTATAGGGTGCTCCTGGCAGAAGGGAAGACTCCGAACATACATAACCTGATGTTCACAATAAAAATATTCAAGAAGAATTCAAAATCGGCATCTGAAAAGACAGTACTAGAATCACTGGAGAGGAGGATCTCGCTCCTTGACACTGGTGCATTTGAGAAAAGCGCTGACGTGAATAAGGTGATGTCTGGAAACAGCGTGTTCCTCCTCTCAAGGCTGCATACCCCGGAAGCTCAGAGCATATACATGGAGGGATTCCTCAGGAAGGTGTATTCGAGGATGCTCTCGATGGAAAAAGCGTCTAAACCTAGGCTTTACGTTGTTATAGACGAAGCGGAGAAGCTGGGAGACAACCCCATCCTTGGCAAGATTGCCGCGGAGGGCAGGAAATACGGGATAGGGATAATAGCTATATCGCAAAGATCCAAGCTGATTGACAAGGACTTGCGGGGAAACGCAGCTACGCTGATCTCATTTGGCATAAAGGAGCCGGAAGAGCTCAACTATGTAGCAAACTTCATATCCGGAGGAACTGAATCGGGAAGGTTCATAGAGGTGAAGAAGGCACTGAGGAGTATCGGAAGGGGCAGGGCGATAGTAATGGGATCGCACATGAGGAATCCGCAGATGGTCAGCTTCATGAGATCCGATGCGAATTTTGAAAGCTTGGAGTTCAGGATATCCGAGCTTGCCAGAGATGGAATAAACGGAAGCGTGCTGGCTGCAAAGCTTGATGGAGCAAGAGGAGCGCAAGAAAAGATCGGAGAGATGCTTTCGGAAGGCACGCTGAAGAAACATGAAATCGCATGCGGCAGCTACAGCGGCGAGTGGTTCATATCGAACAGCCATAACAGCGCCGAGCATGACATCGCAGTCAATATAATAAGCAGGCACCTGGCATCTCTAGGCATAAGCAACAGGATATACAATAGCGCATACGGCCCGGACATAGTTGCATTTCACGCAGGCAACGCGATTGCCATAGAATATGAGACAGGTAGCAAGGACATTGAGGCGTCAGTGAGGATGATAAAGGGCAGGGCAAACAGGTATGCAAAGACAATTGTTGTGGTGAACGATGAAGCAGCTGATGCATATTCAAAGGTGGTTGAAAACGTGGTCCCTTTTTCGCATCTTGAAAAATGCGACTTGGAGCACATGATATGCGGCTAACTATATACTGATCGATTCTGAGATGCATGAGCGTGCAAAGGAAGGACTTGGAAGGATAGATAATGGATTTGTACCCAGCGTTGTCGTAGAAGAATTGGTCCATGTCATGGAACGCCTCAAACTCGATGAGAAGGCGATATATGAAAAACTTTAGAGGTACTACACTCCTATGACATAGTAGGCATGAGCGAAAATGAGATGCTGGAAGCTGACAGAATAATAATTGGCGAGAATGTATCCTTCAAAAGATTCAACGGCAAGCTAATACTCTCAACAGCAAAAAGGGAGGAGATGCCTCTATTTACATTTGATAGGAATTTAGCCGCAGAATGCAAGATAAACGGCGCCAAGTCGTTTGTGTAGCATGAAACGAACAGTGGCATTCCTCCCATGATTAAAGAGTAATTCAGACAGCCACAGCTTACTTGATAATAAATGATGGCATTTCATGCATTTGATATTACCATGAAAGTTCAAGACGTTTCAAGACACTTTGTCCGGATTTTTTGAAGGCATAAGAGAACGCTGCTAGAAACAAGAACCTATCTATTTTCCTACAATAAAATAACAATGGTAATGAATAGTTCATTATATATCCTAATAGTTGGCCTGCTTTAATCTGCTTCGCGTTGAGTACTTGGTTATCAATCTTCATACGGCACATTAGCGCATCTAGGGCTGAAAGTCCCTGGCCGTTGCTTTCTTCAAGCATTCTGCGCATTGTTCGATAGCATTTGTTAGTGTATGTATGGATTCTCTTGTTCATACTGCTAATATTGCTAAAGGAAGAGGTGTTTGATTTATGAATTCTGTATCCTGTAAGAGTATCTGCACTTATCAATGCACTGCCATTAAGAACTGACAAAGCAGCGCAGCCCATGAACGTGTCTTGCATGGTGGGCATCCTCTTAAGCCATTTTAATCTGCTGAAGGCTACATCTCTGCGGATGGAAATGCATGAAATATTAAAACAGTTTAGCAGAATTATGCGGTAACTACTTGATTTACTTGTGCTGCTTTCTTTGCTGCCCTTTGGATTTGCCAAGGATTGGGAAATTTTAATCTCTCGGACAGGATTTGAGCTATCATCTATATATTCCCTGCCATTATAGTAATAGATCAAATTAGGATCTTGGCAGAAATTTCTATAAATCTTATCTAACTTATGCCTATCAAATAGGTCATCATCGTCCAAAAAGGATACAACTTCGCCTTGCGCAGCGTTTATAGCGTCATTTAGGAAAGCGCCTACTGTGCCGCTTGGCCTAAATAGCAGCTTTACGCCTTTCTTGGCCCATTGACGGTCGTATCGCGTCTCAAAGTTCTTAATTAAGATTATCTCGTATAACTCTTTGTTAAGTGTCTGGCTTAACACAGATTCTACAGCTTCCTTCAAGAATTGCTTTCGATTATATGCAGTAATTATGACGGATATGTAGGGTCGTATCATTCAGACGCACAGTTAGAAATAGTGTAATATAATATATTTAAATATACTTTTAGACACTTAACTTTGCTTTTAGAAAAGAGCATATCACAATCTACCCAAATAATTTCATGAAGTACGACAAGTACGATACACTTGGCGTGATGATGAAACGCTATAGCATAGAAATACTCAAGGCCGTTAGGAATAAGCCTTTGAGGTTCACAGATCTAAGGATCCGCATAGTAAGCAATCCAAAAACACTTTCCATAAGCATTGGAAGATTGATAGAGTATGGACTTATTGAGTCAACGCCAGTGAAAACTGGGTCCAAGTATAGCAATTTTTACATCATTTCGTATAAGGGCAGACATATGCTAGAAAAAGTTGAGAAGCTTTGAAGTTATTTATTTGATTACTACTTTATCTCCTACCTTCAACCCTGTGCGATTTGTGAATCCAGAGAGCGCTTCTATTACATAGTTTGCCATATGGCCGGCGTTGTACGGATTGTAGATTATGCAATCTGATTGATTCTTGTCGTAAAATGAGCATGGCGTTGCATTTGCTATGTATGTGACTGTGGAGCCGTTGATCCATATTATGTCAAGCGGATAGTAGGTATTCTTCATCCAGAACGGATATATGCTGGGCTGTGGAAACGCGAAAAGCTCGAATGTGCTGTTAGTGACGGTCTTGTTCATAAGGCCAGCTTCCTGCTCGGACAGGTTTGATGCAACGTATGTGAAGTTGTAGGTCATGTTTCCAAAAGTGAAACTTTCAGCTGCATGGTTTGATGGCAAAGAGCTTTGGTTCTTGATGACCTGAACTGATGCAAGGCTGATTGTTATGACGAAGACCATGATCAGGAATATGAAAAATAATGCGGAATAGTACATGTATTTTGTTGCCATCATTTTATCCTCCCTGATCCGAATAGGGCTGTTCCATTAGAATATTGAAGAAATCGTTTAAATATGCTTATCGGAACCTTTTATATGATTGAGATGGTTGTGAAGGTTGCTAAAAAGGCTGCCGAAGCTGAACCGCAGCGCCAGCCTGGCAGGATTGATGTAGAGTCCAGGGCATTGGACAAGCTGCATGGGCTCTTGAAGGATGTGGAGTACCTTACGCTTGACAGAAGCGCGGGAAGGTTCGAAAAGGCGCATGTAACGCGGGATTTCCTTAGGGCGGTAGTAAAATACCCCTACATCGGGTTCACGGTGGATGATGATGTGGACAGATGCCTGTACGTGATGACGCAGGCGACTCTGACTAAGTTCCTTAACAAGCTGCGGGACAACAAGCCCCAGGGATCTACCACGGAGAGGACCGCACTTGTATTCGACATAATCGACAGGTATGAAACAGGCATAAAAGCCAATCAGCGCCTTCTGGAGAACAACAAATTCAACAAGGAATTTGTGGATTCTGCTGCGTTCAAGGACATGTGGAATGACATAATAAGCGTGAGCCAGGTGCTTACCATGTCCTCGCTCAAGGACATGATGGCATTCATGAGAGAGAATGGAGATCTTGACGAGCAGGCAGTGAAAAGCGGGCTTCTCAGGAGGATGTAGCCCAGTGTAGCGATTTGGTGAAAGTTATAGCAAAGCTTTAAAAACAACAATTATTAATTGCTACTCGAATAATTAGATGGTGTTTATTTGAAGGGAGGAGGAGGCGGAGGAGACGGAGGATAACTGCGCATAGATGCGCTTTTCATAGCTCTATCTGAGATTAAGGTACATGTAGTCCCTGTCTAGGTAGACTCTATTGCGCTTTACAAACTTTGGTGCAATTCCGAAGGTTCTGAACCCGTATCTTCGGTATAAGCGCTTTGCCCTGGAATTTGAACTAAATACCCTGAGATGGAGAATCTCGTAGTTGTCTCTTGCAGTCTTGATTGCAGACTCGATAAGGCTACTACCTATTCCCATATTCCTATAGTTTTTATCCACAAGTATTGAGAATATGCCTACATGCGATAGCTCAGAGCCTGGCGTGTCCCTGCGTATAAAGCATTGCCCCACGATATGGCCATTGAGCTCAGCAACATAGTATATCGCATTATTTGAGCGAACGTCTTTGAGGAGAGTATTGAACCATCGCTGCATTTTTTGCTTTGATGGTTGTTTAAAGAATAGATAGTCACCAAATTTTGGGTCTTTGCGTGCCTCTGCATACATGCGCCTGTTAAGGCCAAGAACCTCCTTAAAATCGGGATTTTTGGCCCTCCTGATTTTTGCTTCCATAAGACCAGATTATCTTGAGATATAAAGATTTTTAAAGGTCATCAGAAGATTTAAAAACAGAACTACCTAATAGGTAATTGATAGGTGAAATTATGGATGGCGGAGGCGGAGGAAGCGGATAAGTTCCACTAGTTAGTATACAGTCTATTTCTCATATTTTGTTTTTGTAACGGATTTAGTAGCATTTAGTTGCAGTAAGGAATTATATTGCCTTGAATAGTCATTGTCAAATCTTCTGCAGCATAGCGACCCAGTTAGGACAGTTGATATTATATAGTTCTTTACTTTTATACCTTTTAGATTATTTCGCAGGTATTCGATTGTAAGATCCGGCTCCTTTTCATTTACTATAGGAAAAATTAAGGTAAATGAATACGGATAAACAACATCACCGTCTAGGACATATTTATTTGCGATATCTCCGTAAGTTATTATTTCTTTTAAAAGTTCGGCACGAGTATCGGCAAAGTTATTTCCATTGATTAGCTCTAGTTGCAAAAGAGAGACATACCTGATAGGTAACTTGCCCATAGTTATCGTAGGCCGCACTATTATTTCCTTTTCCTTTAGTTTTGAATAAGTGTAATTAATGGCGCCGTGGTTTAATCCATGTTTTTCGTCTATTTTCTTGAAATCTTCTGTGCTGTTGTTGTTAAGTTCCTTTAATGCGATAAATTCCCGGTTCATCAGTTCCTCTTCTTTTGGCGTCGGATTTTCTATGCTTCTATGCCATACTCTCTCTTTTAGTAGGTTGTTGAAGAATTCCTCCCTTAATGGTATAAATCCGTAATTCCTTGAAATTGGTGATACGTACCATCGCGCATTATATCTGCC
>JAJYVC010000059.1 GCA_021792235.1 Microcaldota archaeon
GCACGGTATCTGCGGAGATAGCATCTATAGTATGGCTGTGCATGCAAAATGAGATAAGCGTGCTTATATCTGGAGGTACTGCGAGCGGTAAGACCAGCTTCCTCAATGCGATGAGCATATTCATGCCGCCTAACCACAGAGTCATATCGATCGAGGAGACCAGGGAGCTCACGCTTCCAAACTTTCTCCAGTGGCTTCCTATGCTGACCAGACAGGCCAATGCAGAAGGCAAGGGAGAAATAAGCCTCTACAACCTCATGATCAACGCACTAAGGCAGAGGCCAGACATCATACTTGTTGGAGAAATAAGAACCAAATGGGACGCGCAGACCCTGTTCGAGGCAATACACACGGGTCACGCAGTGTACGGCACGATACACGCCGACAACGTACAGGATACCGTAATAAGGATGACCAATCCTCCAATAGAGCTGCCAAAGATAATGCTAAACTCGCTTGGAAGCGTGGTCTCGCTCTTCAGGCATAGAAGGCTAGGGATAAGGCGAGTGCTCGAATTCGGTGAGCTGACAAACAGCGGTGATGCGAACGTGCTGAACCGATGGAACATGAGGAACGATACATTTGCAAAGATATCAAACATGACAAGGCTTGCGGAAGTAATAGCGCTTTATGGAGGATACACGTACAACGAGATAATGGATGACATTGCGGAGAAGAGCAAGATACTCAACTGGATGGCGAAGAACAAGGTAACTGACGTAGACAATGCAGGATACCTGGTAGCAAAATACTATAAGAACAAGGACGAGATATTGAAGATTATAGATGACAACGTCCCCTACAAGCCGGGAATGTTCAAGTGAGCCGCATGGACTATGACCAATGCATATTGCTTATAAGCTCCATGGAGGCTAATGACGCAGATGTGCGCACCACGCAGATTGACATCTACGACCTTGGGCAGGAGGTGAATATCAGGACGTATGAGCCTGTAGAGGCAGAAAAACTCATAGACAGTATCGGCAGTGCTGAAGGCGGAATTATACTCTCACATGTGAGCCGTGAACCTGAGGCTAAAAAGGCCCCTGTCCAGCAGTCTGTGCCAACCGCGGCGACTGTTGCAGTGCCCGCCGGCAAGCCGTCAGCTCAGAAGGCGCCAGGCCAGAGCATGGCGGAAAGAATCGGCGCTGTCGCCGATGAGCTTGAATCGGAACTGGAAGCAGTTGAGAAGTTCGTCTCAGGCCACAAAAAGAAGTCTGACCTAGTGCTTCCTACCCTTTCTCTGCAGGACCAAGCGAACGAGCTTGAGAAGATAGAGGTAGGGCTAGAGAGCAGTGCGTTCAGCGATGCGCAGATAGCGATAATAAAGAAGGAGGTGGCTGGCCTTAAGAAGGCGCATGTGGTTGCTGCAGACGAATTCCAGAGGAACCTGCTGGGTGCGAGGAACATGCGCATCAAGGAGATATCTGTAAGGCTGGGTATTTAGAATGGCTGACAAGAAGAAATCAGAGGTAAACAAGCAGATAGTGGGATTCACCAAGCCCAAGAAGATACTCTTCTTCACGATAAAGCCAAAGCCCATATACAGGGACGTATCTGCAGTGACAACCCCCGGGCAGGCAACCAGTGCAGAAGTTAATACTGCAGCAGAGCAGGTAGAGGCAGGAATAGAGGGCGGACCTAAGGCAAGGAGGGTAAACGAACAGCTTAGGAAGAGGCTTGCGCCAGCGCTGG
Source organism: Microcaldota archaeon (assembly GCA_021792235.1). Taxonomy (GTDB): domain Archaea; phylum Micrarchaeota; class Micrarchaeia; order Micrarchaeales; family CABMGC01; genus JAJZNA01. The sequence goes on from JAJYVC010000059.1 coordinate 1,696, forward strand.
TCGAATGCGGAATAACGCTTTCTCCGGAAGGCTACATAAAGGCATGCAAAAGGAAGGCAGGCGTGATTGCAGGTGTTGTATTCGTTGCGAGCCTTGTTGCCATACTCTACTTGGGCATGAGCAATCTGATCATACTCGCTCCGCTCATAGGTATCACTGGATACATGATGAGCTACAGCGCACTCTCGCTGCAGCCCATCAACAAAGTGAAGGCGATGGGCAAGAGGGCGGAGAATGACATCCTGTTCGCGGCAAGAGACATGATAGTCAGCATGAGGTCTGGCCTGCCGCTGTTCAATGCCATGGCAACCGTAAGCGTTGGGTACGGATCGGCAAGCAAGGAGTTCGAAAAGATAATAGACAGGGTGCAGCTGGGCATGTCCATGGACCAGGCCATAGAGGAGGTCAGCGAGAAGAGCCAGTCGCCGACGTTCAAGAGGCTGATGCTGCAGGCCAGCACCAGCATAAAGGTAGGATCTGATGTAGTGAGCGCAATACAGGAGGTCATAAACGACGTGAGCCAGGAGAGGATAATAGAGCTAAGGAGATATGGGCAGAAACTCAATGCGATAGCCATGTTCTACATGCTCTTCGGAGTGATCTTCCCTAGTATGGGCCTTGCCGTTGCATCGATCATGTCAACCTTCATAAGCTTTTTCCCGATAAACAACAATACACTTATAATAGCTGCGATAGGGATTGGATTTCTCCAGTTCGTGTTCCTGAAGATGGTGTCGTCTTCGAGGCCGTCGTTCTCCACGTGATCTAATGGCTACGATAATATTTGAGAGGCTTGTAGGAAGGAACGTTGCACGCGCAGTGTCTGAGGAGCTCGACCTTTCCGGAATAAAGATGAGCGCGAATACCTTCATAGAGATAGCGATAGTTGGATGGATTGCAGTTCTGGTGGTTGCCGGAATAATCCTGCAGATTCTGTTCAATGATTTTGCTGTCTCTGTCCTCGGAGGAATAGGCTTAAGCACTCTTTATGAAGTGATATTGTATTCGCTTCTCGAGCTCAAGATAGAGGGCAGGAAGGATTTCGTAGAGCGCGTGCTTCCTGATTATCTGCAGCTCACATCGGCCAACATGAGGAGCGGTGTTGCGCTATCAAGGGCCATGGTGATGGCGATAAGGCCTGAGTTCAAGTACTTCGGCAACGACATCAACATGATGGGCAGGCAGCTCTACTCCGGCGACACCATGCAGAACGCGTTCAGGAACCTGGCTGGAAAGTACAGGTCGACGGTGCTCAAGAGGACGGTCAGAGTAATACTAGAGGCCGAGCAGTACGGAGGAGGGCTCGCAGACCTGCTCAACCAGATAGCCAAGGACCTAAGGGGCCAGCAAATAGTGCAGAAGGAGGTGTCAGGGCAGCTCTTCATGTACACCATATTCATAGCGTTCGCTGCGCTGATAGGCGCGCCTACGCTTTACGGGCTGACCAACCAGATGATAGGAGTCACATCGAAGATATGGTCGCAGATAAACATAGGTGGACTTAATAGCGCCAGCGCCGGAGGCCTTGGAGGAGGATTCATAAAGCTAAGCAAGCCCCAGATCACTCCGCAGGCATATTATTACTTCTCCCTTATTGCAATAGTGCTCATAACCGGGTTCGGATCATTCATAATATCTACTATCTCTACAGGGAGGACCATAACAGGCATGCGCTACCTGCCAGTGTTCATAATAGCAGGCATAGCAATATTCTTCATAGTGTCTGCCGTGATGGGAGGACTGTTCGCATCATTCGGAACAACGTAAATTTTAATTTACGCCAGATAGTGACAGTGGAATTTGCGATTGCTGCTATGCCGGATACATCTGGAATGAGCTGCTGCCTCCACCGCAAAGGTTGTTCCATACCACGGCCAGCTGGTAAGCTCCTGAAGTAAAGGCTACAGAGTATGGACCGTAGGAGGTAAGACCTTGGCCGCCTCCGCCGGAAGGCCATGGACCCGAGGCGCCTGTGACCATTGAAGAAATGACACTCCAACTTCCACCTACGGGCCTGTAAAATATCGCCATCTGGTCGTCTACCCGTACATTGAAATCGTAAGTGCCGCTAAGTGACATCGTTGTTGTAGCCACGTACGTGTTGGCAGTCTGCGTGCCAGAGCAGCCAGGTACTGTGTTAAGATCACT
>JAJYVC010000019.1 GCA_021792235.1 Microcaldota archaeon
TAAAGACAGCATCCATGGTTGGTTTCGCGCTTGCGGTGTTGACAGTAAGCAATGTTGCATTGCTTGCGACAACAGTGCTCGGATTTCTTGTAGGAACCGCTGGGGCAGTCACTGCACTAATGAAGATGGATAGGAGGGGCAGGTGATTCCCTCTTATTTCTTTTCCTTTTTTTTCATTTAAATGTTAGAGCATCGCCGTTTGATTCCGAAGAAAAATAGTAGCGCTGCAATCTGAGTCAGTGTCTTAATGCAGCAGCTATGCTCTTTGCAGTTGCCTGGAGTTCTCCCCTGGCCTGTGATATGAGAACGTTTGTTCCAGAGATTCCGAACATCTCAAGTCTCCTGAGAACGGTCAGGGATGTGCTTGGATCAAAGTTCTGCACAGCTGCGGAAAGCGCGTTTCTCGCAGATTGGTTACCTTGAGAAACCTTGGCAAGTGCCGAGTCCAACTCCTTTGATGCCATTCCCATAAAATCATCTGCTATTATTAAATGGTGGCCTTGAATTTAAATAGCCTTTGAATTTGTAAAATTTTACAGGATTATTTGTTATTATGGAACACGGACATGATAAACTATGCTGCTCTGCTCGCTGTTGACAGCCACGCTGACAGTATAGTATCTGCAACTACCTCGAATTCCGGAGTGTTTAGTATCGTCATGGTGTGCGAATTCCACAGCCTGCGCATATTCTCGTCTGCAAGGTTGTTTATCAGTATGTCCTCTGTGGCCTTCTTGGCTTCTGTGGAATTGCTTATATTTAGCTTTGCTGCTATAAGAGCAACATCGAACTGCGCACCCTTGCGTATCATGAAGTATATGTCGTGTATGTCGTTAAGCTTCTTTCCTTCGTTAGCCCTCTTATCTAGGGCATCTATCTTCTCGGCAAGCTGCTCGTTAATGCTTATGGTCGATACCTTAGCACTGCTGTGGCTGCCGAACCTTAGAGTGACCTCTCGCACAGGCCTGAGTATGGGTCTGTTGAGCTGTACCTGCACTGCCAGCAGCTCGTTGCCGTTCTTCTTGAAGGAAAGGTGGTGCCCGTTTATCATCCTCCAGGAGAGCTCAGGATTATCTGAGGTGACCTGGACGGCCACCTTCTTTACCTTTTCAGTTATTCTGTCTGCATCAACTGCAGATGTTACGGATAAATCCAGGTCATTCTTTGACGCCCTTGGGCTCCCGTAGACTGTGCTCAGGAAGGACCCTCCTTTTAGGACAAGATGTTCCTGTAGGTAATGATCCTCAAAGATCAAGGATAGCACTTTGTGCTGTAGCGCCTCGGGAGCCAGCTCACCCCTTATGGCCTTTTTCAGCGCTTCCCTCGGTGTCTTCTCCCTTAATTTCATCATAAATACCTGATAATTATCTGGCTATTCTCATATTTAAACATGATTATGCATTCCGAGGTAAATGCTCTTAGCTTATACGTCCTTAGACATGCTTCCTCAAGACATCTATCCTCTTCCCGAACTTCGGATGCGGTTCAAAAAGCCCGATAAACCTGTTCACCAGCCCTAATACCTTTCCCTCATAAGAAGTATACACGTCGCCATTGGCCGCTCTCATTGTTTCTAGTGCAGATATCATGCTCTGGGCTGAGCCGTGATTCAGCGCATTCAAATCTGCTTTAGTCTCCTCTCTCCTTTTTATTGCGGTCACGACCTTGCCTACGGCAAGCTGGGCAGAACTCAATCCTGCGTATGCAGTCGCTGCCAGAGCGGGAATATCAAGGAAACCCAGGTGTACCATGGTATCTTGCACCGGGGTGCTTAGTGCGCCGAAATACACTGCGGCAACTCCTGATGCCCATACTGCAACCTGTGAGACAGCAGCCACGCCTAGCATACGCTTCGAATGCTTTGCATGGTATGCTTCGTGGCCCATCACAGAAATGAGCTGGTCCTGGTCCAGGCATCTGACAAGCCTATAGTCTACGATCACGCGCTTGTCTGGAAATGTGATTGCATTTACTGCTGCGCCTTTAAGCCTTCCGATTAAAACCTCATCGAATACTTTTCTGTCTCTCTCTACATACTTCACTGCGCTATCAAGTTTTCTCCGCTCTGCAGCCGTTAGGGTTGAAGAATTCGGGTAAAATATCCTGCATATCTCACGTTCGGATAAGCGCCTGGCAATTTCCATGATCTGGAAATCTCCTTTTCTGGTATTTAAAGTGGTTGCTTTTGCGCAAATCCGCTTTTGGGTCTGTTATTTTTGGAATATGTTGACATATGACATAGCATGGAGAAAGGCGTATATATGGTAATGGTCGTAATATTAATTGTGAAGGCGGGTGTTGCAGTACAGCCGGTAAGGGCGGTAAAGTTTCGTCTTCCGGCGTTGGCCGATTTGCTGGCGCTCTTCCGAATCTTATCATCTGTTTGTATCTTAAAAACTGATGTTCTCATGTTCTGAGGAGGCCATCCATTATCTCATAAGCGCTCTGTGCAGTGAACAAGTCGGTCATTGTCCTATCCAGATCAAAGCGGTTCTTTGCCAGCGTTGCTACTGCCATTATCCCCCCCGAGATATACTTGAAAAGTGTCCTGTCTTCTGTTCCATGTGCGAAGTCGCTGATTCCACTCCCGTGATATTTTCCTGTGACTGCACCGATTACATTCAGCACATCAACCCCCATTCCTGCATAGAACATCAGTATCTCCTCTGTTCTTTCAGTGCCGCTCTTTCCCCTGCTAGTAAGGAGCGCTGAAAACAGGTCCGCCCTCATCTCGGTCAAAACCTCTGCATTGAATGCATACGACGCGGAATATATCGGAGAGGCATTGTCCATCAGGTGCACAAACTCGTGCGATACTATCCTGTCGTCAATGCTGTACGGATCTATCTTCAGTGTGAATCCACATACAGTAGCAGCGTTGCCTCTTGGAGCGACCAGATCGTCAAGATGTGCCTGTATTCTCTTTATCTGATGCGCAGGATCGTAAATACCTATCTCCATGGCATATTCAGCACTCTGCCTAATCAATTCTGCAAGAGCGAATGCCTTGTCTCGATGGTCAAGCAGAACCTCTGCCTTGTATGCCGGATCAGGCACGAACGGTTCCGTAGGTCCTTCTAGATGTACTGCATTGCCATTATGTACAATCCCGAAGTCTGCAAGCTTGGCGCTGTATTCCGCGTATCCAGTGAATACGCTGAGCTGCGTCTTTTTTGTTTTGACCTGAGTATGCATGCCTATCTGCTTGAAGCTGAGTCAGGCCTGATATATAATATTATCTTCATAGACCTGACAGAGCTGCCCTTACCTCCTCGTAGTTTGGCTCAACTGTCGGATCTTCAGCGACCCACTTGTATGAAATCTTGCTGTCCCTTCCCACTATGAATACGGCCCTCTTCGCAGCAACATATCCCTTCATCCCAGCGAAATCCTTGAGGCCAATATGAATTTCTTGCCCCATCTTTTAGTCTTCTGGTTCAAATAACCACTATTTACTGTAAATAATATACAGTAAAGCTTATATATTTGTATGTTTATTATTACCCTTATGGAATCGATGATTCTCTACGATTTGAATGACAAAACGCATGCAGAGCAGACACGCATTATCCGTTTGTTATTTGGATTTAAAGATAAAAGTAACAATGGAGAATATCAATACGAACGTTTAGGTCTTTTGTCAGAGATACCTCACGTGAGGAAAACGAAAACAGTTTTGATTGTAGAAAGAAAGTATGCAGTACAAGTAATTCACACATTAAAAAAGGTCGGGGTCAAAGCGATCCTGCTGGATCCAACTCACTCTAAATAATTATGCAACACAGCACTTATAGAACTCCTTTTCAAAGTCATCGGTCAGCTCAACAGTATAAACCATGATATTATTAGCATCAGAAAACTTTAAACCTTTTTGCCGACTTTAATCTGATAATATTTTTCTGCGCGGCAGCTCCGCGGCCAGATTTTGCTTCGAAACAACATCACTTGGGCAGATTTCTTCGCAGCTTTTCAAGCGCAGCGCGTCCTTCTGCCAGAATCGCATCCCAACTGCGGACCCCTACAACCACCGGAGCAACATCTCCAGGCGAACCGTTGCCGTAGAGGTTGAACCGTCTGCCATTGTTCCGCGCGAGGTCGTCCGAGTTGACGTTGAGGTACAACGGCACAATGTTAATCCATCTATTAAAATGCCGTTTAAGGCATCGGCAGCTTCACTATTTCGATAAAAACCTACTAAGTGTCGCTGTTGAACTTCATGTCTGGTATGTTCGTAGACTACTAGCGCTATAGACAGGCGTGTGGTTCCTTGGCTTACATCCATGAACTTTCGTTCATGATTTAACGGAACTGAAAGTCGCTACTAATCTAGGCAAAAGATAATGAGAAGTAAATCCTTTTATTACTGGTGTTGCGCAGCTTCTACAGCTTCCAGCAGCTCCTTATATGCAGGGAATCCATTTGTATCTATTGCACCGTTCTTTATAACTTGGGATTCGTATTCTCTCCTGGCTGCTTTTACTACCTGCTTTGAAATCGGATTTGACTGCGCTGTTGCAGCTACGCTGCCGGCTTGGGCTCCCTTGACTCCAACTACCACCGGAGCAACATCGTCCGGAGAGAAGCTGCCAACGAGGTCGAACCGCTCGTCTTCGTCCCAGGCGACGTAGTTCGGGGCGACGCAGAGCAACAACGGCTGGTTTCCTGACCAAACACGAACCTTCTGGTCTATTGATTCCTTTCCTGTAGATTCTACGAGCTCTCCTTTATTGTTAAATGTGTAAATTCCACTCTTTTCAGTTCCCTGACCATCAAGATAGAACCATTTGCCTTTGAGTTCTGTTATTAGTTCCGAAGAACGAGAAAGAGCCTCCTGATATGTAAGTGGCCTTAGGCCGTTATCTGCAAGAATCTTCATTGACTTAGCGTGGTCTGCCGCGTGGTCTGCTATATGCAATGCATTTCCTCCTATTTCCCTGAATTGGACCGGTTCTCTTTCTTGTGTTACTGCCATAATATCAACAATATTAGGTGTACAAAGCCTCATATTTAAATCCGATGCTTTTGTGATATTCCTGTATTGTCCTTTAATTAGTTTCTCTCGAAGCTCCCTCGTCATAATAAACCCTCTTTCTCAAGCTCAAGCCTGAGCCAAGCAGTGCTTCCAGCCTTCTTTGCGTATGCGTATCCTTCTGCATATGCAATGCGCTTCCTGTAAAATTCAGGCATCCTCAAAGCCGACTTCGCGGCTTTGTTTGCTACCTTGACAAGAAACATCGCATCAGCCAAGCTTCTTTATCAGTTCATCTCCGCTTATCCATTGGCCTCCTTGAATGCTTTGTTCGCGAATGGGCTGTCAACGCTTATTGCAAGTATTGTGGCATCAAGTGAGTTAAGGCTTGACATGCTGTCTCTGAATGTGCATAGCTCTTTTGTGCACACTCCGGTGAATGCGCCTGGAAAGAAGGCCAAAACAGTTACCCTACCTTTTGCCACCTTTGCGAGACTTACCTTCTTTAGATCCGTATCGAAGAGCGATACTCTTGGTACTTCTTCTCCTATTTCTGGCATGAAATCACGCATAATATATGTTTGAAAAGAATCTTATTACTTGGCAGGGCTGTCCACGCCAACCATATATCTTCTTGAAGACCTCTCCATCCTATGATATCTCCTGATAAGTTCTGATGCTTTCTTCCTCTCTTCGGTATACGATATATTGCGCCTGGCCAGACCCTCCCTCACCACAGATTCGGCCACGCTTGCCGCTATCCTCGGCACAGTCTTTATTGCAAAATACCTGTCCAACGTCGTAGGTATTATGAAATCGTGGTTCAATCTCTTACCTACACTTTTTGCTATCGCAACGGACGCATTGTGAAGCGTCTTGTGGGTTATCTTCCTGGCACGTGAATCGAGTAGCCCGCGCATTATGCCGGGGAATGCGAGGTAGTTATTCACCTGGTTGGGTTTGTCGCTCCTTCCAGTAGCAACTATGTACGCTCCTGCATCCTTGGCCTCCTCATAGCTTATCTCCGGATAAGGGTTGGCAAGCGCAAATACTATGGGCTTGTTATTCATCAAGGTTATGTAGTCCTTATGAAATGCGCCTTCTGCAGATGCACCAATCAGCACGTCCGCTCCCTTAACCACGTCTTCTATCCATCCATCCTTCTCCCTAGGATTGGTGAAGTCGGCTATCTCAGACTTGAACGCATTCATTTTTGCCTCCCTGCCCTTGTATATCGCACCTTTCTTGTCCAGCACTATCACGTTCTCGAATCCTGAGTTCACAAGCTGCATTGTTATCCCGAAGCCTGCGCTTCCTGCTCCGTTCACCACTATGTGCACATCCTTCTTCTTGCCCACTATCCGCAGCGAGTTTATAAGTGCGGCCAGAACTACTACTGCCGTTCCCTGCCTGTCATCGTGAAATACAGGTATGTCGAGTTCCTTTGATAGCCTTTGGGATATGCTGAAACTCTTAGGCGACTCTATGTCTTCTATATTTATGCCTCCGAATGACGGAGCTATATGCTTGACTAGAGCTACTATCTCTTCTTCATTGGTGGTGCTTATGCATACTGGTATAGCGTCAACACCGCCGAACTTCTTGAACAGAACTGCCTTGCCTTCCATCACCGGAAGGCCTGCGTGCGGTCCAATATTTCCTAGACCGAGGACACGCGTGCAATCAGATATTATCGCCACAGTATTTGATTTTGTGGTGTAATCATAGACCTTGTCAGGATCCCTTTTTATCTCCTCACTGACTACTGACACTCCCGGAGTGTAATATGTAGAGAGGTCCTCCTGGCTGTCCATCAGAACTCTAGGCATTACCTCCGTCTTTCCCTGCGCCTTTCTGTGGTAGTGCAGTATCCTTTCCCTGTCCATCATCTTGCGCCTCTTCTTGTCTTTGTCGGCTGCATTACCTTGTAGAGGGCGAACAGCATCACTATCGAGAAGGCAGTTACAACCACAAGCGATTGTCTCCTGTATGCGCTGATTGACTCGTACTGATACTTCGCCAGTGCCGATGCCTTCTGCGCATTGGTTATTGCAGCTTGAGGTGAGCTATTCATCAACTCCGAAGCGCTGTTGAGATATTGGTATGCAGAGGTAAGATTAGGCTCGAATATCAAGTAACCGCTCTCATTCACCGAATTGATGTATGCATAAGCTGATGCTATGGTGGCATTTGCCTGCGCAACTGTGTAGTTGGAACTGGAGATCTGAGATGCGTGCATGGCCGTTGGTAGGGACATGATGACAGAAAGCAAAAGCACAAATTTCATCATGCTATGCCCCGGACCACAGGCTCATCACAGGTTAACATCTATGTTGAGCTCCTTCTTTAGCTCCCTGTACCTGTTCCTTATGGTGACCTCAGTTACTCCGGCTACGTCGGCTACCTCCTTTTGCGTCCTCCTCTCACCAACAAGAGCGCCTGCTATGTAAACTGCAGCAGCCGATACGCCTGTAGGGCTCCTTCCACTCACAAGGCCCTTCTTCATCGCCTGCTTGAGCAGCAGCACGGCCCTTTCCTGCGCGTCTCCACTTAGCTTGAGCGCAGACACATACCTGGGAACATAGCTTGACGGATCCGTAAGAGGTATCTTAAGCCTAAGCTCATGCGCTATGACCCTGAAAGACCTTCCTATCTCCTTCTTGGGAACTCCGGAAACCTGTGCTATTTCATCAAGCGTCCTGGGCATGCCTGCGTTCCTGCAAGTCGCATACAGAGCTGCATTCACTACAGTCTCTATGGGCCTGCCCCTTATCAGGTTATTCTTTACGCACTGCCTGTAGAGAAGCGCAGCCTGCTCCCTTATGTTGTCTGGAAGACCGAGGTAGCTTGCGACCCTGTTGAGCTCAGGAAGAGCTATCAGGTAGTTCCTCTCGCTAGAGCTTGCTATGCTGGCCCTCTTGTGCCATTTCCTCATCCTGTAGAGTTGGGCCTGCCTCTTCGATGGAAGCTTCGTTCCGCGTATGTCCTTGTTATACATGTCTATCTCGGTGACAAGACCCTTGTTTGGCTTCATGTACTTTATCGGAGCGCCTGTTCTTGCCCTAGCATTCCTCTGATCTGCATCAAATGCTCTCCATTCTGGCCCAGTGTCTGTCACATTCTCCTCTATTATCAGGCCGCAGTTATTGCAAACGTACTCTCCCTTCTCATTGTCGAATATTATGTCAGTGCTTCCACAGCTTGGGCACTTCTTTATGTCTGCACCTTTCAATAGCCTTGGCATTTCCATGCGCCTGGGCTCGAAATCCTGGGATTCCGGCCCCTCAGTAGCAGATGCTGCATTTACGTTATTTTGTGTGTTTTTTGAAGGTTTGCTCGTCTTTGACATATTCATCCCTAAGTATCATGAATTACAAAATCAGCATATGAATTACTGAATAATAAGATATTTAAAGGTTTCTATTATTAGACGTCAGAGACGTCACTTAAGTTTAAAAGGGTTTGCCACATCGTCAGATTGAAATTCCTATGTCTTGTAGCCGTTCAGATACACGAGGGAATAGTTGTCAACCTGGTCTGGGGCTTCGGCGGAGGCTATGAGTGTGGTGTTGTATGAACTTAGATCGGTGGAGCATGTGCCTTTCTTGTAATCTGGAGTGGTGCACCAGTAGCCCTTGTCAAAAACAAAACAGCTGAAACCTGACTCGAACCCAGTGAAGTTTGACATATTGTTGCCAAGCCACCCGACCTGCGCTGCGCTCTTGTTCAGTGCCCACCACACATCAGGAGTAAATGAGAAAACGAGGCAGGTGTTAGGGACTTTTTGCGCATTCTGGTAGATGAAGTTCACGGCAGACAGCGGCATCGATTCCTGCGGCATGCTTGACGGCTTCATGGTTATTATGCTTAGGGAATTGTAGAATGGGAAGATCGAAAATGCCACTATAAGAAGAACGAATGTTGCAGCTGCCACGGCACCCGTTCTGCCTTTTCCGCCTGCCTTCCCGAGCCTGCCCATGGCATTAGGGATGATGTCGCTCAGGCCAGCTATGCCGTACCCTGCGAATATTGAGATTGCAGGGTATATCACAAGCATGAACCGCACATCGACGCCAAAGAGCACTGAACCTGCATAGAAGGCGTCATAAAAGAAGTGATACGCCAGCACCCATAACCCAAGGATTGCAAATTGCATTCCAAGCCTCTTCCTGCCAAAAATCATGTACAGCGCACCTATAACTGCAATTATGGTAGTCATGACCGAGAAATAAGCAGGATAATTGTACCTGCCATTCAAGGTGCCTAGAAAGAAATTGGTGTTAGGCACTATGTTGCACTTGAAATTACTTATTGAGAGTATAGTACTTGTCTGCGAGCCGCACAGGGATCCGCTGCCGTAATTGGGATTATGCAACTCGCTGGATATGTAGTATATTTCAGGCGTTATTAAGACGAAGAAAAAGAGGATTATAATCAAGGTACCGGTGTTCGCCTTCCCTAAGAACCTGTAAAGGCCTTCTCTAAAGCCGTGCTTTGACCAGGCTTCAATCACTGCTAGCGCTATGAAGATGGGCACAAGGAGCATGGCTTCTATGCGCGAATATACTGCAATACCTAATGCAAAAAGGAAGAATGTCAGAGCCGTGCGGCTCCTGCTGCCGCGATAGATCTCGTATGCCAGAAAGGTGAGCAGTGAGAACATCATGAAGATGAGGTCGGGTACCGCTTGTGTGCGGGACCATATGAAAAGCTCTGGAATCAGGGCGAATACTACAGCTGATGCAAGTCCTGCTTTTTTACCGAAAAACATCGAACCGAGCAGGAATACGATCAGGATAGATGCTGCTCCGACCAGCAGGCTAAGACCGTATGCTGTCTGCGCCCCTACTCCGAAAACGGCGAATGCGATGGCGATGTAGAAAGATATCTCCACTGGATCGTGATACATCTGGGAATAGGGGCATGACGTCAGAAGTGCAGTGCCGTATTGACACCACAACGCGTTTCCATGATGGAGTATGTTGAGCGCTATGCCCTGGTATATGTTCTCATCGAAGTAGAGCTGTTCCACTGGAGATACGTATAGTATTGAGAAGAGTATGAAGAATATTATGATCATCAAGGCCATGACTATGAAAAGCGGAGTGGTTGCCTTGGACAGCCTCTGAGATATCGTTTTCCTTAGGAGAAATGCGCTGGATAGCAGCCCGGCAAGCAGTATGGAATACACAAGAGTGAAGACGTAACCTATAATCATGCTTAGAATTTGGTGTGGCATGTTTAAAAACAGTGCTTTAAATAGATTAGCGCACAGATATCATCATGCTACACTACGACAAGGTAGTCACAGCAGAAGGGTCACCAAATATAGCCTTTATCAAGTACTGGGGCAAGCGTGATGAAAGGCTCATCCTGCCACACAACTCCTCAATAAGCATGACGTTTGACCACAACGTGCTGCGCACCGTAACCAGCGTTGTGTTTTCCAAGAAGCTCAAGAAGGACATCTTTTACCTGGACGGGAAGATAATGGACCTGGAACATAAGGAGATAAAGGAAAGGTTCAGGATAATAGACGTTCTTAGGAAGATTGCAGGAACGCAGGCATGCATAATGGTGGTCTCCAAGAATTTCTTCCCCACAGCAAGCGGACTAGCATCGAGTGCATCTGGCATAGCGACACTCGTATTCGCGGCTAGCAAGGCGCTTGGCCTCAGCCTTACGGCAAAGCAACTGTCAGTAATAGCCAGGCAGGGTAGTGGAAGCGCATGCAGAAGCCTGTTCGGAGGCATAGTTGTATGGAAAAAGGGCAGTAGGCCTGACGGAAGGGACTCTTTCGCAGAGCAGGTGTTTGACGAGAACTACTGGCCACAATTAGTAGATTACATAGTTGTAGTATCAAAATCCAGTAAAAAAGTTTCATCAAGGGCAGGCATGAAGCAGACCATAGCTACCAATCCATTATTCAAGGAAAGACCACAATCTGCAGAGAAGAGGCTGCGGCTTCTGATCAAGGCATACAGGGAAAGAGACATATCCAGGCTGTCAGAGCTTATAATGGCGGACAGCAACGAGATGCATGCCCTCATGCTCTCTACCATTCCTTCAATAAGATATCTAAGTCCTGCTTCATACGAGATAATGGACATAGTAGAAAGATTGAATGAGAAAAACGGAAGGACTATCGCAGGATACACATTCGATGCCGGTGCGAATGCAAACATCATAACTGTTGAAAAGCATGGAAAGGATATAATGAAAGCACTTGGTCCACTGAAGAAAAAAGGTCTTGTAGAATATATTAAGAGATCAGGGGTAGGCACAGGTCCTAGACTCCTTGACAAAAGCAAGTCACTTATTGATGCAAGCACGCTAAAACCTAAGTGAAGGAAATGTTGACAAACGCTTCGGTAAAGGCCCCTGGCAAGATACTATGGATAGGTGGGTATTCGGTCCTAGAAAGACCAAACATCTCATACGTAACTGCTGTAGATGCCTACGTCACAGCAAAACTTGAGGCAGTAGATGGCAACAATGTCGAATTCAATGCTCCGCAGCTAGGTATGTCATCAAAGGGTACACTAGACCCCAAGACAGGCCACATACACATTAACGTGCCAAAGGAGCTTGAGCTCCTTAAGGCTGCAGCAGAGATTGCGGTAAGATATGCGGTCGGAACAGGAAAGGAGGCTCAGGGATTCAAGGTTACAACGAGCAGCGATTCAGCATTCGCATATAGCATAGCTGGCGGAAGGATAGTCAAGAGCGGCTTGGGAAGCAGCGCGGCAGTTACTGTTGCTACTGTTGGTTCAGTCCTTCAGGCCGCTGGCATAAGCCATCACACGCATGAAGCGCTGCACAAGCTTGCACAGACAGCGCACAGCATAGCTACAGGAAAGGTAGGGAGCGGATTCGATATCGCCGCGGCATCTTTCGGAAGCATATTGTACAAGAGATATTCTCCGGAGATAGTAAAGGGGCTACCGCCAGATTTCACAAATCAGCAGCTTGTAGACCTTGTGTCCAGGAGATGGGATTACGAAGTGGAAAAATTCCAGATGCCTAAGGGGTTCAAGATTCTTTTTGCAAATTTTGGGGAGTCCATGATAACCACAAAAGCAGTAGGAAGCGTATCCGACTTCAAGAAGAATGACCCGCACATCTATTTCGACCTGATAAAGGAGCTCAACGAAGACAATAACAAGGCCGTGAAGGCACTGAAGGCAGCCAAGGAAGGGAAGGCGGCAGCCATGGAGGAGTTCAGAGCGGCATTCGACCATGGAAGGTCTCTTACTAAGAAGCTCGGCATCTTCAGCAATGTGGGCATAGAGCCTGACGATTGCACTGAACTCATAGAGGAGAGTAAGAAGAATGGCGCATTCGTTGCCAAGCTACCTGGCGCAGGAGGCAAGGATGCTATAGCGGCAATTTCCCTTGACACAGCATCAAGGGCATCACTTAGGAAGTTCTGGAAGTCGAGGAAGCTGAACATACTGAAGGTAAAGCCAGTATCAGACGGAGCGCTCTGATGGATCAATGCCTGAGATAATCCCTGGCGCCTGTCTTTGATACCTTTATTCTCAGTACCTTGAATCCCTGCCTTTTTAGCACTGATGTGACTTGTTTTTTGTTCCTTCCGAGCAGCGCTATGGCTATTCCTCCGCCACCTCCACCGCTAAGTTTTGCGCCCCTGGCGCCGTGCTCCCTTGCAGTTTTAACTGCAAGATCCAGGCCTTTACTTGAAACACCTAGCTTCTTCAGCAGCTCGTGGTTATCATACATCAAGTTGCCTAACAAGTCCATATCTGCATTCCTTATGGCATCTAAGCCCCTTTCTGATATGCCATGAATCCGATCGAATATCGCAGATGTGTTTCGCCTATTTTTTTTATACAGCAGCGCAACGTGCCCCACAGTTTCAGCCGTGGACTTCTTTGGCCCGGTATCTATTACTAGCAGGTCAAGATCGACATCTACCTTCTCCTTTTTGGCCCCGCTTTCAGTACTAAATGCAGTAATGCCTCCATAAAATGACGTGCTAACATCTATTCTCCCGGCATTCTCGTTGAGGTGTATCACCCTCTCCCCATCCCTTGCAACATCGATTATGTCGCTGTCCTTTAGTTTCGTCTTGGACGACCTTACAAGCGCCACTGTGAATGCAGTTGACAATGCCGCGCTGCTTGCAAGCCCCTTCTGTACGGGTATGCCTGACACGAGCCTTATTCTCTTTCCGATCGGGTCTATTCCGAATTCGTTGAACAGACGTGCAGCTATAGTGGCGAAAGGAAGGGCGCGCTCTGTCTTTCTTGGCTTCACATAGCCGCTCATGCTCTTCTTTGACTTATATGACTTGTAGAGTGCATCGATATCGTCGCGCGTTAGTGCAGTATCGATTTTGAGCTCTGGCATCTCAATCTCAAAAAACCCTGCTCTGGCCCTGTGCACTGATGCCTTGGCATAGATGTTTATTCCCACGGCCAGTGACAGCCTACCGTATACCACTGCATGTTCTCCCAGAAGCTTCACAACTCCCGGCGCCATCACCATCATAAAACCGCAACCATGCAAATACAATTTAAAGCATTGCTTACGTATTATTATGTGATTATCTCTTTAAATATGAACCAGTGATATGATGGCAAAGGACGTAAAATCCTCGATACTCAAAAACCATGTCAAGGACATAAGGCTCAAGAAGGGAATGACGGCAAAGGCGCTCGTAGACGCGCAGAGGAGCGTAGGTGGATTCTCAGCGCAGCACATGATACAGGGCATAGACATACTAAAGGACATGATTGCGGACAAGGACGCGTTCAACTTCCTCTCCTTCCCTGCAGACATAATCGCCACCGGACTACGCGGCATGATTGCTGATTCAGTAAAGCACTTCGACGCAATAATAACCACCTGCGGAACACTGGACCACGATCTTGCAAAGGCATACGGTGGAAAGTACAGCCTAGGAACATTTGAGGCAGACGACAGCAAACTCAGGGATATGGACATCTACCGGCTAGGAAACATATTCATAGGGAGCGACCAGTATGGGCTCGCTGTAGAGAAGTACTTCACTGAAATCATGGAGGATATATACAAATCACCTGATTATAAGAGGGAATACAGCCCAAGCGAACTTCTTGCCGAGTTTGGGAAGAGGATAAAGGATGGGAGTTCAATACTACGACAGGCATATCTTGGCAAGGTGCCAATATACTGCCCGGGGATAGTCGATGGGGCCTTTGGAACCCAGCTCACGCTGTTCTCCCAGGACCACGATTTCAAACTGAATGTGCTCAAGGATGAGATCGCGCTGAGCAATACCTCGTTCGATCACAAGGTTACTGGAGCACTGATGCTCGGAGGGGGCATAAGCAAGCATCATGTAATATGGTGGAATCAGTTTAAGGGAGGCCTTGACTATGCAGTATACATAACGACCGCATCGCAGTATGACGGTAGCCTGTCGGGAGCCAGGCTCACCGAGGCAGTTTCGTGGGGGAAGGTGAAGGCCAAGGCGAAATACACCACAATAGACGGTGACATAACGATAATACTTCCGATAATGTTCTCATATCTAGAATTGTTCTAGAGGCACAGCATGGATAGTCGTAACATCATATTCATAATGCTTGACACAGTAAGGGCAGACATGCTCAAGCCTTATGGTGGCAGCATAAACGTAAAGAACATAGGACGACTTTCTAATTACGGAATAAAGTACAATGCGGCCATAGCTCCTGGCACATATACGCTTCCGTCACACCTCTCCATTTTTCTCGGAAAGCGCGTAAGGAGCATACCCTGGCTGCAATTCATGGGCATAAGGTACAGTGAGCGCATGACCGATCCGTTCCTTAGAAAATCGAGGTATGTCGCGGGGCGAAAGGAACTTACAATAGCGCAGGTAATGGAGTACTTCGGATACAGGAGCGCTCTCTTCTCAAACAATCCTTTTGTCTCGGATGCCACAGGTCTCGCCGCGGGCTTCTCGCACATAAGCAACCTGTTCATAGAGAACAAGCTTAGGACTAACAAGACATCGGTAAAGGCAGTTCTTGGGCTGATACAGAGCAGCTATGCAAGAAGGAGCCTTGTAAGACTTGCCGGCCATGTCTCCGGTCTTGTACCCAGCACCAGGCTCGATGAGATGTATATATCATTGAGGAAGAGGCTCAATGCTCATTTCTCAAAGGAATATGGATACTACGATCTTGACAAAGGGGCCGCAGAGACGAACAGTCGGCTTGAAAGCTATATAAGGTACAACAACCATCCAAGCAACTTCATATTCATAAACTACATGGAGGGGCACGAAGGCTATCCGACAAACCTCTTCACTGACAGGTACGTGGAGCAGGACAAATGGCTTCACATGACCGGTATGGCCAGCGAAGAAGACCTTGAGGTCACTAGGAAGGCATATAGCAAGAGGATAGAGTACCTGGACACAAAGGTAGGCCAGGCGATTGGCATGATGCGTGGGAAAGGTATGTTGGACAATGCGACAATAATAGTGTCAAGCGACCATGGCCAGGCCTTCATGGAGCATGGGACAATGTTCCACAACGTTCACCCACACAACGAGGTTATACGGGTCCCACTGATCATGGCATACTTCAGAAATGGCAGGCAGGTCCGCGAGAAGGTGGAAATAGACAAGCCTTTCAGCCTCACAGAGCTGAGCAATCTAATTACAGGCAGGAAGCAGCAGCACGGCAATGTAGTAGTATCGGATCATACTGGTATAACGGAAGTATGGGATACCCAGCTGCTTAGGCTTTTGAAGAAAAGGTCAAGAAACGCGGAGACTGTGTACAGGAAGAAGGTTCAGCAGGACATGCACTCTACGGCGATATTCCATGGAAGATACAAGCTAATACATTATTATGGGAACAGGAAGGATGAGCTGTACAGGATCGACGCCGACCCTGGGGAGTCATTTAACATTATAGACAAAAACAGGTCTGTTGCGCACAGTCTGCTGGAATACGGAACAGCAGCCTAGACCGTCTTCAGTATGTCGTACACCGTTATTATGCCAACTGCCCTCCCCCTTTCCACAACTATTATGCCTCCGCTATTCTCAAGTATGGTTCTGATCCCAGTTACCCTGGAATCTGTATCGACCTGCGGCAACGGAGCCTTCATCACACTTGCCAGGGGCCTCCTTTTTACTGCGTCTGGATTACGCATTGCTATGTTCAGCAGGTCCCTCTGGTACACAGTACCTATGACGTGCCTTTCATCATCGAGAACGGGCAGCTGCGGAAAGTCGTAGTCCTTGAATACCTCTATCGCTTCGAATATGGAAGACGACTGGTTTACGAAGATTATCCTCCTGTGCATTATGTCTTTTGCGCGCTTGCTGCCCATGCCCTCCCTGTGCCCTTCCTTTATCCTGTTAAGCGCATCTACCACATAATACACGGAAAGATAGCTTGGGTTTAGCTTGAGCGCATCTGTTTCTATCCTTGCTATAGTGCTCTGGCTGAGCCTGCACATCCTCGCCAGATTCTTCTGGCTGACCCCAAGCTCCTTCCTGCGCTCCCTTATTATAGAGGACATCTGCTCGAGCGAACTAAATTCTATCGTCATGTTGTATTACCAACAGTAATTTTATGCACAGTAATAATTATATTATGATATATATGCATTCCCGTACATATCCAAACAGTGGATGATTAGAATGACGAGGAACATATCGGTGGGGAGGCTCAACGGAGTGCCTGTTGCAGAGCAGCAGATAGAGTATGTGGAAAGGAAGGGGATAGGGCATCCCGACAGCCTTATAGACGGCATATGCGATGAGACGAGCCACGCCCTGAGCAGGGAGTACCTTGAAAGATGCGACAACACCATACTGCACCATAATGTTGACAAGGGGCTCATAATAGGCGGAGCGTCTAAGGCATCGTTCGGCAGGGGTGAGATAACAAAGAAGATAGAGGTAATAGTGACGGGAAGAGCAACTGACAGATACAAGAAGGTGAACATTGACGTAAACGACATAGCAAGGGAGGTTGCAACAAAGTATCTCAAGGAGAATACGCGGTACCTCGATGTAAAGAACGAGGTAACATTCGTTTCTAAGATAGCTAGGGGCAGCGCGGACCTGACTGATGTGTTCATAAGGAGGGCAAGGCACGATGACGTGCCTCTGGCAAATGACACCTCGTTCGGCCTTGGTTTCGCGCCGCTCACTGACACCGAGAGGCTGGTGCTTGAAACTGAAAAGTATCTGAACAGCAGGGATTACAAGGAGGTATTGCCTGCAGTTGGGGAAGACGTGAAGGTCATGGGACTGCGAAACGGGGATGAAATAACACTCACTATAGCTATTGCATTCGTGGCTAAGCTTGTAAAGAACCTCGACAAGTACATATCGTACAAGGAGAAGGTACGTAATGATGTAAGGAGATTCGCCAAGAAGCTAATAGGCAAGGACGTGACTGTACACATAAATGCGGCGGATCCTGAAGAGGGCGATGCAGTCTACCTCACGAAGAGCGGACTAAGCTGCGAGGCTGGGGACGACGGATCCGTTGGTAGAGGGAATAGAGTCAACGGTCTGATAACGCCGTTCAGGCCAATGAGCCTTGAAGCTGCAGCAGGAAAGAATCCTGTAAGCCACATAGGTAAGATCTACAACCTTCTGGCAACTGAGATCGCTAAGGATATAGCTGATCAGTACCCTTCAATAAAGGAATGCAACATAGCCATAATGTCCCAGATTGGACATAGGATAGACCAGCCGCTTAACCTCAACATAGACATCGAAGCAGCCTCTGGCAGCAGTTTGGAGAACCTCAAGGGGAAGGCAAGAGACGTTGCCGATGGGTGGCTCGAGCAGATAGGAGACTTCACAATAGACCTCTCCCTTGGCAAATACAAAACATTCTAATGGTGATATGATGGCAACAAAATCTGACGTACCGATATATGTGAAATCAAGTGCTCTGTTGCCGCCTACAGCGGCAGGAGATATAGAAGCACTAAGACGCGAAGGCGAGACAGCTAACCACGTGATACACCGTGCCCTACGCGGAAGAGATCTGGAATCTCTCAGGAGGAATCTTCCGGATGGGAGAAGGGAAACCAGCAATGATATAATAGGAAGGGTTCTTAGGGAAGCTGCAGCCGATCAGGAAAAGACTGATGCTACCGAATCAATAATAATCTGGTAAAGTATCAGGACAGCGACATCTCTATCTGCACTGTATCAGGAACAGGTATCCTCATGACCTGTCTCAAGGCCTGGTCGCTCCCATCTATTTCCACAAGTAGTTTGTGGATCCTCATCTCCCACCGCTCATAAGTATGAGAGCCGTCGCCGCATGGTGTCTTCCTCACCGTGACCTTATATCTTCTTGTAGGAAGAGGAATAGGACCACTGAACTTTATCTTTATAGTCTTGGCGATCTCCACTATCTGCCCAGCTATGTTGTGGGCGTCCTTGACGTTCCTGCTTATTATCTTTATCCTTGCTACAGGCAACCAATCACTGCTTCTTGACCACGTCTAGAACGACTCCTGCAGCCACCGTCTGGCCCATGTCCCTTATGGCAAACCTGCCAAGAGGCGGGAAGTCGCTAAACTTCTCTATGCATGTTGCCTTCAATGGCTTTATCTTTACTATGGCAACATC
>JAJYVC010000001.1 GCA_021792235.1 Microcaldota archaeon
TCTTGGAATGAGATCTTTTGATATGCTCTGCCCATATGCAGGATTATACTTCAACAATGCAACTTTCTTATCTATGGATTTGAGCAGCTACAAATAAAAAGTGAAAGTGGACTCGGCGGGATTCGAACCCGCGACCTTTTCGTTGCGAACGAAACGCGCTACTACTGCGCTACGAGCCCACATAAAGATAGAATAATTAGCTCTATTTATATCTTATGCAGCATAAAATTTATCATGGTCAGGCTCAATAAGGATGCATACAGAAAGATATTCGACAGGGTGCTTGCCGACATAAAACCCAGTGATGCAGAAGCTGCAGACATAACCTACCGTGTCAACGAATTGACCGAAATACTTGCTGGGATAGTGCCGAAGAATGTGGAGCTCAGGGTTGCTGGATCAATAGCGCGCGGTACGAATCTTAAGGGAAATGGCGATGTCGACATCTTTCTTCTGTTCGACAAGAGCGTCGGCAGGGAAAAGGCAGTAAGGCTTGGCCTGGAATACGGCAAAAAGGTGCTGCAGTCGAAAAAGGGGCATTACGAGATAAAATATGCTGAGCACCCTTATGTCCGCCTGTACGTGGATTCGCTTGGCATGAAGGCCGATATAGTGCCTGCGCTCAAAATAGATAACATAAACGAGATGGGCACAACCGTAGATCGCACCCCCCTTCATACCGAATTCATAAACTCGCACCTTACCTCGATGCAAAAGGATCATGTCAGGCTGCTCAAGTATCTGCTCAGATCTTATGGAATATATGGGGCAGAGGTGAAAACCAACGGATTTTCGGGATACCTGTGCGAGTTGCTTATACATCATTACGGATCAATCCAGGATCTCATGTCATCTGCAGTTAAGTTCAGGTTACCTATGGTGATAGAGCCAAGGCAGAGAAACGAATCGAACAGCAAAGAAACTGCATCAAGGTTCAATTCGCAATTCGTGGTGATAGACCCTGTTGATCCGGATCGGAATGTCGCGGCCGGAGTTTCCCTAGAATCACTTTCAAAGTTCGTGCTTGTTGCAAGGAAGTTCGTGCAAAAGCCTGACATAAAACTATTCCACGGCATCGGCTTCTCTCAAGCTCAGGCAAGAGGCATGGTGAAAAAGCTATCCGATTCGGGTCTGGACACGTTCCTGCTGCTTTCACGCGTCCCAGACAAGAGTGAGGACGTGATATATCCACAGCTCAGGAAGGTAAACGGGCAGATATCAAAATGTCTGCAGCAGGAAGGCTTCAGCGTATACTTCTCCGCACAGATCATATCAGGGAGGGTAGGGGCGATATTCATGGCAGCTCCGAAGCAGAGGCTGGTTTCAAGGCTTCTCAAGGGGCCCACAGTATTCATACCGGATGCGTCAGATGCTTTTATCAAGAAACACAGGAATGCTCTTGGATTTCCGATCATCGATTCGGAGATATACGCGCTGGAGAAGGCGAGGCTGCAATCCGTAGAGGATGTACTTAGGTCTCTCCCGCGCAGCGTACTTGTCCACAAGGACATAAACCTCTCCAAGATGAGGCTGCTCGTCAACAAGGTGCCAAAGGAATACTCGGTGCTTCTTTATTCAGAGCTGCAGAAGAAGTTTCTCTGATCATAGCACAGCCTTGCCTAAGTACTGTGCCATCCCATTGAGTTCGCCAAGAAGGTCTATCTCTTCCACCTTGGCGGCCTTGCCGCTTATTATGCCTAGTGCATCCTTCACCGTACTGTCGCTTCCCAATATCTCGTATACTCTGCCGTAATTCCTCGCAGCATTTACGCCGCAGTAATCTATAGCCTCAGATACTATGTTCTCCTCTATCTTCTGCCTCCTATAGCCACGCTTCTCCATCCTGGAAAGGAGCGTCCTGAGGTGTTCCCTTATGACTATCGCAACCGCACCCCTTATCCTCATGTCGCACAGGAGATGTCCCTCGATTATCACTGTGTCTGACTTGCTCTTCACTACCCTTTTCTCTATTTCTGACTTCAATCCCTTCATGTCTGCCACCATCTCACCATCTTCGGAGTGGCCAGAGAACAAGTGTTTTTCCTTTACGAGGTCGTTAGATTTTATGAGTTCTGATCCTCTTATCGACTTTGCGAGTCTCTCGGACAACGCAGTCTTTCCAGACGCAGGTGTGCCTGTTATCACTATTATCTTCTTCATGAAGCCACCGGTTTAGGCGCCAAAGAACCTTCCTGATATGTCATCAAGCATGCTCGTTATCGTATCCCTTGAATTTTCGACTTGAACTATGATGCTCTCTGGTGGCTGCACCGAAATAACATGCGTCTTGCTGCCGGAGAAAACCCAGTTGCCTATTCTGTACTTCCTGTAGCTGTCGGAGAGATCACACACGTAGTTGGACTCGTTAACGAGCTTCGTTATCAGCATGTCGGCCTGCCCGTCGTACTTATCTATGTATATTGTTTCTGGGTTGGAATTGCCAAGGTCCATGTCCACTGGTTTAAGGAAGGGCACCCTAGCTATGCCTGCCCTGCTACTAACTGTCTGGTTTATCTGTGAGTACAGCGAATCAACAGATTCGAGCTGCTTGGTCAATTCTACTTCCTCATCCTTTAATCCGGCAAGAGTATCCTCGAAATATGAGGTCACATCTGCTTTTATCTTATCTATGGTGTCTGCCATATTCTCCACATTCTCGAATTCCTCCGGGTGGAGCAGGAGCTTCCTTAGGCTGACATTGTAGTTCTTGGTAGTGTCCGTGTCTATGTCATTTACGAATGCGTCAGTCTGGCTGTCCCAGGGCAGCTCACCGTCATCTTCAGCCATAAAACCATGACCATATGGCAGCTTAAGTTAATAAATAATGTGCTATTTGGTCTCTTCTCCAGGCCATATGTTAGCGTTGCGCACGTCAAGCACTATGGTCTTCATGTTTGTGAATTCCTCTATGCTGTAGCCTACGCCCTCCCTGCCGAGTCCGCTTTCCTTGACTCCACCGAAAGGGAAGAAGCCTATTCCATGCGCTGGGAAGTTGTTTATGGTGACTTCGCCAACTTCAAGCCTCTTAGCCACCTTCCATGCATGGTTTATGTTCATCGTAAACACTGCAGAATCTAGACCATACTTCGAGCTGTTAGCTATTCCTATCGCGTCCTCGATGTTTCTGAATTTGTGCACTGTCACGACCGGGCCGAATGTCTCTTCCTTCATTATCCTGGCATCGAGCGGCACATCAAGCAGGAGCGTAGGTTCTATAAAATTACCATCTGCTTTTCCTCCATGAGCAAGCGTTGCCCCTCTTTCGACTGCGTCGTTTATCAGGGCCATTACCCTTTCTGCGGATTCGTGGTCAATGAGCGGACCCACCTTGCTCCTCTCATTTCTTGGATCCCCGTGCACCCACTTTCCTATTCCTTCCTTCAGCAGTCCGTAGAATTTCTCCGATACGCCTTCTTGTACGAGTACGCAGCTCACTGCGTCGCAGCGCTGGCCAGCGTTCTTGAGCGATCCTGCAAGCACCTTTGCGGCTGCATTATCAAGATCCGCGTCATCGAGCACTATCGCGCATCCTTTGCCTCCGAGTTCTAGGTGCATCTTCTTTATACCAGAGGTTTTGGACAGCTCCTCTCCTGTCTCCGTGCTGCCAGTGAAAGTGACCATGTTTACCTTCTGGTTCCTTGCCATCCTGCTTCCTACCGCTCCCCTGCCGGTTATGAGATTGAATGCGCCTGCAGGCAGTCCTGCAGCTTCGAGTATCCTTGCCATGAGTATTCCCGGAACCGGGTCTACGCTGGCGGGCTTGGCTATCACTGCATTTCCAGCGAGCAGTGCAGGTATTACCTTTGTGTACGATATGAACAGTGGGTAGTTGAATGGAGGTATCGCAAGCACTACTCCTACTGGTTCCCTTATAACCATTGCCACCTTGCCAAGGTTCTCCTCTGCCCAGTCGCCGGGTATATAATCTCCGTATATCTTCCTGGCATCCTGGAACGATAGCCTAAGCCTGTTTCTCGTCGCGCTTACTTCTCCATTCGCATCGGCAAGCGTCTTGCCATTGTTCACTACTATGGCATCTACCATCTCCTTCCTGTGCTCTTCGAGCAGCTCGGATGCCTTCACCATTATGTTGAGCCGTTCGATGGCAGGCAGGCCGCGTATCGACCTCCTTGCACCGTGCGCATCCTCTACTGCCTTGTCCGCTTCTGTGTCTCCGGCAGCGGACATCTTCGCTATAACCGAGCCGTCTATAGGGCTTCTTACGTCGATAAGCTTCCTTCCCTCAGGAAAGATCCATCGGCCCCCTGAGAAGAGCTTGAAGCAAGGTATTCCGGAGCCGTCCAGTTCATACGTGCCATCGAATAGTTTGCCGAGCTTGAGCGCAGGTTTCATATATTATCACTTCCAATCAAGCGGAATTAATTGCTAATAGTTAAATTAGCTGGTCTCCTACTCGTCTTTTGCCGAACTGCGCAGGGAATCGGGGCATGCAGCAACATATATTATGCTTGGCTGAGAACTATACGTCGATGCAATCGGACAAGGCAGCTCTGGACTTTGCATACCGCTATCCCTTCTCCAATGAGGCAAGGGAGATCATAGCCGGAGCTTCGCAAGGTCTTGACGAAAGGCTGGTAAGGGCAGGCAGGGAGCGGGTCGAGCAGGACCTGAACTCCGAATCGTTCTCTTATTCCAGCATAAGCATGCCAGAGATAAAGATGGCATATGTCCTAAGCTATGTATACTCCAGGATGATAATAAGTGCAATAGGGAACAGGATGCACCTCGAGCGCTACATAGTTTCCGAGGCGCGCAGGGCCGGCAGTGCGCTTGAGAGGGACAGCATGCCAAACCTCCTCAGGCTGCTTGGAGAGCTGGGCATGGAGATGAGCTATTCTCAGGAGCGCTTCATAATCGGATTTGCAAAGTTCCTGAAGCTTTCGTCGAGATCAGCGGAGCTGAGCCTTGCGAAGCAGGAACTGGAGAAAGGCCTGGTGTACCTTAGCAAGGATAACACTATCAGGCTCATGGAGAATGCGATAGCCGAAGAGATAAGGAAGAAGCTGCCTATTCCCCAGAGCGAGCTCCCAAAGCGCATAATCGAGGAGGCTAAGGGCGTGAGGCTACCCAAGCTTGATATAAGGGTCGAGGTAAGGGAAGGTAGCTATAAGTGGATAGAGAAGATACTCTCAAACCCGATAGGCGATGTCAGGCACAGGACGGTCAATCTCATACTTGCGCCATATCTTGTCAACATTAAGGGCATGGACGAGGAGAAGGCTGCCGAAGTGATAATGGATTTTATAGAGCGGTGCAAGCAGATAAATCCCGACACGCGGGTAAATTCCTCCTACATAAAATACCAGTGCAGGTATGCCAAGTTGAAGGGCCTCAAGCCCCTCTCCCTCGATAAGGCCAGGGAGCTCTACCGCGGAGTGCTGGATCTTGAGTGATGCTATGTCAGAGACAAAGGAGTTATGCCACACATGCGGCAAGGCTGCTGAGAGCACATGCAGGATGTGCGGCAGGCCGACATGCAGCAAGCACCTCAAGGGAGGCATGTGCGAGTCGTGCCTCAAGGGCAGGTCGTAGCTGCCATAAATTCATGCGCCAGTCTCTTGTGGATTGTCATTTGCTATACTATCAGACTGCGAAGTCTGTTGCAGAAGTGCCTCTTGGGAAGGCCCTGCCGTTCTGTGCCTCCACAGGCAGACCCATCTCCTCAGCTATCTTGGTCAACTCGGATATATCAACAAGCCTGTCAGTTGCCAGTACCACGAACGTAACATTGCCCATCGTCTCCCTCTTTATGCTAAACGTGAGCTGCTGGAACATGCCGTTGCGCACTACCCTTATCTTGAACGATCCCTTTGCCATGGCCTCCTTGGCCTTCTGTGACAGCTCCATCTGACCCGCCAACATCTGAACCATTTCACTCCGCTATGAATATATAGATTTTCTTTATATTATCTAAATCATGGATTCTGGTATACTTGCAGCATTCATCTTCATACTCTTTTCAGTTCTCACTCCAGTCTCCCTCATACTGACATCCAGGATGCTCAGGGGGAGCACGAAGAGGAATCCAGTCAAGGACACTCCTTACGAGAGCGCAGAGGAGAGCAGAGGCAGCAGGATAAGCATAATGAACGAGTACCTGCATTACTTCTCCATGTTTATAGCCTTCGAGATAATAGTCACGGTGGTGCTGGTCTGGGCACCGGTCTCCAAGTCGGTTTCATTCCTGCCCAGCGTTGCAGTAATGGGTCTTATAGCAGGGGGGATAGTATTGGAGGCATTCCTACTCCTTATAGCAAGAATGGTGGAACACGAAAATGGAGGATGATAAAATCGATACTAATAGCGAGGAGTTCACAGACGCCAAGAAGGAGATGGACAAGCTAGTGTACGAATCGGTGAAGGATCGCGAGATAAAGCCAAATGTCATATTTGCGAAGCTATCTGATTTCACGCGCTCAATGCCGATTACCAAGGGCGTAGTGAACTGGGCAAGGGTAAACTCGATGTGGCCCATGATGTTCGGCCTGGCGTGCTGCGCCATAGAGCTCATGGATTTCGGATCCGCCAGGATAGATGCGGAGAGGAAGGGATATCTCCTGTTTAGGGGCACTCCGCGGCAGTGCGATGTGATCATAGTGGCTGGGTGGGTGACCAAGTCAATGGTGCCAGAGATAAAACGGCTCTACGAGCAGATGGAAAAGCCGCGCTACGTAATCGCCTTCGGCGAATGCGCTACTTGCGGCGGACCATGGTGGGAGAGCTACAATATAATAAAAGGTATAGATGAGGTCCTTCCTGTTGACGTCTTCGTCGCCGGATGCCCTCCGAGGCCGGAGAATCTTTTCGCCGCTCTCATGAAACTGCAGAAGAAGGTTGGTGGTAATGTTGAAGGCTGAAAGGGATTCACTGGTGGAGACGGTAAGCAAGATGAAGTCAGAGGGATTCAGCTATCTCGTCAAGATCACTGCGGTTGACTATGTCGATCATATAGATTCCATATACATATTGAGAAACATTGACTCTCGCAAGGACGAGATACTCGAGGTTACTCTTTTGCCATCCGACCTGTGGGTGCCAACAATAATGGGCATACATGAATCGGCGGACTGGTACGAGAGGGAGATGTCAGAGATGTTCGGGATAGAGATCAGGGGCAGGAAGGCCCCGAGGCTGCTCCTTGAAAAGTGGGACGGAGTAGACCCGCCGCTGAGGAAGAGCTTCACTTGGTACGCCCCATACAAGACAAAGGATGATCCGAAATGACGATAACAAGGATAAATGTAGGCCCAGTGCAT
This sequence comes from Microcaldota archaeon, assembly GCA_021792235.1. GTDB lineage: Archaea > Micrarchaeota > Micrarchaeia > Micrarchaeales > CABMGC01 > JAJZNA01. The sequence goes on from JAJYVC010000001.1 coordinate 7,278, forward strand.
CCTAGCACGCACGGTGTTATACGGCTGGTGGTTGACCTAGAAGGCGATACCATAGTTCATGTGGAGCCAAGGATAGGCTTCCTGCACAGGGGCGTCGAAAAGCTTGCAGAGACCAGGATGTACATGCAGATTCCTCCATACACGGAGAAGCTGGACTACATAGCTCCGATGTCGTATGACGAGGCATACGTTGCAACTGTCGAGGCTGCCATGAACGTGCAGGTTAGCGAAAGGGCCCAATACATACGAGTGATACTGCTAGAGCTCCAGCGCCTGGCCAGCCATCTTCTGAGCATCGGACTCCTTTGCAACGACCTGGGCCAGATGTTCACTGGATTCATGTGGACCTTCAAGGACAGGGACATAGTACTCGATCTGCTACAGGAGGCTGCAGGTTCAAGGATGTTCTACGTAAACATGAGGCTCGGCGGCATGCGCGAGGACCTTCCGGCAGATTTCATCGAACACACACTGAGCACGCTCAAGTACCTTGAACATAGGATACCAATGTATGTATCCTATCTGGAGAAGAATCCGATATTCATTGAAAGGATGAAGGGAGTCGGTGTGGTGACTAAGGAAGAGGCACTGGACTTAGGCGTCACAGGACCCGTGCTAAGGGCATCTGGGGTGGACTATGATGTCAGGAGGAACAACCCGTATTACGTTTATCCGAAATTACACTTCAATCCTAAGTATCTGCAGTCGGGAGACAACTTCGCCAGGTACAAGGTGAGGATACTTGAGATGCAGGAGAGCATACGCATCATCAGACTGGCCCTCAAGGATATCCCGGAAGGCAATGCTCTCGGAGCTCCCATCAAGCTCAGGAGCCCAAATCCGGTGAACAGGATATCTGTTGTCAGCAGGGAGCTGCCCAGGGGCGAATGCTTGATGTACATGGTGGCCGATCCGCAGAAGCCGTACCGGCTCTCGATAAGGTCGCCTAACATGATAAATCTGGCGGCGATAGACCACATCTCCAGGGGCGCAAGATATGCGGACCTGTTCTCGATACTCGGCACCCTTGACATAGTAATGGGATGCGTGGATAGATAGCATGACACTACAGACCGACTTGGCAAACCTCTTCAACATACCTTACTGGATGAGCTCTGCAAACATAGTGCACAACATCATAGGAATAATAGTGTACATGATAGTGGTATCCATAGTATTCTCAATATTCGGATACATGGTCGGCTGGCTAGAGAGGAAGGTCATAGCCAGGGCGCAGTACAGGCACGGCCCCACGTACGTGGGCATGTGGGGACTGTTCCAGAACCTTGCCGATCTGATAAAGCTGCTCGCAAAACAGGACGTTGTGCCAGAGTATGCAGACAGGGTTCTGCTTGCAGCTTCCCTTCCTGTTATACTTGCGCTTTCTATGTTCATAGTGCTTCTTCTGCCATACTCTCCGAGCCTTACTGCCACAAGCTTCGGCTTCGGCCTTCTGATGATATTCACCCTAATTTCATTCTTCCCCCTGCTTCTATTCACTGCGGCTTTCGGGAGCGGCAACAAGTTTGCAGACATAAGCGCACAGAGATCCGTGCTCATACTACTGAGCTACGAGCTCCCAATACTGTTGGTTCTTGCATCCGTCGTCGCACTGTCTGGCAGCTACAACCTCTCAGGCATAGTGTCAGCGCAGTCATCAAGCCATTACTTCGCACTCCTCATGCCTATAGGGTTCGTCGTGTTCTTCATAGCCATGCTCGCCGAGTTCGACAGGCCGCCATTCGATCTTAGGGAAGCTGATTCAGAACTAATAGCTGGATGGCTTACAGACGTCAGCGCACCATACTATGCGCTGGCGCTCTTCCTTGACTATGCAAGGATGTTCATGGGCAGCATAATAATAGCCATACTCTTCTTCGGCGGATGGCTCGGCCCATCAATCCTGCCGCCGTTCGCGTGGATCCTGATAAAGGCTTTGATAATAGCGTTCGCCATCATAATAATTAGGGCAACAGCGTTTAGGATGAGGATAGACCGCGTGCTTAGGTTCGGGTGGGCGTGGATGATACCGCTCTCATTAATAAATCTTTTAATAACATATATGATATTTGTCAGGTAATTCTATGTTAGGTCCGCTTGCGAAGACACTCAAGGTATCCCTTCTGGAAAAGAGGTATACGACAGAGTTTCCCGAGCACAGGGAGCCACTGCCTGACAGCTACAGGGGAAGGCTCAGACTCGATATGGACACATGCATAAGCTGCTCGGCGTGCGCCATAATCTGCCCGAACAAGACAATAACGATGGTGAAGGTGCTCACGGACAAGGGCGACAAGATAATGCCTCAGGTTGGGCATGAAAGATGCCTCTTCTGCGCCCTGTGTGAGGAGGTATGTCCTCCAAAATGCCTGACTCTCACCAAGAGCTATGACTATGAGACTTATGATAAGAGGGAACTTGTAACAAGGCCCGAGGAGCTGGATTAGTCATGGCCCTGGACACGTATGCTTTTGGAATCGTAGCCGCAATAACCCTGATATCCGCAGTGTTAGTGTTCGTCGAACGCAAGCTGATACACGCAGTCATTGCGCTTTCAGTGGCATTCCTTGGCAGTGCGCTTCTATTCTTTCTTATAGGGCAGACGCTGCCTGCGCTTCTACAGCTTGTAGTATTCGTCGGTGGATTCTCTACGTACCTGATAGTGGCCGTGGCAACAGAGGAGAAGCGTGCCAATCTGGTAAGCTTCAGGAACTTCCTGGTCCTGTCCTTAATACTCTCAGTGGGCATTGGGGTATTCCTTCTTAGGTATCTTCCAGTAAGCAACACGAATCTGGCTACCAACTTCCTGAACGTGTCCGCGTCGTCATTCGAGCAGTACTACGCCGTGTTCTATCTAATGCTCCTGCTGCTCTTCGCAGTATCAATAAGCAGCGTGCTGATAATAAGGAAGTTCTCAAGGCTGGTGGTCTAGATGATAATACTACTTTACATATATGCTCTGGCCATCGCGCTCTTTTCCATCGGCCTTGCCGGAATAGCTGTTGACCGTCATCTAGTAGTGATAATGCTGGCCGTCGAACTCATGTTCGTAGCCAGTTCAATAGCTCTCATAGGATACTTCTCTTACGGAGCCACGGCGAATCCTGGCGCTGTCGTGATGCTTTTTGCCATATTCGCAGTTGCTGCAGTGGAAATAATAGCGGTCATAGCATTCTACATATACATGAAGCATAACCGCATAGAATTTGATGTTACAAAGTTGTCGAGGCTGAAGTGGTAGAGTATGATAGCAGTCATAGTATTATTGCCCCTCCTTCTGGGAATGCTAGCTGTCGCGCTGATCAGGAGCATGTCGAAGATCAGGTACGCAGCGATAATAGCCGGAGCAGCATCTCTCGCGCTCCTTCCATTAGTCAATTACGGCACTACCACCTTGCCATGGCTGCTCATCGCAGGCAGCGATATAGGGGTAACAATATCACTGACGCCGCTCAGCCTTATGCTGCTATCGATAGTGCTGCTGATAGGCCTCTTCGTGCTCATCTACTCAGCAGGGTACATGGAGTCGGTGCTTGATCACAGGAGATTCTACCTGGAGATGCTGGCCTTCGAGGCAGCGATGGCCACATTCGCAGTGAGCGGAAATTTCATAACGCTTTTCATAGCCTGGGAGTTCCTGAGCCTTACCAGCTATCTACTCATCGGCTTCCTCCACAATAGGAATTCGGCGATAAGGGCTGCTAGGAAGGCGCTAACCATAGTGTTCATAGGCGACCTGACCCTGATAGGCTCGATAGTGCTCTTCTGGCACGTTTTCGGCACTCTCGAATTCGCGCAGATAATATCAATGGCCGGCGCAGTCCACTCAATAGACCTGTACATAGCAGTGCTGCTTCTTCTTATAGCGATATTCACCAAGTCGGCGCAGTTCCCTTTCCATGAATGGCTCATCGACGCCATGGAAGGTCCTACTCCAGTGTCCGCGTACCTGCATTCATCGACCATGGTAAAGGCAGGAGTGTTCGCGGCAATACTGCTATACCCTCTTTTTGCTGCGCCTGATGTGAGCTGGATCATCTTCACGGCAAGCGCAGTAACACTGGTGCTCTCGACTCTTGCCGCTGCAAGGGAGATGCACGTGAAGAAGGTGATAGCATATTCGACGATACAGGAGCTTTCGATAATGATGCTGGCTATCAGCTCCGGCGCTGTGCTCGCCGCCATATACTTCTTCTTCGTGCAAAGCTTCTACAAGGCGCTACTCTTCTTCGGTTCAGGTGTTGCAATGGAGGCCACCGGCAGGGAGAATCTAGATGAGGTAAACGGGTTCGGCGCAAGGAAGCTCGCTTATCTGTCCACGCTTTTCGGCGTGCTTTCTCTAGCCGGTTTCGTGCCATTCTCTGGGTTCTTCTCAAACACCGGAATAAGCTCGTCCCTCACAGGTAACCTGCCTGCATACGCGCTTCTCTCAGGAGTTGCCGTACTAACTAGTTTCTACATCGTAAGGTGGTTCTCTTATCTTTCAAGGAATGACAAAAGGTCAGCATCGTATGCTCCAAACTACCTCACAATGCCAAGGAGCATGGTGTACCCCATGGCAGTGCTTGCAGCCCTGACTCTGGCAGCGTCGGCGGTGTTCTTCTCCATAAGCACCTTCCTTTCGGCAGGCAGCTACCTATCGTACCTTCCCGTGCAGTCGCCGCTCTCCATCAGCGCTACTGACGGCGCGCTGTTCACCGTGCTAATAGCTGTAGGCGCAGTGCTGAGCTACATGGTCTACTACAGGAGGAGCATCAAATCAGGAATAGGTTCACTGAACCGCATAATCTATACAGGTCCTATAATGAACTGGTCCTATCACGTTGTAGCAGTGATTACTTCAGGTCTATCTGCAGGCATATCTGAATTTGATTCCAGGCTTAATGACTTCTTTGACAGCATGGGCATAACTACGGTGAGGGCGGGATACGGGATAAGAAGAGTTTCCGTTGGAAGTATAAACACCTATGCGGCCATATTCATACTCGGCATCCTTGCCCTGTTCATCTCGTTCTATTATCTGGTGATAGTCTGATATATGCGTACGCGTTTATTGCAGTCGCAGCGCTTATGGTGCTGTTCAACCTGGTATTCAGGCTGCTGGGCGACAAGAAGGGCCAGTTCGGCATGAACATCGTATTCATGCTTCTCATACTCGCGTCCACGGCCCTCATGATGCTCAGTGGATATGTCGGAGTGGTGGGCAATGTCATCTCCATAAACCCATTCTCCGAATTCCTATTCGCCATGTTCACCGCCGGCCTGCTTGTCGTGAGCATAATAGCGTTCCATTACTCGGAGAACTACATGGACTTCGCCGTGATGTCCAATTTCGCTCTGCTTGGCATGTTTGCAGTTTCAGCTGCAACCTCCGTGATAACAATCTTCCTCGGTCTCGAGTTAGCCACAATACCTATGGTATTTGCCATACTGCTTTCAAAGAGGAGCATAGAGGCAGCAGCGAAGCTCTTCATAATGGCTTCGATAGCCATAGCCGTGCTCTCTTTTGCAATAGTGCTGTTCTACGGGGATACCAACGGCTTCGCCCTTTCAGAATATTCTGGAGGCGAGGTCATGGCGTTCGCCGGCCTCCTTTTCATAGCTGCCCTCGGGTTCGAGGCATCGATATTCCCGTTCAATGTACTTATACCTGATGTGTACACTGGATCGCCCGCATACCTTACTGGCATGCTTGGCGGCTTGAATAAGAAGGTCGGCCTAGTGGCGCTCATGCAGATCCTCATACTCATTTTCATAACCAACAAGCAGCTCTTCATCTTCGTTGCGATACTATCCGTGCTGACAATGACCTATGGCAATGTCGTGGCACTGGTGCAAAGGAACACCAAGCGCATGCTTGCATACTCGTCAATATCGCAGGCAGGCTACATTCTCATAGGAATAGCCGCTGCAACCCCTCAAGGAGTCGCCGCAAGCCTCTTCCAGATCTTCTCACATATGTTCATATTCATAGGCATGATGGGCATAGTTGCGCTCCTGGAGAAGCGCAACAGAACCGAGATCGATGAGCTGATAGGCCTAAACGGCGAGAACAGGTACGCTGCATTCGCGATGAGCCTCTTTATGCTCTCGCTTATAGGCCTGCCGTTCACAACAGGCTTCATAGGCAAGCTGCTGCTCTTCCTGAGCGCTGTAAATGCAGGGCTGGTATGGCTCGCAGTGATAGGAATCATAAACAGCGTGATATCGATTTTCTACTACCTTAAGGCGATAATGGCGATGTATACCGAGAAGGATGGTGGCAGGCCGCTCAAGATGAACAGGACCCTGGCCTTCGCTGTCTTCGTGTGTGTTGTTATAACTATAGTTCTAGGAGTCTATCCGCAGCCTTTGATAAGCCTGGCGACCAATGCTGCAGGATACATGCTTCCGGCAACCTGATTCCAGATATGTGTCTCATAGTGAAGTCACAATTGGACATAGTGCGCTACAGCAAACAGATGATATCTGCACAATCATGATGGCGGACTGTACTCCTCCCACCAAGAGCCGCCATTGAAGGTGATGCTGTTAGTCATAGCTGCATCATATCCATTCCCAGAATAATCAAGCCCGTTGCCGTCTAGGGGCCACCAGCCCACAAGGTTCCTGAGGTCGATAGGCGCACCGCCTATACCTTCCAAGTATAGCGTCTTTATGCTGCTTTGAGATAGGCTTGTATTGTAGAGTTGCACGTTGGATATCTGTCCACCAAACCATTCATAGGCTGGAATTCCAGTGCTGCCTGGGGATATCGTTCCTATCATCAGGGCGTTGTTTGCATAGCTAAGATACCCGCTTACCACTTCATCGCCCAGATAGGCGCCATTGGCATACCAGTACTTTGTGGTCTGGTCAGGTCCTGTCGGTGCCGCAGAGACGGCTATGAACATCCACTGATCGAATGCGCCTGCCGGAATGGGATATGAGTAACCTGTCCAATCGTTGCTCGTGTCCCACTCCAGGCACCAGCTTGGATTGTTTGTCGGAGTGCACTGGTGCGGTATGTTGTTATAATCGAGCTTCATGCCATATTGGTGCTCCTTATCAACTACGTCGTGCCATTGGCTGGAACCGCTATATACGTAGACCCATGCGGTTATAGTTATGCTGTTTTCTACGTTAAGGAGACTAGCTGGATCTGCAGAATTCGCAATCATGATATAGCTGCCAGGCGCACCCTGGTATACGAACTGGGGCTCCTCAAAATTGCACGTGCCTATCAGCGCTATGCTTGCCGTAGTTCCAGGCCCGTTCGGACGCAAGACCTGGCAGCTTTCTGGAAGCATTTTAGGCGCCCAGAAGTTAGGATTGAAGACTCCAAGGATAAATAAAACAACCAGCACGCCTGCGATTACCAGAATAACCCAGCCGTAGGTCATCAAGTATTCAATTGCCGACTGCGACTTGGAATCGCCCAATTTGTGTGGATTCTTCATGATGCTCATACCAAATACGTGGAAAAATATTAATAACCAGCATTAGCTGCTCCTGATAAAACTCACCACATAAATGCCTCAAGCCTCCCAAATCCCAAGTATGGCTATAAAGTTCATGCCCAGGTGCATCCGATTGCAGATATCCTATTTACGGTGATGGCGGGACAGGATATGCACCATTATACATTATGTTCGAAGGCGTGCCGCCATTGCCATTGTATCCGGAGTAGTCCTGTGCGTTGCCGTTGAGCGGCCACCATGCAACAAGATCCTGCAGGTCTACCGGGTCGCCTCCTATTCCCTCATCGTATAGCGCAGTCTGCGCAGATGCAGACAGAGGAGTATCGTATACTTGGACATTTGTTATTAGGCCGTTGAACGAATATACTGATGAGCTGGGCCACACATCTGCACCTATAGATATGTCATTTGATGTAGTGAAGGTCGTTGAGCCTATGCTCCCGCTCGAGAATAGCTGGTTGTTCAGGAGCACATTTGCAGCGCCTGTGACCTGATTATATGTTGCAACTACAAACAGCCACTGATTTGTCGGCATCGAATCTACACCGCTCGGCCACTTGACATACGCGCCGTTTATCCAGAGCACGTCACATGCACCATTGTTTCCCCCGTATGCAAACAGACCTATTCCACCTGCAGGACTAGGTATACTGTCAAAGATCCCAGAGCACTTGGTGTCAAGATGTCCATACCAGTACACCCATGCCGTTATGGTGAAGCCTGCTGGCGCGCCGTCAGTCGGCGTACTCATGTCTAGTGGCGGAACCTGTATGTAAGAGGGGTACGACTGCTCGCCGTTACCTTTACCATTGCCTCTGGAAGATTCGAACGATCCGAATACAGGGATGGACTGCGGTTCAAGATTCTTGCACAGGCCTTCCAGGTTTGTGCCTGCGGTAGTGCGCACCACCTCGCATGATCCAGGTGCTGCTTTTGGAGGTTGGTTGTTGAAGAAACCGAGCTGGAATAGTGCAATCATTATGATGGCGACTATCAGCAGCGCCCACCCATAGGTCATCAGGTATTCCATGGCGCTCTGCATGAGTGTTTTATGGCCATGCACTTCTCCTCTGTCCCGAACAGCATGTCTATTCTTGGTGCGCTTATAAGACATCGTCTCGCCACGCATATTTTAATTAGAAACAACCTTTATAATGTATGCGTACTAAACAACAAGGCGACAAACGCATGAACATAGATGTATACGTGGTTACGAACTCACGCAAGCCCTACATAGCCAAGATAGCGGAATCCGAATTCAGGATAAAAGTGGATGCACCTGCCGTGGGCGGAAAGGCAAATTCCAGGATAATCGAGCTAATCGCTGGCCATTTCGGCGTGCCAAAGTCATCTGTGAGGATAATCAAGGGAGATAGAAGCAGGAGGAAGACGGTGCAGATCCCAGGCCCCTTGTAGATGATGCGTTCTTCTTCCCATTCGTAGGGTTTTTAGCCCACATCGGTCCTGCTGAACGCGTATGTGGCTATGAGCACGAATATGACTGTAGATATTGCCATAGCAAGCAGGTCTATCCACACGGGGAATGTGCCGGATCCGGTAAGCGCTATCCTGAGTCCGTCAATGCCGTACGTGAGCGGGTTCAGGAATGTTATGTTCCTGACGAATACTGGCAGGGCGCTTGCAGGGAATATGCTGTCAGAAAGGAAGAATAGAGGCATCGTGAAGAAGCTCGTTACCAGTTGGAATCCCTGGAAATCATTGATCACGGAGCCCAGCGTAAGGCCTAGGCTTATAAATGTGGCTGCTATGAGCGCCATGAAGACTATCGCAAGCGCTGTGTATGCACTGAGAACAACGTGGAACCCTATGAGCATCGCTATTACTATAACTAGTATGCTCTGGAGTATCGCAGTCGTTGCACCGCCCATTATTCTACCTATCACTATCGATGTCCTTGAATTTGGGGTCACCATTATCTCCTTTAGGAACCCGAACTGCCTGTCCCACAGCACGGCTGATCCAGTGAATATCGAGGTGAATAGTAGTGACATCCCTATTATCCCAGGCACTATGAAATCGAAATAGCTTATGCCGCTTCCCAGCTGCACCAGGCTACCAAGCCCAAGCCCCAGGCCCAGAAGGAAGAACAGGGGCATCATGAGCATCCCTATTATCCTTGATTTGGCTCTGACGAACCTTATGGTGTCCCTGAGCCACAGCACGTATATAGCGTTAAACTCCATTGTCATCTGTTCCTCGCCGCTCTATGCATCCTCATCACGTCCTTCCAGTTGCCTTCCTCTTCCCTTATGCCCTTTCCCGTATAATGTATGAACACGTCTTCCAAGCTGGGTTTATGCAGGTTTATAGATCCTATGTTAACTCCGCGGGCGTCAGCGAGCTTGACGATCTCAGGTATTCTCTTCTCTCCCTCCTTTACGTTGAGTTCCAACAAGTTGCCGCGCCTCGATATGCTGCTTATCCACTTCACAGTCCTAAGCACCTTCTCGAGCCTTTCCATTCCCTCCTCTATGTTTACTGACACAATGTCCCCTCCAAGCATGTCCTTCAGGTTCTTGGGCGTATCAAGGGCGACTATCCTGCCGTGGTCCACGAATGCCACCCTTGCGCAAAGATAGTCTGCTTCCTCTATGTAGTGCGTGGTAAGTATGATCGTTGTCTTTGTAGACTTGTTGAGCTTGCTTATGTAATCCCATATATGTCTCCTGGTCTGCGGGTCAAGGCCTATCGTAGGCTCGTCAAGAAAAAGTATCTTGGGCTCATGCACAAGCCCACGACCTATCTCAAGCCTCCTCTTCATCCCTCCTGAATAATTCCTTACCAGTACCGATGCCTTGTCCTCAAGTTCCACAAGCCTGAGCATCTCCGATATCCTCTTCTCACGCCTGTTCTTTGGTATGTTGTAGAGTATGGCATGGAACTGCAGGTTCTCAAAGCCCGTCAGGTCATCATCAAGCGAAGGATCCTGGAAGACTATGCCTATCCTCTTCCTTACGTCATTGGGATCTGATTTGATGTCATGCCCTGCTACAATTGCGCTTCCAGAGGTCGGCTTCAGCAATGTTGTGAGCATCTTTATCGTGGTGGTCTTGCCCGCCCCGTTGGGTCCTAGCAGCCCGAATATCTCTCCCTCGCTCACGCTGAACGATATACCATTTACTGCTTTTAGCGTGCCAAACTCTTTCGAGAGGCTGCTTACCTTTATTATCTCCTTCATTACCTGGCCCTGGCTATCGACAAAGGCTTATACTCTTCTTCCCCTTCTGCCTCCCGGCCTTTTTGTCGTGTCGGTTGGCATAGGTGTGACATCCTCTATGCTGCCTATCTTTATCCCGCTCCTTGCAAGAGCCCTGACAACTGCCTGAGCTCCTGGTCCAGGTATCTTGGATCCGTGCCCTCCAGGCGCCCTTATCTTTATGTTTATGTTTGTGACTCCCTTCTCTATCGCAGTGGCGGCAACCTTGTATGCTGCCTGCATGCCCGCATGCGGCGAGCCTTCCTCGTGGTCTGCGCTTACTACCATACCTCCGCTGCCTGTAGCTATCGTCTCAGAACCTGAAAGGTCAGTAAGCGTTATTATCGTGTTGTTCTTTGATGAGTATATGTGGGCGACTCCCCAGCGCGTTGCTTTAGGCACGTACTTCTGCTGGGCCTCCATCGCAGCGCTTTCGTATGAAATGTTCTCCTTCTTTGCTTCGCTCTGCTTCTCCTGCTGCTTTGAGGCTTTTGGTTCCGATTTCTTCTTGCCTGCCATCATTCTCCCTCCTTAGCCTCTGGCTTCGTACTTTCCCCCGCCTTCTGTGCAGTCGCTCCGTCCGCCGGCTGTGGAGGATTGATGTCTATGGGTTTGTAATAACCTATCCTTGTCTCCTCGTCAGCCCTCACCAAGTAGCTTGAAGATTTTACCTTCCTGCCATTTATTGATATGAAACCATGGGCGATGAGCTGCCTTGCCTGTCTCGGCGTCCTCGCCAGTCCGTTCCTAAACACCACTGACTGCAGTCTCCTACTTAGTATCGCTTCTGGTGTTATCCCTAGAAGGTCGTCGATCTTAGCGTCCTTCGAAACTATGCTGTACCTAGAAAGCCGTGAAATTATTTCCTTACCTACTTTATCTGATGATCTGTTTGAAAGCACTTCTCTGGCATTTCTCCTTATCCTGCTCACTTCGGAAGTTGCCTTCCACAGCTCCCTCAGGTTCTTAAGCCCGAACTTCTCCTTGAGATCATGGTCTCTCTCAATCCTTGCGGCGTTCCACATGAGTTTCGAGCGTGCATATTTCTTCCTTATCCTTTTTGGGTCTCCCATTCAGTTCACTTCTTTGCCTCTGCCTCTGGCTTTGAAGCCTGTGCAGCTACAGCAGTTCCTCCTGTCTTAGCAGGTGCCTGTGCAGCCTTTTGTGCAGCTTCAGCTGCCTTCTTGGTGACTCCCACAGTTGCGCCTGTCCTGCCCGTGGACCTGGTCTTCTGGCCGCGCACCTTCTGGCCGTACCTGTGCCTGAAGCCTCTGTATGTCTGGATCTTGATATCGTTCTCTATGTCCTGCCTGGTTTTAACTATAAGGTCAGTGCCCACGACGTGCAGATTTTCTCCAGTCTCCCTGTCGCCCATCCTGTTGAGCATATATAATGGCATCCCTGCCTTCTTCGGATCCTTGAGCATGTCCTCTATCTTCTCTATATCTGATTCCCCAAGAGACCCTATAGTGGTCTCTCTCTGAATCTTGTAATTGTCCCTTATGCCTATGGAGATCGCATTGGCCATATTGTATCCGATTCCCTTGATCTGCATGAGCGCAGAAGGAATGTTCAGTTCGCCGTCTATGTCCCTTCCAGCTATTCTGACTATGCTTGTTGTCGATGCCTTCTTCTGCTCCGGCTTCGCCTTTGCTTCTTCGTTCTCCTTGGCCACTAAAACACACAATAAAGGTATAATTATTATAATTTCCTTAACGACTTAAGGAAATAAGTCTCCGTACAGAGTACGGCAACTCTATATTATTATAGATATAAGGTTTTTAAGGCTTTGCAATTCAGGCATGTATTGGATCAGGCCAGCCATCTCTTTCTCAATTGACCGTCAGCGTATTGCCTTATCCTTTCCTGCCCCTCCTCCAATATTGTTCCAGCACGGTATTTTCCGTCCTTCGATGTGAAGAAGCCGAACGGGTGTTTATCCGAGGACCTCAGGAGCAGGAAATAATCCATTATCATAGGGGCTACTGTAACTCCGTATCTGCGGCATATCGGGCCGTTCGACATCATGTCCTCTACAGGTATCCTGCCGAATTCTAGCTGCGCCTTCCTTATGTCCTCGTGCATCTGCCTCAGTCTTTCTGCAGTGCTCCTCTCATGTCTGAAAACGTCATGCGTCATCTGACCGGATGACTCATCCCTGCGAATAGATGCTATGAAATAGACATAATCCATCGGACCAGCCAGTAACTTTAGCTGATTTATTCACCTATTAAAGCATTTTCTGCAGCATGTATCTGCCAGTCCTATCACTGCTTCGGGCGATGCGCTTCAGGTTCTGCTCCTCCAGCTCGTTTATAATGGCTTTCCCTTACCAGTTGCTATAAAACTTTTTAGACTGCCACTTATGATAGAACCCCATGCATTACTGCAGCTGTCATAGCATTCCAATTTAGGGATCAGGCCTTGATGGGTAAAGCGTACCTCAGTTTTACTGCCCTTCTTTGATATCTCGAAGATTATCTTTGTCCCCCTCCACTCAACTTTATCCTTAGTGAACTTGGGGCCGCCATCAGTGACAGACCAGACTACTCTTTTGCCTGGTACTAGTTCCGTTACCTTTTGCTTGGATTTGTGAAAGGTTTTATACTTATATGTAAACACAGTACCGGGTTTGTCAGTGTCGCCATCGATTTGTCCATCCCACCACCCTCTGACATTATTGATAGCCTTAAATACTTCTTCTGGACTTTTATCCACTAAAATCGTAATCGTGTAGTCCTGACCAGGCATATAACTAACGATTTAACCATAAATTTGAAGTTATTTAAAGTATTCTTGCCTGAGATGTGCCTTACGCACATCTTGCGCATCGGGCGATGACTTTCAAGTACGACTCAGTGTCACACCTACGTAATTCTATTCTAACTTGTAATACCATCCTAGCGTAGCAACGTAACATATTTATATATATCGTAATATGATATATGATGAGTGCAATGCCTGACATAGAGATAAAGAACACGGTTAAGCTGTTCACAGTCCTTCTGCTCAGCGAGAAAGGGCAGCACGGCTATGAGATAATGAAGGAGGTAGAGAAGAGGACAGGGAAGAATGTCAGTCCAGGGCAGATATATCCATTCCTCAAGCAGCTCAAGAAGTACAACTATGTTGAGACTAAGGGAAGGGAAGAGAGGGACAAGCAGGCCTATTATCTGACGCCAGAAGGCAGGAAGTTTGTGAAAAGGCTTTCAGACAAGTTTGGAGACATGTTTGAGATTGCAATAAAACCAAAGCTTACTGTGTGTGCGCATTGTAACTGCGAGATATACCGGGGCGGATATAAGGAGAGGATTAATGGCAGGCTCAAGAGCTTCTGCTGTGAGAACTGCGCTAAGAGCTACAGGACGCCTAATGCTCGATAATATTAGTGAGAATATGGCCAAACAAACCCTTTCAGTAATAAGCGCGAAGGCCTCTGCAATAACCGGGGCAGTCATTGGATTTCTTTGCTGGCTGTTGGTCATCTTTTCAGCTTCTCTGGTTATGGAATAATGGGTTACTTTGGTGGATACGGGATGATGAGCTATGGATACACAAGCTACATGATGGGTGGCGTATTCCATAACGCAACATTCGGCTACATGACGAATGGCGTATTCCATCCGTACAATGGAACTGGATATTACCTTCCTGGAGGCATATTCCACAGCTATAGCTTTGCCTCTGTGATAATTGACATTGTGTTAGGGGCCTTGGCTGGGCTTATAATTGCGCTAGTATACAATTGGGCGTTAAAGTTAGATAGAAGGTGAAAATATGAAAGATCCCGTATGTGGAATGGAAGTAAGAGAGAACTTAGGGTTTAAGAGCAGCTATAAAGGTAAGACGTATGCCTTCTGCTCCGCCAACTGCAAGCAGAACTTTGACAAAAAACCAGAAAGCTATGCAAAGGTCTGAGTGTTAATACGACAGATCACCAATGTACTATTTGCAAGCCGTATTACAAAAGCGAAAACATATATTTCGTTTTCTTTCTGGCCTTTGTTTCAGTATATCCAAACGCTGTAGGAGACTACTGGAACCCGAGTGTGTTGTCCGGGATACTTATACTGGGAATTCCAATCGAAGAGCTGGCATTTGCCTTTTCGTTTGGCATGATGTGGTCAAGCGTTTACGAGCATATTAATTGGTACAGAAACAAATAGTTGGTATTATGGCAACAGATCCTGTATGCGGCATGAACGTTGAAGAGGCCAGCACGGCACTGGTTAGCGATAAGGAGGGAAAGAAGTATTACTTCTGCAGCACAACATGCAAGCTCCAGTTCGACAAGCCTGAGCTTGAGATGAAGCTGCTGAAGAGAGCTCTCGCTGTAGCGTGGCCCCTGACCATAATTGTGGCCGTACTTACATACGTCCTGCACATAGGCTATGGTAACTATGTGATGCTTGTGCTTGCCAGCATAGTGCAGTTCTATGCCGGGCAGAGGTTCTATGCAGGCATAATGGACGCGATAAAGAACAAATCAGCAAATATGGATACGCTTATAGCTATAGGCACCAGCGCGGCATGGATCTACAGCACTGTTGTCGTGCTATTCCCGTCAATCTTCCCAACAGGCAGCGTCTATTACGACACATCGACAATCATAATATCCCTGATACTGACCGGAACATACATGCAGCGGCTCGCAGAAACGAGGGCATCGACTGCAGTTTCGGCGCTTGTTGCATTGCAGCCCAAAACAGCACACCTAATAAAAGGAAACGATGTAATCGATGTTCCAATAGAACAAATCAAAGAAGGCGACATACTCCTTGTCAAGCCCGGAGGGAAGATACCTGCCGATTCTGTAGTTCTGGAGGGCGAAAGCTCTGTCGATGAATCCATGATTACTGGAGAGAGCATGCCTGTCACAAAGAGGAAGGGCGACAAGGTTACCGGAGGAACCATAAACTCAACCAGTTCGCTGAGGGTAAAGGCGGCCAAGGTCGGCGAGGACACAGCGCTGTCTCAAATAATAAAGATAGTCAAGAATGCAGCTTCGAGCAAAGTGCCGATACAAAAACTTGCTGACAAAGTGTCATCTTATTTTGTTCCAGTAGTGGTGCTAATCGGCATAGTGGCTGCATTTGCATGGTATTTTGCAGGTGGAGTAGAGCTTAACGTTGCAATACTTATATTCGTAAGCGTGCTTATCATAGCCTGTCCTTGTGCGCTTGGAATCGCAACGCCTGCTGCGCTTCTTGTTTCATCTGGAAAAGCGGCAAAGGAGGGAATACTGGTAAAGAGCGGTGAGAGCCTGCAGATGGCAAGCAAGGTAAATGTCATAGTTCTTGACAAAACTGGCACGCTCACCAAGGGCAAACCCGAAGTGACAGACATCGTGCCGCTATCCTCTTACAGCAAGAAGCAGGTACTCAGATTCGCTGCAGTAGCAGAGAGGAATTCTGAACATGTACTTGGCAAGGCGATAGTTGCCGAGGCCAACAATGAAAAGATAAAGGCGGAGTTTCCAAAGGAATTCAACTATAGGCAGGGATTTGGAATAATTTCATTTGACAAAAACGGCAAGAAGATAATGATAGGCAACAGGGAACTGTTCGGCAAAAATCTGTCAGAAGGGCCCGAAAGGCAGCTACAAAAACTGGAATCTGATGGGAAAACAGCACTCATAGTAGGTGTTGATAATATGGTAATAGGGTTCATAGCCCTTGCCGACGTCCTGAAAGAGGACAGCAAGAAGGCCATCGCCGCGCTGCAAAGCTCTGGTAAAGAGGTATGGCTGGTTACCGGAGATAACGAACGTGTTGCAAATGCGGTTGCAAGACAGCTTGGCATAAAGAACGTCATGTCCAAGTCCAAGCCTGAGCAGAAGATGGAAAAGATCATTGAATTGCAGAAGTCAGGCAAGGTCGTTGCAATGGTAGGCGATGGCATAAATGATGCGCCAGCGCTTACAAAGGCAGATCTTGGCATAGCAATAGGCGCAGGGACAGAGGTGGCTGTGCAAGCAGGGGGTATAATCCTGACAAAGAATAGCATCTACGATGCATACATTGCCCTTGAACTCGGAAAGAGGACAATGTCAAAGATAAGGCAGAATCTATTTTGGGCATTTGCCTATAATATGGTCCTGATACCAATAGCTGCCGGAGCATTGATTCCTATCTTTACTGTAAGCATCTACAATGTCCTGCCATTGCTCGCAGCATTAGCAATGGCGTTCAGCTCAGTCACGGTAGTCTCCAACTCCCTCCTGCTTGGAAGGTTTAAGGATAAATAGCGCTCCAAAAATTAAGTCTGCGGCGCATGGCACGTGTCTTATGCCAACATTGTTATTCACCTTATTTTCAACAAGGAAGCCCACACTCTTTAGCCGTGGGTAGTTTACCTCTTCTACTCCAAGCCAATAGAAGATCAACCAAGCCGTGCCATTATAAATCCCAATCATCCAATGCCCCAAACCTGGAGAGCAAAGCATATTTAAATTATCTAATTGTTATTGTTAATCAGTAATGAGATGAAAAGCGGAATAAACAGTATGTTTTCCAAGATATACCTAAAATACGACTTAATGAATCACCTTATGAGCTTCAATTTTGACAAAGATTGGAGGGAAGATGCTGCAAATGAAGTCATCATAGAGAAGGACAAATTCAACGTCCTTGATGTTGCATCAGGCACCGGAGATCTTGCCATTGCCATAAACAAGGCCGCTCAGGCCAAGCATAAAAAAGTCTACATTTACGCGTACGATTTCAATGCTGACATGCTAGATATGGCCCGCAGCAAATTCAGGCAGGAGGGCATGGTCAACGTAAAAATAGAGATCGGCACGGCATTCAAGATAGCGCACAAGTCAAACTCTGTCGATGTCCTGACTTCGGCATTCGCTCTAAGGAGCTTCGCCAATGTGAAGGGCGATAAGAGAGGATTGCAGAAGTTCATATCTGAGTCATACCGCGTATTAAGGCCAGGAGGCAAGGTGGTCCTGCTCGACATGGCAATGCCAGATAAAGAATACCAGCGCTCGTTCTTCAAGATATACTCATATGTGATGCTTGCCATGGGCTCCTTCGTGGACAGGGACACTTATGCATGGCTTGTCAGAACCATAAAGTCGTTCGACAAGAAGAAGCTTGTCAAGGACATGAAGTCAGCGGGTTTTAAGAATATAAGATACCGCAGCCTCAAATCCGGCATAGCCTATCTAGTAACTGCCGACAAGCCTTAATGAAAACCAAGACATAGTTGTTTAGTCATGATCAGACATTACCTGGAAGAGATGTTCGAACCGACGCTGCTCTACGGACTCTCGCTTGCAGTCTTCGGCGTAGCCATGGCCTCGCATTACGGAGCGGTATCTCTGGCTTACGGTTCCCTTGCCATAATGGGCAGCGTCCTGGCTCAGATATCGGCCAATGTGATAAGCGATTACTTCGATTACTCAAGCGGACTTGACAGAGAGTTAGGCGCAGGCAAGAAGGATAACCTTAGCGGTGGCAGCTCGCTCATGGCAAAAGGCCTGATAAAGCCTGTGCCTACCCTATTCCTGGGGCTGGCGATATTCGCCGCTGCAGCAGCAATAGGCATACATCTGCTGCTGGCGAGGCCGCAAATAATCCCTATACTCATAATAGCTGCATTCTCTATACTACTATATTCAAAATACGCAAAGAGGATTCCGTATCTGTCAGAGCCTCTATGCACGCTAAACTACACTCTGATATCTCTCGGCGTCTTCATCGTGGCTTCCAGCACATTTTCACTGCCATATGGCCTGGCATTTGCCTTGATACCTGCAGGCATATTGCTTGGCGGCGATGCCCTCTTCGTAAACGAGGTGCCTGATGCAGGCATAGACCGGAAATACGGGGTCAGGCACAGCGCAGTTATGCTTGGCACGGGCAGGAGGATAGGGTTGTACTACCTCTCATTCCAGGTCGCAGCGTATGCGATTGTAGTGGCAGGATCGCTTTCAGGTTTCATCCCTATGCTCTCTCTAATAACTTTGCTGACTCTGCCTACCACAATCTACGTATACAATGGCCTGCGCAGGCGCAACGCGAAGAAGTATGGGGAATATCTCTTTGTTCATACATTATCTGCAGTAGTGTTTGCCGTATTACTGTCTGCCTCCTTCCTTGTCCAATGGTGAATTATGTGAGTGAAGAGGTTAACAAGATCTTCTCAGATATGTCCCGCGATTACGACAGGGTGAACAAGGCATGCAGCTCAGGCACAATGATAATCTGGCGGAGATCCGCAGCCAAGGCTTCTATGCTCAAAAAAAAGAGCTTTAATGCATTAGACATAGGCACAGGCACAGGTGAGTTGGTTTTTGAGATATGCAGGGAGGCCGCACGACTAGGTAAGAGGGTCGATGTCATCGGAGTGGATTTTAGCAGAGACATGATAGAGGTCGCGAGGAGGAAGGCTTCACGTCTCGGAGTGAAGGCAAGGTTCGAACTGGGCGATGCTATGCATTTGAAATACCGCAGGAACACATTCGATCTAGTGACATCGAGCTTGGCCGTGAAGAATGTGGACAGCCAGAAACAGTTTGCAATGGAGGCATATCGTGTATTGAGGAAAGGCGGCAGGATCGTAGTGCTCGAGCTGATAAGGCCCAGGAACGTACTGAACAGGGCGGTGATCAACGCATATTGGGGGTCTGTCATAAGGGTAGGATTCATAGGCAGGGGCGGGTCGTACAAGGCCCTAAAGGCGAGTGTCGATAGGTTCGACAGCAGCAAACTCGTGCATGAGCTGGATAAAGCGGGATTCAGAGACGTCAGAGCAAGAACACTGTTCTCAGGTGCCGCAGTGCTTGTCACTGCTGACAAATCTTAATATAATCAAACTGTCATGATATCGTATAGAAACTATGAAACTTGAAACAAAAAGATTAACACTAAGGGACTGGACTAAGAGGGATATATCTGATCTAATAGAAGGACTGAATAACTACAACGTGTCAAAATGGTTGGCACTAGTCCCACACCCATACACTAAAAAAGATGCACAAGAGTGGATAAACTACTGCAGGCAAAACGCTAAAAGTAAGAATAGAGGTTATTACTTTGCAATAGAACTCAAATCGGAGAAGAAAGTTATAGGCGGAATAGACATAAATAAAATAAACAAGTTTCATGGAATTGGGGGTGGCGGGTTCTGGGTCAATGCAAAATATCACAGGCAGGGATATGGCGCAGAGGCTTTAGCTGCAAAAATAGATTTTGCATTTAACAAATTGAAACTGCGCAGATTAGAAAGTGGCTTCTTTAAAGGAAATAAACCCTCATTAAATCTGCAAAAGAAGTTTGGATACAAAGTCGAAGGTCTTAGAAGAAAAGGCTTCAAGTGCAAGGCAGATGGAAAATTAAAAGATGAATATATCACGGCATTGCTTAGGAATGACTGGAAGAAACCGCGATTAGGAAAATTGGCTATTTTATACAAAAAAGATACGCCAAGGTAGGGATTTGAACCCTAACGGCCCGTGAGAGCCATACGCTTACAAGAAAAGATTTCCAGGCGTACGCGTTACCAGATTCTGCCACCTTGGCACGCTAATAATTCATATGTGGTATATTTAATTGTGATGCATTATGCGTCCTAAATATGTACTCTTATCAGCGCTGAATAGTTCCCTAGTACCTCATAAGCCTTCGTGCCTTTTACCTTCTCTTCAGCCATATCTATGTATCTGTTGTTGAGCTCCACCGCCCTTATTATCGCAGAACTCTTGTCTATGTCGTACTCCTTCTGCAGGCTGGTTACCGCATTCGGCACAAGGCCACTGCGGCTATGTTTTTTGTCGGCCCTTATGAAGTCAAGTATGTCGTCTCTTATCTGGAATGCGATGCCAATGTCCACACCGGATCTATGAACCTTTTCTGCTATCTTGCTATTGCTATAGACTGCACCAGCACTCCAGCACGCCGCTATCAGCGACGCGCTCTTGAGGAACGACACATTTATGTATTCGTCAAGTCCAGGAGCCGAATTCGAATCCTGGTAGCTGTAATCAAGCATCTCGCCAGCACACATGTCCATGCTCGACTTAGTTATCGACATTAGCACGTCTTCCCCGTACCTTGCCGAGAGACTCACCGCTTTTGATATGAGTGCATCGCCGGCCAGTATCGCCGGCTTGCTTCCATACTTGGAATGCACCGACTTGGTGCCTCTCCTGGCCATGTCATCGTCGATTATGTCATCATGTATCAGCGATGATGTGTGAAGCAGCTCCGCAGCCACAGCAAGATCCACAAAGTCAGAAGGCCTCTTTCCTACGACATGCGCTCCCATGAGCACGAGAGCAGGCCTCAGGAGCTTGCCATTCCTTTTCAGCAGGTAGGTTGAAGGGGCAAAAAGCTGCGTGTTGACGAAGTCGGATATCTTGAACGATCTGAGCCTTGAAGATACCTGAACAAGCGCATCAGTCACGTGCTTTGGAAGGCCGACATAGCTATTTCCACTTTCCATCATCACATCTCACAATTAGGGTCGTATCATATGACTATTGAAGAAAAAATTTAAATACCCGCATTAGCCGATTCCATCTGTTCAGTTGGTCAAATGCATCAACGCCTATCAGGTCCTCAGAGTAAGCAGGAAAATCCAAGCAATTTCGATAACGCGCAGTTCCTGCTCCAATTCTTCAAGTACACTATACTAAAGGGTCCTCACATACACAAAGAGGTGCGAATAGTGAGGGAGATGGCGCAGCTGCTCAAGTCTGGTGCTGCTCCTGATCGGGAGACGCCTAGGGGAAGCGGGGAGGGGGTGCTTCTTATACCTGGACTTGCTGCAGGAGATTACACTCTGTCATTCCTCAGGCACTACCTATCGCTGGCAGGATACAAAACGTATGCCTCAGGTATAGTCAGCAATGTCCTTCCTGCAGACACGATACTGCCAAGCCTAGAGGAAAAGATAGATCTCATATATGCCGAGACCGGGAAAAAGGTATCGATAGTAGGCCACAGCCTTGGGGGCGCAATGGGAAAGCTGCTTTCCGACAGGAAGCCAGACAAGGTGCAGCAGGTCATAGGGCTTGGTCCTGTATTCAACCAATACATAGGCATAAGCCCATCACTTTTCTGTATAATGCTGCCAATAGCTGCATACGATATTGCAAGATTCGGGCGCGAGATTCTTGAGAAGGAGCTCGGCCTTTTCAAGGGCCTGTCGAAACCTGCTAAGGTGCCGCTTTCGTCCATCTACTCAAAGAGCGATGGGGTACTCACCTTCAAATCATGCATGCGCGGCGACTCTGAGAACTATGAGGTAAATAGCACTCATGTAGGTATGGCCGTCAACAAGGAGGTCTTCAAGCTGGTTGCCGAGCTGCTCCACAAGGGATATAAAGCGCCAAAGGCCAGGATACATTACTAGATTCTGAATCTGCTGCCCTTCCTGATACCTAGCCTTGATGCCATCCCTGCATTGATCTCTATCACGTACTTGGCATACTCTCTAGGAGCAACAGTTCTGCACGAGAATATCGATCTGCAGGGCTCAGCATTCTTCCATACGTGCACCGCCCTTCCAGATTGATCAAGCCATATTATATCTATGCTGAACCTCATGTTCAGCATCCAGAACCCATACCTTCCGGGCTTTCCAAAGACGAAGAGCATTCCGCCGTATTTTGGCACAGATTCGCGGCCCATCAGGCCTCTAGATATTTTTCTGAAGGAGTCTGCAACATCCACCCTGAATATGGTCTTGCCATAGCTCACCGTGCGTTTCACGTACTTGGGCTTTCCGAAGAGGATGTCAGACAAGCCCATCGACAAAACCCGCTTACTTTACAATTGTCTGGCTCTGCTCGCGCATGAACTGCTGGAGGTAGAACCTGCTGCCGCTTCCCTTGCCTGTGAGTGCGCTGTGTTTCCATCCAACAAAGGTCTGAAGACCGACTATCGCACCCGTGCTTGCGCTTGTCTCCCTGTTCACGTAGAGCACTCCTGCATTTAGCCTTTCCGTGAACTCCCTTATCTCTCCCTTCTTTTCACTGTACAAGCCTGCAGTCAGCCCGTATGGCACATCGTTGGCCATCTCGATAGCGTCATCGAACTTCTTGTAAGATGTTATGGATAGGAACGGCAAGAAGAGCTCTTCGTGGAACAGTATGCTCTTGTGGTCCCCTTCCATTATGGTCGGCTCCACATATGCTCCGTTCATTCCCGTATCAACTGTCCTTCCCCCTAATATGATCCTGCCGCCCTTAGATACCTCCTGCACCGCATTCCTGTACCTCTCAAGCGCAACCTTGCTTATCAGCGGTCCAATGTAGTTCTCCTTTAGGAGCGGGTTGCCCACCCTAAACGTCCTAACCTTATCTACAAGCTTGCTTATGAATTCCTCCTTCACAGACTCCTGCACGTAAACCCTCGACGCAGCGCTACACTTCTGCCCGCAAAATCCGAATGCTGCACTAGCTATTCCAGACACTGCATAATCGAGATTCGCATACTTCGATACTATGACTGGATTCTTCCCGCCCATCTCGACTATGAAAGGCTTTAGTAGTCCGGCATCGTAGGATTTCTTTAGCATGCCTATTCCGGTGCTCTTGGATCCTGTGAACACTATGCCTCCGACTTTCGGGTTTATTGCAAGTTCATCTCCAACCTCCGCTCCTGGACCCGTGACATAATTGAACACACCATGCGGCACTCCCGCATCGTTGAACACCTTGTATATCTCAAGTCCGGTCAGCATGGTCATGTTGTCTGTCGATGAGGGCTTGAACACCACCGTATTTCCTGTAATCATTGCCCCTGTGCTCATCCCTACCGATATCGACACGGGAAAGTTGAATGGTGCTATTACTCCGAACACACCGTACGGCCTCATGACTATTCTTCCTTTCTCCTCCCTTCCAGGAGCTCCCTGAAACCCTGTCTTTACCTTTGCCGTGCTTGCAGGCAGCGAAGTCCTTCTGACGTATCCCTTATTCTTCTCCATGTCAAGCGCATAATATCTAAGGAAGTCTATTGCTTCATCCACCTCACCAACCGACTCGTACCTGCTCTTGCCGTTCTCTATGCTCAACATTGCCGATATCTCGAACTTCCTATGCGAGAAAATGTCTGCCGCCTTCATGAATACCTTCACCCTCTCCATGTAATCCATACGACTCCATTCGCCGAAGGCTTCATGCGCGGCTTCTATGGCCTGCTTAGCGCTCTCCCGGTCTCCTTTCTGGAAGGTACCTATAAGGCTGCCGTCTATGGGTGAGTACTCGTTTATCTCCGCTCCTGCAGACACCTCCCTGCCGTCGATGTACATCTGGTGCTTCTTACCCAGGGCCTCCCTCTTCACCCTTTTAACAGAGTCATCGAAAAGCCTGTCGAATTCGTCTTCTTTCCCATCCTCTAGGAATGTCTTGTAAGTAAATTCGTTCCTAAACTCAGGCACATTTCCACCTTAGCAGATATATCGAACAAAACATATAAAGATTGGGATTTTCATGCCGGAAGCGCATGACAAGATATTTATTATTTGACGTTGATAAACAATCATGGCGACCGGGCAGGCAGAGTTACAGGTAGAGATACACAACGGCTCCGATGTTATAGAGCTTGTCAACAGCGATGCTACATGGAGGGACCTTCTCCTTGAACTGGTCGAGAGGAACAAACTGGATCCGTGGAACATAGACATAATAGAGATAGTCGACAGGTACATAGACACAGTAAAGAAGCTGAAGGTTCTTGACTTAAGGGTCCCGGCAAACATAATACTTGCAGCAGCGATACTCCTGAGGCTCAAGAGCAATTACATAAGCCTGCACGATTATGAGGAGACTGGCGAGGTTGCAATAGACGATGGCATCCAGCGTCCCGGAGTCATCGTTGACCAGCTTAACTTCAGGCTCAGGATACCTCCTAAGAGAAAGGTGTCTCTTTCAGAGCTGATATCTGCACTGGATGAGGCCATGAAGATGAAGGAATCCCACATGTCTCCGGCGCAGAAGGCCGAACCATTCATACCAATCAAGATAGACAACTTCGACATAGAGGCTGAGACAGAGAAGCTGCTTGACATAATAAAGGACAATATGGATAGGAGCAGCATGGTCACCTTCTCCTATCTTTCCAGCCTGACATCGATAAACGATCCGCTCCTCGAGCTGTTCATACCACTCCTCTTCCTTGCACACAAGGACAAGGTGGCAATAGTGCAGGAGAAGTTCTTCGCAGAGATAATAATAGCGCTGAAGTAGATGTTGATGGAGGACGAATCCGATTACAAGAAGCTCATAGAGGCTGCGCTCTTCATGGCCCCGAGCGCAATGAGCATAGGTGAAATATCAACCGCAACTGGCATAGCATCGCCCGGCACCATAGAGAGGATGCTCAATGAGCTAATGGCCGAATACGATGCAAGGGACACGTCGCTGAAGATAATTGCCATAAGCGGGAAGTACATGCTCAGCCTCAAGGATCCATACATATCGAGGGTGAGCTCGCTTGCAAAAGGTCCTGACATAAGCCGCGGAGCCCTCCGGATACTGGCATATATAAGCAAGAACGAAGGCGTGATGCAGAGCGACCTAGTCAAGTACTTCGGTTCATCGACATACGACTACATGAATGAGCTTACGGAGAAGGAGTTCGTGCAGTCGCACAAGTACAAGAGGACCAAGAAGGTGGAGACCACGCCGAAGTTCAACGAGTATTTCAGCGTATGACCATGGAGCTCATATTCATATATGGTCCTCCTGGAGTCGGAAAGCTTACGGTGGCAAACGTGCTCTCATCAATTACTGGATATCAGGTATTTCACAACCACATAGCCATAGATCTTGTCAAGCCAGTATATGGATACGGAAACAAGAAATCAGAGGACTTGATAATGGCAGTGAATCTCTCTGCGATAGCCGTCGCAGTAGCAAAGGATTCCAGTATAATATTCACTTATGCTCGGCCCAACGACTCCAGATTCATAAAAAACGCAGTAGACCTTGTGGAATCCGGAGGCGGTAGAGCCAGGTTCGTTCAGCTAAAGTGCGATCCAGCTTACCTGCATATGAGGATAGCATCAAGAAAAGGCACAAGATATAGCAAAATAACTGACATTGATGGGCTGCGAAGATTCAGCAGGATTCATGGCCCGTTCAGGAGGATAGCTTCAATGCCCGGCATAAGCGTTGACACTTCTAAGCTCTCCGCAGCACAGACTGCTGCAAGGATAGCTAAGGCACTAAGACTCAAGGCAAAGAGCCGCTGAGATCATCCTATCCTTCCTATCTCAACATACGTAGCAGGTACTCTTCCTCCAGTCAGGCAGCCATTGCCAACATAGAGTATGCCTGAGTTTGTGTAGCATACCCACACTGTGCCATTTACGCTCAGGCCGTATCCCGTGCCAGACATCCCATTGTCAATCTTTACTGTGGCATTACCTCCATCAGTCATATTAGTACCTACATTGCTGGTCGACTGCGAATCAGCAACGTTGAACCTTATTCCCTGCGGCGTTCCCTGGGACATCATGGTGCCGTTGGGGACGAAAGCAGCACCGAACCCGCTCCAGTAGGTGCCAGTATTCTGCCCTACAGTGGCCCACATATATGTCGTTCCATTGATCGGAGAGTAGGCGTATGTGACGTTGCCGCACATGAACGTGCTATTTATAGGAGTGCATGAAGTCTGCACGCATTCATATCCTGGCAGGGAGCTGCATGAAGGCGGCTTTACCGAGGTTGTGGTGTTATATGAAACATTGG
Organism: Microcaldota archaeon; assembly: GCA_021792235.1. Classification (GTDB taxonomy): domain Archaea; phylum Micrarchaeota; class Micrarchaeia; order Micrarchaeales; family CABMGC01; genus JAJZNA01. The sequence goes on from JAJYVC010000001.1 coordinate 33,667, forward strand.
CCTCCGTCGATGTAACCAGGGTGCTGGCGTTCCCCAGCCGCACGTAAGGTATCGAAGACGAGACAGAAACTGCGTTGGAAGAGATATTCAACCCCTGCAACACAAGTATTATTGCAATGAATATCGCGATGATTATCAAGACATGCACATATGTGTATTTGGCCATTTACAGCACCAGCAATTCATCGTACGCAAAGCATTTATCCATTTCAATAGGTTGGATGCAGCTCTTCTACTCTGTCCTTGAAGTTGATATACAAAGCAGCGACAAAGAGATACGAAGAGAGCCTGTTCAGGTATGCGATGACCATATTGCCAATCCTGTAGTTTCCTGCAGCGGCGACGATCATTCTCTCGGTGCGTCTGGCAATCGATCTGGCCATATGCAGGTGGGCTGCAGCCCTGCTGCCTCCAGGCAGCACGAACTTGTCAAGCCCAGGCATAAGATCTCCTAGCTCCTTTATAGACGCTTCAAGGCGCGCTGATGCATCAGGCTTCAATTTGGACTCAACTTCCTTCTTCCCATCAGCAGATGCAAGCTCAGCTCCGATTACGAAAAGGTCGTTCTGGATCGATTTTAGCTGGTCTGCGATAAGTTTATCATCAACGTATGACAATGCCACTCCTACTGCGCTGTTGAGCTCATCAAGACTGCCTATCGCTTCCATAAGCTTATCTGATTTCTTCAGCCTTGTCCCGGCAAGCGTGCCAGTAGTGCCGTCATCCCCTCTTCCAGTATAGTACTTTGGCAAGCCTTCACCAATATATTAAAGTATTTATTATCCATCTAGTACTAAACTATTTTAATCCATAAGGGCTCGTAGTCCAGCGGTAAGACGCTACCCTCACACGGTAGAGATCGGAGTTCGACTCTCCGCGGGCCCAATCTATCAACGTGAATAGTATCAATTTTAATAATCTTGAATCCTGCACCTTCAAATAAAGTTGTTTGTACATTTTAATTTAAAACTTCTTATCATCGCTAAATAGATTTACAAGTTTAAGTAGCTGCTCATTTTCTGCACGTTCTTCGCCAGCGTTGAGCCTTCTCTTTATATGGTCCCTAAGCTGATCTATCTCATTTGTGTTAATTTCATTGTTCTCATCTACAACTTATCTATCCCTCTGATAAAAGAAACTATTTGATCTTGAAGTGCAGCTATAAGTTCATTTAGAGATAGCTTCTTAAGTTGTTCAAATACCATAACTTCACAGATTTGGTATAGATGTATTTAAATAAACATTCTTAAAAATCTCCATAAATACCATAAAGACAGGAGCTTGTATTTATATCCGCAAAGCTTCAACAGTGTTTCATAGACATGGAAAACTGTTCTATTATCATGCAACATGCACGTCTGATCCAGATATTTAGCGAAATCATGATGAATTATTAGCATCTGCTAAATTACAAACAGTGCCTCCTCCGCTTGCGTCTGCGAATGTTATAGTACAAGCCCCATTAATATTACTGTTTTATCCTTACTGTATAATATCAGATATGTCGAACTGCGGACTCATACCTTAGACAAACAAAAGGCAAAAAGTTCTTTTCTAGCTTTATATAGTTACAAAATTGACATCAAATGTGTTGATTTTAGAGTCAAGTAGTAAACTATATATATGAAAAAATCCACAATATGTATGATGAGTATTATGGTAACTAAAACGATAATAGTAGACAAAAAGAATGGAACTATGAAGGGAGTAGAGGATTTAACAATTCGCCCTCCTACAAGTGGTGGCTATAAGGGATATTTGGGTTCAGGTCCCGCGAAATGGGAAGTGGAAGCAGATGGTGCACTTGTTAAGGCGCACAGAAGTGGTGCCGGCAGAGGCAGATCACTGGATACAACCTGGAGGGCGCAGGAGATGACTGAAGACTTCGTTGTAGTAGATACAAAAGGAAAAGAGCTTGTTTCAGGAAAAGCAGGCGATTACCTCGTAATTTCGGAGACGGGAAAGTATGACTACGGCATGAACGGAGGCACACCAAGACCTGGATGGTATAATTCTGGACTGAAGTTTGAAGTAGTTAAAAAGGGAGATGAAGAATTCACTAAGTTCGTTGCTTTAAAAGCTGCAGCTAAGGGATCTCTAAGATCCTGAATATAGCTTAGTTAAATAAGAACCAACTTTGACTTAGTATTGAATTTATGGGTAACTTCTGGCATAACTGCTACTATTAAAGGCGTTTTTGTATAAATAGCCAGATTGTGTCTATACACTTATAGACACATTACTGCACATGTCAGATAGGTTGAACCGCAGGCCCATTTTGGAATTTACAACTACAAGAGCGGTGTTCGATTACTTTGGCAGAAAAGGGCGTAAGGCGAAGAACCTTGCAAGAATTGTATCTTACTATACGGGGCTTTGGACGTAGAATTCCAAGCCAGACATAATTGCGATCAAGAAGATACGACGCTTAAGCATACGCGTATTCGAAGGTGGAAAAGAAATGGTGTTTGTTCATCATATACCTGCCAGATATTTTTTGGGTTTTGATATAATCAGCTACGGCGAATTAAAAATACCAGTATCAGATCCAGAAAAGACGCTGATTGACCTGTTTTATTACAAGGTAAGGTTTCCGATACAGTATTATGACAGCTTCTCAGAGCTGTTAAAAGGGAAAAATCACCAAGTATCTCAGGGCCTATGACGGCCATACCAAAAAGGCCGTGCCCAATTTCATAAATAGATACAAAAGGAGCGCAAATTCGGTAAAGTTGCAAAGCCCGTATTGACGGACAACATTAACAACGCGCAGGCTGCAACAGCGGCGAAGGGCAAGTGCCATGGTGCTGTAACTCCGCTTGCAAGGAACTGTTGCGGAAAGGTTTTAATTCAACATGATTAAATATAACTTATGGGATCAGGGCATCACATCTGGGATAAAGCCGCAGCTATTAGGTTGCTTAATGATGATAGGGAAAGATCTGAAAATGCTGAATTCCTCAAAGACGTCTTAAGGCCAACAAAGCAGGTCATAGTGGACCTTGGCTGCGGTTCCGGGTACTACGCGACAAAGCTGAAACCTTTCGCATCAATGCTTTATTGCATAGACAGCAGCGAAGAAATGCTGTCTGTGGCACGCGAAAGGGTCCATGGCAAAAACATAACGTTTCTCAAAGAGGATTCATCCGGGATCTCCCTCTCTAACTACTCAGTAGACATAGTTTTCATGGCAAACTCGTTCCACGACATGGAAGACAAATTCGGCGCAAGCGCGGAGATCGCCAGGATTCTGAAGCCTAACGGCATTATAATAGTCATTGACTGGAAGAAGGGCTCTAAGCAAAACGCCAAAGAGCATCGCGGGCCTCCTGACAGCATACGAATGTCAGAGGCAGAGTATCTTAGGTGGTTTTCCAAGTTCAAAATTAAAGCCAGGTTTGAAGCAGGAACAGACCATTTCGGTCTTGTACTAAAGAAATAAATTGGTTCGGCACCACGCCAAAAGAAGCTTCACCAAGAAAAATGGGGCTTGAGGCTTGGTCGCTATGAAGACAAGATAGCACATCAGACCACCATGCACATAGACCTTAGACTGTGCACGCACTTTAGGACAGGCATCTGCACACAGGGTCCAGGCGTCGCATGCATCGCCAAACGAAGCCTCACCGAGAAAAATGGGTTTGTGTAGACAGCATTGAATAGCGAGCATACCAACTGCCCAATCCTACCCATCTAGGTGTAGCGCATACGTAACGCATATAAATATGATTGATCATTCATATATCATGCAGAAATATCTCGGGGCAACTGGCGCAGTACGCCTTGTGCTAAGTGATAAGCGTTATATGGTCGCATTCGTTTTCGTAGCAATTGGATTCTCATTGGCGTATTCTCTTCTTCTCTTTAATTCTTCTGTCAACCTCGCATTACCTAAAATAGTTTTCGGATTAAACGCCTATGCTCTTGTATTATCAACATTCATAGGGGCGCTGCTTGCGCTCTCAATTACGATGAATGCATTCGCCTTTATGAACGGCACAGCTTCTAGCAGGAAACTTGGCGCAGGAGCAGTAATAGCAGCCATTATACCAGGCAGCCTGTGCTGCACTTCAGTGATACCAGCAATCCTGGCTGCATTAGGGGCATCGACTTCTACAATAATAGGGACAACAGGTGCACTGCAAGGACCATTCGCCACCTACGAACCAGAGTTCATAGCAGCCTCAATAGGTATGCTCTTACTAAGCATTTTCCTGGTGTCAAAGAGCATACAAAAGTGCTGCGCGGTGAGAAAACGATAAATAAAAAAATGACATTAGCATTCGTAATTGTGGCGTTGATAATTATTAGTGCACTTATTTTGCTGAGTAACCATAGCAGCACTACTAGTCAGTCACAAAATGTCACAGTAGGCATGCCTGCGCCGAACTATGGATTTTTCCTAGCGAATGGCTCCGAAGTAAATATTAATACGTATAGAGGGAAACCTGTGCTTCTTTGGTTCGTTGCCACATGGTGTTCATCATGCGCCCAAGGAAACGAGGTTATAAACCAGAACTACAATTTCTTCAAATCTCATGGTATAACGATAGTGGAATTAGAGCTATACAAAGATCTCGGATACTCAGGTCCTCCGATAGCCGACTTCGTAGATTCATACGCTCTGGAGGCGTATTCAAACGGCACAGTAGTCCCTGCTCTGGCAGGCTACAACATGACTGCCGTTTATGATCTGCGCGGCTATCTAGATATATACTACCTACTTGCAAGCAACGGGACGGTTCTGTATATAAATGGTTCGCCTTCGGCTACGCTAAGTCAGCTTGAGCAGGCTATAAATAATTCTATGTGAGGATTTTATGGATAAGCTGGAAATAAAAACATTCTTTTTTGCAATAGGTGACTACAGCAGGTTCAAGATACTGTCTGCATTGGCCGAAAAGGAGCTAAATGTAAGCGGAATAGTCTCTGCAACAGGCATAGAACAGAGTAACGTATCACACCACATGGAATGCCTCTTGAACTGCGGCTTCGTTGATGTAAGGAGGGAGGGTAGAGCCCGCATTTACAAGGTAAATAGGGAGGTGCGCCCCATAATCAAAAGTATAATAAAGCATATAGAGAGGTACAAGACCGATATAGTATCGTGCAAAATCGCAAATAAAGAGTATATTTCAAAGGTGATTGAATAGAGAATTTCGACTACGTTATATTGGGCCAAGGATCTGCCGCTTTCGCCGCTGCGATAAAAGCCAACGGGCTTGGCAAGAAGACAGTAATGATAGGCAAAAATGCCACTGAAGGCACTACTCTTGGCGGTACTTGCCTGAATGTCGGATGTGTTCCGAGCAAGAGGCTTATAACTGTAGCCTCGTTTTTAGAATCGCTTAAAGATAGAAGGTTCAGAGGCATCGATTATAAATTCAATGGCGATGTTGAGTTAGGTGCGATTGTAAAAGAAAAAGACGATCTCGTAAATGGTTTTAGGCAAAGCAAATATTCCAATGTGCTTGCCGGGCTCGAAAATGTCACCTATATTGAAGGATTTGGCTCACTGAAAAGTCCTAACATAGTTTCTGTAGGCAAGAAGGAAATATTAGCTAAGAAGATATTGATAGCAACTGGCGCGAGGGCGAGTGTGCCTGATGTTAAAGGCATAGAAGATATAGAATACCTTACCAATGAAACTGCGCTGAAGCTAAAGAAACTGCCAAAGTCGATGATTGTGGTAGGTGGAAGGGCACTTGGATTGGAGTTTGCACAGATGTTTAACAGGTTTGGCAGCAAGGTTACGCTGCTCCAGAGGAGTTCCACTATAATACCTGGTTGGGAACCTGAGATCATAAATCATCTTACCAAATACCTGAGAGAGGAAGGCATAAACATCCAGACAAATGTCACGCTTAATGAGATCGAAGGTGATGGCGGCGCCGTGCGCCTAAAATGCGAGGTGGATGGAAAAGCATCTGTATTGGAAGCAGAGAAAGTGCTTTTTGCTACAGGCAGAAAACCAAATATCGAGAAGCTTAATCTTGATACTATTGGCATAAGGCAGAACAAGGCTGGGTTTGTAGAAGTTGATAGAGGTATGCGCACTAATATTGAAGGTGTCTACGCCGCAGGCGATGTTACCGGGGAGCCGATGCTGGAAACGCTGGCGGCGAAGGAAGGCACTATTGCTACGCTGAATGCGCTTGATGGCGCAAAGAAGGAAATAAATTTGCTGGAGGTGCCGAAAGCAATATTTACGGATCCTGAAGCGGCCAGCGTCGGGCTTACGGATGAGGAAGCTGCCGGGAAGAAAATAAGGTGCAACTGCAATGCCCTTCCGCTGGAGCTCGTTGCAAAGGCGGGCATAGTGAGCGATACTAAAGGGGTCATTAAGATTGTAATAGACAATAAGAGCCATAAGATACTGGGAGTCCACATGCTAGCACCTCACGCCGCTGACCTAATACATGAAGGTGTACTCGCAGTCAAGTTTGGGCTTACAATAGATGACATAATAGATACTGTCCATGTATTCCCGACGCTGAGTGAAGGGTTCAAGCTAGCCGCGCAGGCTTTCTACCAGGATATTTCTAAGCTTAGCTGCTGCACAGAATAGCGTAAAATAAGTCAGGACTATTCAGATCGCAGGAAATCCTAACACTGGCTGCTTATATATCCAGGACCCGAAGATTAAGTGTGCGAATGCACAGCTTGAAAGCTTATAGCTTTATGATTTAGGTAATAAAATGGAGCTTAGAAAACGACGACAAGAGCTAGAAAACGCTAGCCTTACACGCTTAAGACTGAAGTTCGACTCTCCGCGGGCCCATTTCTAAGGCAAATGGTTGAGAACCACAATGATCAAAAATAGAACATAAACCTAACATATTTAAAGCATAGTCCTCTATAATATATAGATGATAAAATGAATGTCACTCTAAGAGGCAGAGTTCTCCAAGCTCTAGACCAGATAGTAGAAGAAGGATATGCAAATACCAAATCAGAAGCAATACGATTAGCAATACTGGATTTTGCAGAAAAGCATGAAAGCGAAGATGTCCTTGTCAGTAGAAAACTTGATAGAATTAACAGGGAAATACGGGAAGGGAAGAGAAAACTGGTAGGAAAGAAGGAAGCTCTGGGTGTCTATGCCAAATACGTTAAGGGATAGACTTGTACAAACCCAAGTTTGAGAAGGAATGGTCCAGATACTTCTATGCGTTAGATGAAGGCATAAAAGAAAGAGTAGCGAAGAAGATTGATAAGATCTTGGAATATCCAAACAAACGACACCTAAAGAAGAGTTCATTCTTTGTAGATGAAGTGGGACAATTCAGAATCGTTTATATGATATTTGAAGAAGATAAGTTAGTAGTATTCTATTTTGTAGGAACGCACAAAGAATATGAGAAATGGTACACACAAGAATTCTGAAAACAGCAAATATAGTTATTCACTATCAGAAGAGTGCTACTTAAAGATTCATGAACCGCGGGCCCATCTTGGAAAATATGTTGCTAATTTAGTAATTCTGGCTGTCAAGTTATTAAGTTTTATCAGTGCCTAACAATCATGGAATACCGTATAATCTTTGATTGTCCTGACAACGCAAAGATGATAAATCGGCTCCTTGATGCTGCATCAGGAGCAGGTGCGGGTCGGTTCGGCAACTACACTCGATGCGCGATAATCACCAAGGGCTACGGCACGTGGAAGTCAGAGCGGGGTTCACATCCCAACATAGGCAAAGTCGGGAAAATATCAAAGGTGAGATCGGCCAAGATAGACCTATCATGCGATGCCAAATGCCTGGGTGCTGTCTGCAGTGCGATAAGGAAGGCGCATCCCTACGAGGAACCAAACATCTACGTTGTCAAAGTGGAGAAATATGCCTGAAATCTTATCCCACAGCTTTTGAACAAAAGATTCAAGAATGAGGAATAATCACGTGGTTAATATGATAACGAGTCAGAGGCAGCTTGAAGGCGTTCTGCGGCATTTGGAGCTGGAATCCACGAAACGTGCAGCCATACGGTCCGCAGTGGAGAATGGGATAACCCATAAGCCGAAATACGTGCGCATAGCCGTGGATGAGCTGGCAAAGGCAAAGAGATTCGGTAAAGCAGCCGGATTCGCATCAAAGATAAATGACGAGGCTCTTGCAAGAGACCTTCTGGCCAAGCAGTACAGGGCAAATATCGCAGAAGTCAGGCTCAAGGAGCAGAATCTAAGGAAGTTCGAGGACCTTCTTTCAAGGCTGGATAGCCCTGAGGAAATGAGGCATGCGATAATATCGGCAGTGGAACGTGGCGTAACGCACAAATTGGATCACGTAAGGATTGCAATAGCGCATTATGAGTTAATTGGTCCAGGTGCGTTCAAAGATGCGCAGAAGGCTGCAAAGAGTGTTGGTGCAGTTACATCGCAAATATGTGAATCAGAGGGGTGGCTAGGTCTTGCGGCATACCTGTCTGAAGGCGAGGGCGACATTGACAGGACAAGGAGCATGTATTCCAGTTACATACAAATGCTTGAGGACGTAGGAAAGTTCGGAATAGCCGCAGAACTATCCCTTCACAAGCTTAATGATGCGGAAAGGGCCATGGCTGACGGGAAGAAGGCAGGCATGTGGGAGATCGTCGCAGAGTTATACTGCAGGATCGGGGATGAAAAACTAGCAAATCTGTACGGGAGCCTTGCATCTATGCTGAGGTAGTGCCTGTATCTTCTGTTTCCTGCCTTCCGCGATTCCTCGAATAGTTGTCGAACCTCTCCGAGCTCTGGTAGAGCTGGTCGAACCTCCTCTTCGCATCGTGCACGCTCATCTTGACTATATGTTCGCTCTTCTTGTTTATTATGTTGAGCGGAGGTATCTTGTAAGCGGCATTGCCATCGAATATGAACCTTTCGTGCTGTACACTGGAATCTTGCCTATTCATTATTCTGACCTCCATGTCTATACCGCTGGTCCTGAGCTCATTCTTAAGGTCATTGTAGTTGCCGCTGAATTTTGAGTCCAGCATCTCCTCAGATGTGATTATCCTCACAGCACTTATTGCGCTCCCCTCAGTAGGCATTAGCCTGTAAAGGTTGGACATTGCGGCTGAGTTGAAGTGCTTGTCAACTATCCCTACATCGCCTGACAGGTTCACGAAAAGTTCATCGCGCAGTTTCATGAGGTTGTAATAAGGAGTGGATGGATCTATGCGTATGCCCTTCATTGTAGCTCTTCTGGCATCCGCAGACTTCCTGGCGTCGTATTCCAGATATATGTCTAGGCTAAGGCACACAAAGATTGATATGTAGCTAATATATAGCGCAACATCATCGAAAACCGAAGAAAAAGCAAAACTCATTATCATTAGGACAAATATGTATACGATTGTAAGCATGAAGTGAAGCGGAGCGTATCTCCTGACATACGATTCGTATCCGTTGGGACCCTTTACTAACAGCATGAATGACATGACAAACATCGCAAACCCTATTCCAGCAGCAAGTGCTGCCTCAAGTATGGTCTGATATATTGTGGTTATCTCTCCAGAAACAGTTGCAAGCACAGGCGCAACACTTACGTTGTCTATTCTGCTTTGCAGTATGGCCCCTGCGCCTATGCCATACTCTACGGAAAATCTGTACATGTTGAGTATTCCGTTGGCCATAAGTATAAGCGAAGCAGTGACTAGCAGTATTGCAGCTGTTTTGTCATTATATCTCCTGATCCCATCCATGACTATCTTTTTACTTGAAAGTTATTAAAACGCCTAGCCTAGAGCTGCCTAAGCGCATCTATAGGCTGCATCTTCGAAGCCTTCCATGCAGGATATATTCCTGCAAGCACGCTTACGAACACTGCCACGAATAGTGCTTCAGCTATAAGTCCAGGAGAAACAACAGGCGAGAATGATATGCCTGGTGAACTGCCCGAAGATGTTGGGCTGCGTCCAACAAAGACAGCTCCTCTGCCACCTCCTCTCCCCCCTCCGGCAAAGCCACCTCCTCCCCCTCCTCCAGCAAACCCGTTTGGGGGCGAGCTTGTAGAAGTTGTATTGCTATGAGATGCGCTGCTCGAAATAGCTGCAAGAGAGTAGGACGCCCCCGTACCAACAATTATTCCTATTATTCCCCCTATTATTCCTATTAGAAGAGCCTGTAAAAGGAATACCCCGAGCACATCTCTGTTCTTGAATCCAAGCGACTTCATTATACCTATCTCATGTGTCTTCTCCATTACAGACATTAGCATTATGTTCATTATGCCTACGGCAGCGACCATTAGCGATATGCCTGCTATCACAACAAGCAGGAGTGTTATGGATCCCGTTATGTTTGCTGCTGTACTTGCAAGCTGCTGCGTGTTTATGACCCTGGCCCTGCTACCGTAAATGTCAGCTATCAGATTTGTCAGCGGAGTCACCCCACTGGAATTCTTTGCCTGTAGGAGAATCTCATTGAACGAAGTTTTGTGGAGCAAGGATTCTGCAGCTGGCATTGACATTATGACTGCCGTATCTATGGGTATCAGCGCCGAAGTGTAGGTCTTTGCTATGCCCTGTATAGGTATGGTATAGGAATTAGTGCTCCTCCCGTTTGGTATCTTGAGTGTTGCTGGCTGGCCGACAAAAGCTACCTGTCTTCCAGAAGCAGTGGATGGAAAAGCCACATCATATCCTATCACCGCGTCTGGGGCAATGGTATCGTTGTACACGCTGCCCTCGTACAGGCTGACATTGCCTCCCATTATGTACTTCAGATTCTCCTGCGCTATGCCTATGACTGTCACAGAGCTGTTCTGGTTGCCTGAGAAGAGCGTACCGCTTCCTGTGGCTATTGGGATCACTGTGCTGGCGTTCGGAAGGGACGCTATCGCAGCCGTATCTGCAGGAGTGAATCCCGCAGACTGCGTAGCCGATATTAATATGGAGGTCGGTCCAAGGGACGCCAGCTCATTGGTTATCTCGTAACTTATGCCTGTGGTAAGGGAAACCAGTGCGACTATGGCCGCAACACCTATGACCACCATGAATATGGTAAGGATTGTACGGACTTTCTTCTCAGTAAGGTCGGTATAGCTCAGCCAGAAAGTGTCCTTAAGGTTCATAGATGGGGCCCTTTATATCCTGCACAGTCATTTGCTGCCCTTCTTTGCCTTTTTCTTCTCCTTGTAGAGCAGATATGCGAGCACTGCTATTACCAGCAACAGTATTATGATAAGTAGCCCGCCTCCGCCGCCTGACGCCTGCCTCCTGTACACAAAAGCAGACGCATTTAGGCTCTGCGCGCTTATGAACACCGGAATTACTATCGTCTCATTCACAGGCTGTCTAACTGTGTTAAGATAGCTTATCTTGACAGGTATCTTGTATTCTCCGTGCGTCCTGTTGCTAGCCTCAAGCGTGAGTGTGACTGGCGTCTGGCTGTCCGAAGCTATCGATCCAACAAATGTGCTGTTCGATTCGAATGACGAGAACCCATTTGTCGGAACCACCGTAGCGGTAACCGCAGATGCAGAAGAAGTTCCAGTGTTTGTAAGCGTGAACGATATTGAGAATATGCTTCCCGCGCTTGGCGCTACCGGCGATACTGTCACTCCGGAGGTGTTCAGGCTTATAAGTCCGCTTGCAAGCATCTCCACATTCTGGTATATCTGCTCAAGATCTGTGCCATTGTAGAATGTGGCGGATACATTAGCGGAGAATTCGTCTGATGCGTTATAAGACACGAATATGCGCGATCTCCTCTCTATCGTCTGTCCTGGAAGTATCGAATTTACCTCTATCTGCTGCGTGCCAAGCCATGCCACGTACTGGTTTGGGAATTTCACATTCATTGTTATGGTGTTCAATGCCGATAGCCCGTTATTGGTTATGTTCATGGTGAGGTTTTGGGTACTCCCTGCCGTAAGCACCTGCGGCGAGATGATAACTGTAAGCGGCTGGTTGCACAACTGTGTTGACATCGTAACATTCCGCTGCTCTGTGTCAGTGTAATATGTGTAATAGAAGTAGTTTATGTCAATTCCTACAGACACAAGCGATGATACATTCGCACCAACGAATATTGGTACTATTCCTGTCTCCGAACTGTTAGGGTCGACATTGCCTATGTCTACCGTGCCATTGCCTACAGAATAGAAGCCTTTCTGCGGTGCAACACTGAGCACCACGTTCTGCATCTGTGGATTAGGTCCTACTGTTGCCGAATAAGTTTGATTGAGCGAATGCGGGTTGCCTATTGTCGTGGCTTTGTTTGACACGGTAACAGGTATGTAGTTGACCTGACCCTTGCACAGCGTAGTTGCATTGGTGGTTACGTAGAAGTTCGGCGGATTTGGTATCGGTGCAGGGCCGCTCGTTCCTGCAAATGCCAGTTGGGCAAATGCCAGGACTGCAAACACAGCCAGGACTATTCCTATCCCTTTCACTTCAATACCTCTTGCTTTTCCATCTTACCATCCTTTATGTATATTATCTTATCGCAAAACTTGGTCGTATCTGGGTTGTGTGTTACCATCACTATGGTGACGTTGCCTGACTTGCTTATACTTCCCAGCAGTTTTATCACCTCCTCGCCGGATTTGGTGTCCAGGTTGCCGGTAGGCTCGTCAGCCAGTATTAGTGCGGGGTTGTTGACCAGAGCCCTCGCAACTGCAACCCTCTGCTGTTCTCCACCGCTAAGCTGCGTAGGGTTGTTCTTGAGCCTGTGGCCTATCCCTAGGCGCGTAAGGAGTTCATCTGCTCTTCGCTTCCTCTCCTCTTCGGGAGCCGAGTTCACCATCAACGGCAACTCTACATTCTCCTCAGCGTTAATCCCAGGTATCAGGTTGAATGCCTGGAACACGAAGCCAAGCTCCCTGTTCCTGAACTCTGCCAGCTCATTACCGTTCATTCCAGAGGTCGCCACGCCGTCTATGTACACTTCGCCGTGACTGGGCTTATCTATCGTGCCTAGAATATTCATAAGTGTCGACTTTCCGCTTCCCGAAGGCCCAACTATCGCGGCGAATTCGCCTCGCTTCAGTGAGAAGGATATGTGCTCAAGAGCCCGCACCTCGACCTCTCCAGATTTGTATATTTTCGATACGTTATCCAACCTTACTGAATATTCGTTTCCGTGATGCTCGGGTCTTGATTTTGGCATTTATACTCCTTGCACTACGTGCTATCAAATAGTTTAACTATAAACTATCCTCATTATAAAGTATTAAATCTTTCCGAATCGTTCGGTTTGGATGGTCCAATTAGATTATTAATGTTTAATGGCCTAGCATATCTGGTCAGATTGCATGATTCTCAAGAATCTGGAGCCAAATATAGATGACAAGGAGTTTCAGTTCGTCTATCCAAGGTATGGTGGCCAGTCACTTCCCAATGTGGTCTCAACTGCCATGCGGACATTGGGCGTTGACAATGAGAAGACTCCCATAAACCACGAGTTTTACAAGGATCACATTGATCTCGACAGGATAGAGAAGGTTGTTTTCGTTGTTCTTGATGGATTCGGATACAGGATGTGGGCAGACTTCGGCAACGATACAGGATTCTTCGGAAGGATAGCCAAGCGCGGTCTACTCATGCCGATAACATCCATATTCCCATCCACTACTGCAGCAGCGATAACTTCAATAAACACGGGCTTGACTCCGCTCGAACACGGCCTTCCCGAATGGATAATATACATGAGGGAAATAGGAATGATAATTAATACGCTCCCTTTTACTGCATACATGACGGAGAAATATACCAGCCTGTCGGATCTTGGTGTTGACTCGAAGATATTGTATGATGGCAAGACGGTGTACGAGAAGCTCAACGAGGAGGGGATCACAAGCCACACGTTCACGGCCAGGAACATAGCGGAGAGCGCCTACACTCGGCTCATAAAGCGCGGCAGCCATGGCAATCCTTACGTGCATCCCAGCGATGCGGTAGTAAAACTAAGGCGGGTGCTGGAGTCGGAGCGCAAGAAGACGTACGTAAACTTGTACATGGATAATATAGATTCTGCGACCCACACATACGGTCCGTTCACTGAGGAGTCGCGTGCTGAAATAGGTGCGATATCCCAGGTATTCAAGATGCAGCTTCTTGACAAGATAGACAAAAGCGCAGCAAAGGATACTCTTGTGCTGGTCACTGCAGATCATGGTCATACTTCAATAAATCCGTCCAAGACGACTTTCATGAATGATGATCGCAAGCTTGCAGGCTTCCTTGCATCCGACAGGGGCAGCAAGATACTTCCCACAGGAAGTCCAAGAGGTGTCTTCCTACACATAAACGAATCGGATATTGAAAGAGCATATGCACACCTCAGCGAGAAATTCGATGGCACTGCGAGGATAATGCGCACAAGAGATGCGGTGAGTGCGGGACTTTTCGGCAGCGGTAAACCTCACAAAAAGTTCGGTGAAAGGGCCGGAGACATTCTTATACTACCCAAAGACCACGAATCGATATGGTATGAGCATGTGAAGGGCAGGAAGCAGAAATATATAGGCGTTCACGGTGGGCTCAGCAAGAACGAGATGCTTATCCCTCTTGGCATGGCAAGATTGTCTGACCTGCTCTGAACGTGTGTTTTGCATCTGGAAATGTATAAATAGGAGTCCCTATCTCTATAACGTAACGGCTGTTGAAAAGGTGTAGTCCATGCGTCTATCAGCAAAGCTCATGCAATCTGCAATCCACAATGCAGTTGTGCAGAAGGAGATGCCTGTGCAGGAGCACAGCGACGACGCAATGACGCTGAGCCAGCTAAAGCAGAGGCTCGAATACTTCTGCCTGGAAAGAGGCTGGAACAAAGGCAATGCGGGAAGCCCTGACCACATCTCTGCAGCAATAATTACTGAGGCCAACGAACTGCTAGGCTGCGTAAAACATCTGCCCAAGAGGAAGCAAGCCCGTCTGGTCAGGAATCCAATAAACGGCATAGAGGCAAGGAAGGAGATTGCGGACGTGCTGTGGTTCTCGCTTGTTATGGCGGAGAGACACGGGATAAGTCTTTCGCAGTCGCTATTCGGCGATGGGTTTGCTTCTATTGGAAACGGAGGAGCCATCCACGTTACTGATGAACACACTAAAATATCTGACCTTAAGAGCCTTGCATTGGTCAGGTACGGGAAGAGATATCTGAGGCTATCTCCTAAGGATCTGGCAGTAGAGATGATATCGGAAGCATCAGCGCTCTTCGAGCACTTCAGGTTCAGGTCGCCGGAGCAGATAAAGGAGATGCTGTCAGACGATGCCAAGATGATGAGTATCAGAAAGAGCCTTGGCAAAGTGTTCGGCCTTATCCTAATATATTCTGCAAACAATAGCATAGACCTGAGCAGCGCCGTACTTGAAAAACTGTCAGAGAACGAGGAAAGGTACTCTGCAGTGCAGCTCAACGGAACAGGATACCAAAAGTACACTGAGATAAGGAGGAAGTAGCTGTAGCTCGCGTCTTCCTTGAGCTGTCGAATTAGCGCCTGATTGACGTATAAAGTCCTTGCAGATCTTTTGCTACAACATCTGCACCGCTCCTTACGAGATCCTTCAAGCTGCCCATGCCACTAAGCACCCCTACTGCTGTCACTCCAGCCCTGGCTGCCATTGTTATGTCTATCGCGGCATCCCCGATATATCCTGCATCCTGCCTATCCACAGAAAATTTCTGCATTGTGCGATCGAAGCTTTCGGGATTCGGCTTCTTCGCGTCACACACTATCGTGAATGAGGAAAGCTCTGCTCTGGAGAAACCACCAGCGCTGAGGTCCCTGAGCACCGTGTCCCTGGCATGGGTGTTTGTCAGTATTGCTATCCTTCCTTGATATAGCTCTGCAAGACCCATCAGCGCATCCTTCGCACCAGGTAGGGGTCTCACGTACTGCGCAGCCTCGGCGGAATTGAAGAATGATCCATTATCCCATGAGTATATGTCCTTCGCTAGGTCTACGTCGCGTGCGTCAGTGTGGCGGGCAATAATACTGTCCAGCTTCGCTTCTGCATCAACGTCATTGAGAATATCCATCACTTTGTCATTTCTAACTTCCGTATCCAGCTGGGAGTACATTCGGTCGAATGCCAATAACGCCAGTATGGGCATTATGCCCCCGTTGTATCTTGCGCTCACTCCGCCCAAGGCGTAATTCGTCCGTGAATCATATGTGAACTCCATTCCATACCACTCGTATCCCTTGCGCCTGTTCATGTAGATGAGCTCTGACGGATCCACAATAACGCCGTCCTTGTCCACGCCGAACATCTTCTTAGCGGCAATTAACTCCAGTGCATCTTGCCTCCTTCCCTTAGAGTATATTATATTCTGCATCTTATCACATCCTAAGCCTGTGCCTCTGCCTTGCTATGACATTCACACCCGGTTCCTTGCTGAGAGATACAAGTCCTTCATTTACATTCTCGAATAATTTGTTTATGTCAAGCACAGTCTCATGGCGCCTATGTCTCACAAGTCCGAACAGGGGGTTGCTCCTGCTTTTTATATGCCTATGCAGATCTGCTGCCAGGCCATCTGTCAGCTCGGTCACACTCCTCTCCCGTATGAGCCTGCCTAGCTCAACCAGGTTTACTGCGAGCAATTGCTGGTCCTTCTCATCCATCATCCTGAATAGCTCGGCGCAATCAAGCCTGCCCTTTGACATGTCTCCAAATTTAACCAGATTGGCTGCGAGTTTCTCCAATTTAGAAAATCCAGCTTCATCTAGCCCATGCCTCGATACCATTGCATCATAACCCTCTCTCATGCCGAGAAGGTATATAGAGTAGGCTCTGTCAAACATCGGGTAATTGCCTTTCAGCACTTCATCGAAAAGCCTGTCATATCTTGTATTAACGCCATCTATGCTCTTAGTTACTATAAGGTCGCCAAGCAGTGCTTCTCTCACGACCCTGTCATCAACTGCGAGATCCGAGAACAGCTCTGCTATCCTGTCGTTGTTGAGCCTATCCGCCCTTTTCAGCTCAACGACAATCCCTTTCCTTATGTGGTCGGGCTCTGTATATCGTCCCTTCTCAGCAGGCATTGCCGCAGCCTTAACTGCGTCTATGACTGCTTCATCATCACAGTATTTCATTATCAGCAGATAGCCCCTTATCTTGAGGTCATCTATCCCACTATCTATTAGCTTCTTTGCGAATTCACTGACCTCTTGAGAGGTTCTATCCTTAAGTGACACATATTTGGCCACGCTCACCATGACGGACTGACTTCCCATCCTGTCAAGCTCGTTGTCAAGTAGCCTGCTTGCAAGTTCAAGATCCAGTGCATGCCTTCCGTATCCAAGCTGGCCTACTGCCGACATCCTCACTATATTGCTAGGATCGTCGAATGCTGACTGGATTATGCGGTCCCTGTACTTATCAAAGTCTACTGCCGCCATGGCATAAATCGCATTTGCCCTTACGCCGGCTGTTTTGCTCATGCGGGCTTCATCCAGTATATGGCTGTCAGTGCGCGTAAACAGGCATAGCTCCAATGCAGATATCATGAGTTCCTCGGATCCAGATCCTAGAGTATACAGCTTCTCCGCGTCATCTTTTATCTCTGCACGGCTTATCCTGCCCTTCTCCACAGACCCGGTCTGTATCAGTATGTGGTCTCTTACTGATAGTGCGTAAGGGTCGCTCTTGTCCAGCGCGATGGCCCTATCTGCAAGGTCCCTTATCTTATCATCGTTGTCTACTATCCTAAGAATTGTAGCTATGACTTCAGGCATTATGCATTTGCCGAAGTAGTATGGATGTATCGACTGGGGCCAGTATGCCCTTATCGATTCGGATACATGAAGCGGCTTTATACCATTCCTTATGAGGTAGTAGTTTGCGAACAGGCGCCCCGTCCTTCCATCCCCGTCCTCGAACGGATGCAACTTCGTAAAGTTGGCGTTGAATTCAGCAACGTTCAGCAGGCTCATGGATGTAGACTCATATGACACATTCAGCATGTCAACAGCATCTTTGAAAGCCTCGGGAACCTCATCTGCATGCACAGATATGTATGGTCCCACACTGAGTTGATATCTTCTGAATCCATCTAGGTATTTGCCCTGACTGTATACTCCTGTGAGCAGGGCTCTTCTTACTTCTACAATATCATCTGGTCGTATTACGTGTCCGTTTATGCCTTTCATGAGTTTAAGCACAGCATCCAGGTTCATTATCTCTCCGTAATCGGAAAGAGGTCCATCCTTGCCCTCGAATTTACCTTTGTAGAGCAGATCCTCTGTTGCAGATTCGTGGCCATTGTTCACATTTGAATAAAATACTGTTTTTATCAGGCTATCCCCGAGTGCAACGTCCTTATCGGCATCAAGCTTTACCAACTCTGGTATGCCAAGCCTATCGAGTACGCTAGCGTATTTGTCTTCCATATGCTTCCCCCGTTGCACTTATCAGTGCGTTCTTCTTATCAAGAATACGGCAACGCATGATGTGGCACGTATGTCCGCGGCAATATACTTTATATCTGCTTCCTGTACTCTCTGCAGGCCACAACGAAACTATACTGGGCCCGTACGCATTGAGTGAACTTGAAAAAATCAGCAAAGCTGCAGGACTACTGCCAAGCACAGCTAGAGTCATATATTTTAGTGCACTAGCTGAGGCTATCAGAAAGTACATATAATATTATGCAGCACCTTCTTTATATACTTTGCTGTTCATTTCTGGCGCCTCAGGCTATGCAGCCACGTGATTGAAAACTGCCAAGAAAACTGAAAACCTCAATGCAGGAACACTTAAGGAAACAAAATACCACAAGCACATTGGGATAAGGATAAAGTGGCAGTCTTACTTCTTTAATGCCTGCCTGAGCACTTCCGTTTCTGCCTTAATCTGGTCTGCGTCCAATACTGGTGGCATATTTCCCCTCTCATAAATATCCAGGTACATTTCGTCATCTCTTCCAGAGTACCTGTCGTTTCTTGATCTCGGTATCAGATTCACATGTAGCCTATCTATAGGTCTGCCTTCATATTCTCCAGTCTGCATTGACGTTATGTACGACCTGCTTTCGTCACCGTACACCTTGAGCAGCAGATTCATTATCTTCGAGTATGTTATTGCAAAATCCATTCGTTCCTCGTCGTCAAGTTCCATGAAGTCAGAAACATCCCTCTTTGGCACAAGCAGGGCCTGGCCTCTTATCACCGGCTTTGGGTGGTACATCGCAACGAAGTGACTTGATTCATAAAAGATGTTTGCCGAGAGAGCCGCATCAATTTCTTTGCGCGCTACCGGCATTGATCTAGGTGCCTGCTTCGGATTCTGCAGGCCGCACCTGAGCATTGCAAGGTCGTTTTCAATGTCATCAAGGAATGGTCTGTCAACGTTCTGCAGGTTCTTCGCGTAAATTCTTTCGTACTCAGTGCCCCCGCCAGCTGCGGAAACTTTCCTTCTTGGTATGAGATGCACATGGAAATGGTTCACTGTTCTTCCTGAGAATTCGCCGCTGCGTATCTTCAGGTCGTATGTGCGCTCACCATTGTTGTAGGTATCTAGTATGACTGGCAGCACCGTGCTTATCATGTCAAAAAGCTCTTTGACTTCTGCAGGCTGCAGGTCTAGGAGGCCAAGTATGTGCCTCCTTGTTATTATAAGGGAATGGCCGTCAGTGAGCGCTTTGCTGTTGTACAGTGCTACAAAGTGCTCTCCTTCGTGCACAGATTGCTTTCTGAGGACCTGCTTCATACAGAACGGATCCTTATGAGCCGTCCTTTCTGCTAGGGCAGTGGAGGTCATAATCCATCACCCAGCACAGCTGGAGGTGCATATTTAAGTGCACTAACTGATGCAATCAGAAAGTACATATAATATTATACAGCACCTTCTTTATATACTTTGCTGCAATCTTCTGGCAAAAGCTTATAAAGCAGCGTCAATCAGGTCTGGTCATCGAAGACTCTCTTGCTTCTTATGTCAGAGCTTGCATCCTCCATATCCTTTATCGTATCGACGCCCTTGAAGTATGCGTCAGGGAACTTAAGGCCCATCAGTCTGCCTGTCTTGGACAGTTCCACAAATGTCGTGCTCTCGAGATTACCAGAATCAGGCAGGTGCTCGAATATCCCTTTTGACATGAGATAGACTCCTGAATTCATCCAGTATTCTGGTAGTATTGGCTTCTCCTCGAACCTAACTATTCGGTCTCCTTCAAGGTGCGTTATGCCGTAGGTACTCCTAAGAGGCACAAGTGCTATTGCAGCTTTGCATCCGTTTAGCCTCATCCTGCTCACCTCTATGTTGGTGACATTGTCGCCATTGAGCATGAGAAATGCGTCTTCGTCTTCAAGGAGGTGGTGCGCATTCTTCAGTGCTCCACCAGTCCCAAGCTGTGTCTTCTCCTCGGAATATTCTATCTCTATGCCAAGAGTGCCCTTTCTATGGTCGAAATAGTCGATTACCTTGTCCTTCAGGTAGCCGACAAGCAACACGAAAGATGTTATCCCGTGGGATTTGAGCCACCTTATCTGCCACTCTATTATAGGCCTTCCGGCTACCTCCACAAGTGGTTTCGGCACCGTATCTGTAAGAGGCCTCAGCCGCTTACCGTATCCGCCTGCGAGTATCACTGCCTTCATAAAGTCATTCCCTTGCACTATCTATGAATTCCGATAATATCTTTATAAATTCCTTAGGTCTGCCGATATAGCACGCATGTCCTGCTCCCTTGATTATCGCTACTATGCCATTTATGGATTTTATTGCATCCTCATTGAGATATGCCGGTGCCACATCATCCTCGCTGCCCCACACTGCAAGAACCTTGGCTCTTATCCTGTTCATAGATATGCTCTTGAGGCTTACTGGAGCAACGATGATGATCCCCGAAAGCCTGCCGCCAGCAGCCTCAGCGAACTTCAGTGCCGCATGGCAGCTAGCGCTAGATCCTAGTATGAACAACTTGCCCTTTACCGATGAAGAGAGTGCATCAAGGAACGATACGAGATCATTCTCGCCCATAGCAAGCCTGTTTACACTGTGCGGAAAACCCGGCACATCTACGGCAACCACGCTCAAATCCATATCCCCCAGCGCGCTGACAAGGCCTATCCTGTCCCACACCATCGAGTTGAAGCTGTAGCCATGCATCATGACAATTGTATCGTCACCTCCAGCCGCATAGTAGTATGTCAGCTTTATGCCCTTGTGATCAAGGCTCCTCTTCTCCAAGGTCTCCCTTAATATTAAATAATGCATATAATGTGTATATTAATAGGTTTAACATGGACATAGAGTCAAAGATCAAGTTGATAAAATCGGAACCACTTGAAGAGGTGATAACCGAAAACGATCTAAAGGAGCTGCTCGAAACCAATCCTCATCCAAAGCACTACATCGGAATAGAGATAAGTGGGATGCCGCACATAGGTCACATACTCGTCGCAGGAAAGAAGATAAACGATCTGGCAAAGGCAGGCGCGCAGACGCAGGTACTGCTTGCAGACTGGCACACTGTGGCCAACAACAAGCTTGGAGGAGACTGGGAGAGGATAGCAAAGGCGTCAAAGTTCTACCGGGAACTGTTTAATGCTTTCTGCCCAGACACGAAGGTTGTGCTGGGATCCGATTTATATAAGGGCAATGACGAATACTGGAAGCTCGTAGTCCAGATAGCTAGAAGGACAACGATAGCCAGGGCGACCCGCACTCTTGTGATACAGGGCCGTAGCGAGAAGGAGACACTTCATGTATCTCAGTATCTTTATCCGATGATGCAGGCTGCAGACATACACGCGCTTGACGTTGACATACCTCACGCAGGTATGGATCAGAGGAGGATACACGTGCTTGCAAAAGAGGTCTTCAGTGAGATGAGGATGAAGAAGATAGTCCCCATACATCATCATCTGCTTCCCAGTCTCCTAGAACCGCCAAAAATCTCCGGTGATGCGCAGAAGGAGGAGATAGTGGCATCAATGAAGATGAGCAAATCAAGGCCCGGATCGGCAATACCCATACTTGCTGACAGCGCAGAAGTGAGTTCGATACTCAAGACTGCATGGTGTCCGGAGGGAGTTGTCGAGGAGAATCCGGTACTACAGCTGTGCAGGTACGTGATATTTCCAATAAACGGAATGCTGGAGATAGAGCGGCCTGCAAAGTATGGCGGAAATGTGAACTACGGCGCATACGCGGAGCTCGAATCAGATTTCAGAGAAAGAAAGCTTCACCCAGCAGATCTCAAGGTAGCAGTATCAAGCACACTATCATCGATAATGGGGCCGATATACGGGAAATTTGGCCACAGGAAGGCCGAGATCTTAGACATGTTCAAGCAGTGATTTTTCCATCCATTCAGCAGCTTTTACAAGGTCCTCAAAGACCATATCTGGCTTCTCGTTCCTAAGATGGGATTCAAGCCCCATTCCAGATAGGACTACTGCAGAGGCGCATCCCGCATCCTTGGCAGCTCTGATATCAACAACAGTATCTCCTACATATATCATATCAGAGGTATCCACGCCGCTCATCTTAGACACAAGCCTTAACCCTTCGCCTGAGGGTTTCAGGGCTGACACGTCTCGCGAGCTTACTACATGGTCGAATTCAGGCATGAGGTGCTTGAGGTCCCTTTCAATAGTCAGAATGTCAGAATTAGATACTATCGCCATCTTCACCATACTATCCCTTATCTTGTTAATTGATCTGGCAGCATGCGGATAAACTCTTACAAGCCTATGCGCTTCTGCCGAGGTTGCCGTTCTCACGTATTCATTCACCATCATGCCGAGCTCATCGTGAGATGGTCTCTCAGTGCACGATTCCATTATTTCGGATATCCTTGATTCTGCATCTGCTTCGTATATCATACTGCACACCTCTGCAAGCCTTCCAGACTTTGCTATGGAATATATTGTGCTTAGGGAATCCCTCTTGTTGTTGAACTTGGCCATGCCCTTGAAGTGCCATATGTCCTTTATGCCAAAGCACCTAGAAAATTCGATGTCAAGATTGACCAGCTTAAGGGATCTGGCATGACATTCGTAGAACAGCCTTGATGCATCCCTGAGCACACCATCAACATCAAGCGCCACAAGACCTATGTGCTGCATAACCATATGACACAGCCAAAATAATTAACCCTTGCGCACGTATGCTAAATTCCAAAGCCCTCGGCAATCCATAGCATCATGCAGGTATAGTACTCTTTTTATTTCTTTTCTAACAGTATATAGTTGGCGATATCTTCATGGCTGAAGTGTTATCACAGGACGACGAGGAGCTCCTTAAGTTTATCGAATCTGCAAAGCCCAAGATATATGTAGTTGGTGCAGGTGGAAGCGGCTCAAATACTGCAACAAGGATGTCAGAGCTCAACATAGAGGGAGCATCAATAGTCGCCATGAACACAGACGCGCCACATCTTGCACGCACCAAGTCGCACAGGAAGATCCTGCTGGGCAAGAAGACGACAAGGGGGCTCGGCGCAGGCAGCGATCCAAAGGTCGGGGAGGAGTCTGCGCTTGAGAGCAAGGAGGACATAAGACACATATTGGGAGATGCGCAGCTGGTATTTGTTACATGCGGACTTGGCGGAGGCACCGGCACAGGATCCGCTCCGATAATAGCACACGAATCAAAGGAGCTCGGCGCGCTGACCGTCGGGGTCGTCACGCTGCCTTTCACAAGTGAGGGTAAGCCTAGGATGAGAAACGCCCTGGAGGGGCTCTCAAGGCTCAAGCGATCAACCGATACTACAATAATAATACCCAATGACAAACTCCTTGCCGTGGCTCCCGATCTGCCGCTCAACATGGCATTCAAGATAAGCGACGAGATACTGTCTAATGCAACAAAGGGCATAATAGAGATGGTGACGAAGCCCGGCATGGTGAACCTGGACTTCGCCGACCTGAGAAGCGTGCTCAAGGATTCTGGTTATGCAGTAATAGGTATGGGGGAAGCAAACTCATCCCAGACCAGCGATAGGGCCGTAATAGCGCTAGAGAACACGCTGAAGAGTCCATTACTCGATGTAGATATATCAACTGCAAAAAAAGCGCTAGTCAACATAGTGGGGGGAGAGGACCTCACCCTTAGGGAAGCTGAGAGCATATTCCAGAGCGTATCTAGTCGTATAAGTCCAGATGCATTGCTAAAGTGGGGTGCAAGGATAGAGCCGAAGATGCAGAAGAGCACCCTGAAGGTCATGGTGGTACTCAGCGGCGTTGAGTTTGCAGACTACAGCGACGAAGGGATAAGGAAGAAGGTAGACGAGAATCAGGACGTAGACCTGGATAAGATATTCGATGAGTAAGATGAAACTTGATCCTGTAGGAAGTGTCAGAACATTCATATCGGATTCCAAGCATGTAATGAGCGTAAGCTACAAGCCTGACATGAGCACCTTCAAAAGGACCCTCAAGGTGGTGCTTGTAGGCATACTGCTTCTTGGGATCCTCGGTTTCATAATCTACCTTATAATAAACAACATTGTGCTCGTACCATAACCATCTGATTCGGTGCATCTCTGTTTTCACAATCTGTTTAGGTGTAGTTCATGAGGATAAAGATAGATTATACGATATCTGCCCAGGACAACGCCGATCAGTACTTCAGGCTCTCAAAGAAGCTGAAGAGGAAGGCCGAGGGTGCAAGTGCAGCCATAATGGACCTCGAGGGAAAGAAGAGCCGGGCCGTAGCTAGGCCATCGGAAAGGAAGGTCAGTATAAGAAAGATAACTGAAAGGAAATGGTACGAGAAGTTCAACTGGTTCAATTCGAGCAATGGCATGCTTGCAATAGGTGGCAGAAGTGCGCTGCAGAACGAGCTCATAAACTCAAGGTATTTCGATTCGAATGACCTGTTCTTCCACGCAGACGTGTTCGGCGCCTCTGTAGTGGTGCTCAAGTATGGCACAAAGGCGACAAGGGAGATACGTGAGGAGGCAGCACAGTTTGCAGCGTGCTACTCAAAGGCATGGGAGGGGGGATCATCTTCTGTGAACGTCTATGCGCTGAGGAGGGAGCAGGTCTCCAAGTCAAAGGAGAAGGGCTCACTGGGCACAGGCAGCTTCCTCCTAGAGGGCGAGAGGGAATGGTTCAAGGGCGTAGCGCTTGAACTCTGCGCCTTTTCATCTGAAAGTGGCATTCCTGCCGTTGTGCCGGTGTCTACATGCATGTCGCTTGGAATAAGGAGATACTTACTTATAAAGCCCGGAAACACCAAGAAGTCCGACGCAGCCAAGCTCATAGCATCAAGGCTCAAATTCAGTGACATAGATTATGTGATGCAGCATCTTCCTCCTGGCGGGTTTTCAATCAAAGAGACATGATTTGAATGGGCATCTTTTTGGGTAGGAAAGACAATGTCGATCCCGTTGACGTGAGTGCGCTTGCCGTAACCCTCGACTTGGCTTTCGCCAAGGAGATGGGGCCTCTCGAACCAAGGGCATCGGCGATATTGGTGGATCTTCACGTAGCAAAGGAGAGGTTCCTTCAGGCGTGCTACGAATTCGAAAAGCTTGACGCAGAGCCGTACACCGAGGATCTGTGGATGCCCAACATAAACTCTATAAAGAGCCAGAAGGCGCAGTACGCATCCGCTCTCACTGAGGCTGCAAAGGATCTCAGCTTAGACGCAGACAAATCCATTGATGTATACGGCAGGTACAGCCGCATCCTGTCCAATGTAGAAGCAATGATAGGCAATGTGCTGAAGACAAACGCCAAGTTCAAACAATCCTTCTACTGCTACTCAAAGTACCTTGGCAATTTCAAGAAGGCCTACGCCTCCCTCGAACGTCTGGAGTCAACTCTCCGGTCAGAGCTCGACAGGAAGTCGGCAGGGTTTCAGAAGTATAGTGCATTACGGAGTGATATAACGGCTCTGCAGTCCAGCATCGAAGAACTCGATGTGCTAAGGGAAGGCATATCTGCAATGAAGGCAGGCGCAACGGACGAAAAAAATTCATCCCTTGCAGGTGCCGAAGCTGATACCATGAAGAAACTAGCAGAAAAGGAATCCGAGCTGTCAGTGACTGCTTTAGAAGGCTCAGAGGTGCTAAGGAAGATAAATCTGCTAACAGCACCTCTGGCGAGACCTTCCAGAAAGCTTGACCACATGACGGTAAGAAGAAGGTCTCTCAACGCGTTCGTAGAGGATCCGTTGGGAGCGATAAAGAGCGAGAAGGATTATGCTGAGTTTATTGACCTTTTAAAAGAGCTCAAGAAGAACGTTGAATCAGGGTCAATAGACTCGAAGAACAGAGATGAACTGCTTGGAAACATAGCGGTACTAATGGAATCTGACATATACCAGATGCTCATCTCCCTAAAGGACATAGAACTCAAAAAATCAGGAATAAACTTAGAGAAGAGAGAGCTTGAGAGGATAATTGAGAGGATAAGTGCTGCAAGGAGCGATGTAGAGCAGTCAGGGTTCCAATTGAAGAAGATGGAGAGCGACTATGTTAGAATAGCTGCATCAATCAGCAGCCTGAAGTCAGGTATAGAGAAGAGCTTTGCAGATGGCTATGGTATGCGCATCTCGATAATACTAAAAGCCAAATGAAGAGCTGCATCAATGCGTCTTCGCACGCTCTATTGCCTTGTTTATATACTCGTGGGCTTTTGCTGCAGACTCCCAGCCCTCGAGTTTGACCCACTTCCCAGGCTCGACGCTCTTGTAGTATGAATAGAAGTGCACTATCTTTGTCTTTACTGACTCGTTGAGGTCCTTCACGTCTTTGATGCTTGACATCTCAGGATCGACCTTGTCGATTGGCACGGCCATAACCTTCGTGTCAACTCCTTCCTCGTCCTTCATTAGCAGGACTCCTATCGGCCTCACCATCACAGTTGTGCCACTGTTGAATGCTGTAGCGCTAATCACCATTATGTCAAGGGGATCACCATCCTCTCCCAAGGTGCCAGGTACGAAACCGTAATTATACGGGTATGACATCAATGTGTACAGTATCCTGTCAACCTTTATCAGACCGGTCTCTTCATCAAGCTCGTATTTCACTCCGCTGCCCTTTGGTATCTCTATGAATGCGCGCACCTTGTCTGGCGCACCCTTTCCGGCATCTATCTTAAGCATGGCAATACACCAGATACTCTTTCCCCAAGAAAGATTTAAAGCCTTTTTGTGGCCAATATCAATATGCAGACAAAATATATCGTTGTCTTAGGCTCGCTCATGAGCGGATTGGGGAAGGGAGTTGTGACGGGATCAATCCTGCGCATACTGGATTTCTACAATTACAAGGCTCTGCCGGTAAAGTTCGATGGCTACCTCAACTTCGATTGCGGTACAATGAATCCCTATCAGCACGGCGAGGTTTTCGTGCTTGACGACAGTAGCGAGGTCGATATGGACTTCGGCATATATGAACGGTTCCTTGGAAAGAGCCTCACTGGGGATCTATCGATAACCGGTGGGAAGCTGTTCGGTTCAGTGATATCTAAGGAGAGGCAGGGCAAGTATCTGGGCGAAACGGTGCAGATAATACCGCATCTCACTGACCAGATAATAAAAAACATAGAATCAATAGCGACTGGCAAGAAGCCTGACGTCATGGTCATTGAAGTAGGTGGTACTGTGGGTGACATAGAGAACAGTTACTTCATAGAGGCCATGAGGCAGCTTTCACTCAAGCATGAGGTCGTATTCATAAATCTCACGTATCTACCAACCCTTGACGTAGTTGGAGAGCAGAAGACCAAGCCGGCACAGATAGGCTTCAGGCTCCTGTTACAGGACGGCATACGATCAAACTTCATAATATGCAGGACCGCATCCAAGTTGCTTGAAAGCACCAAGGAGAAGCTCGCTCTGTTTGCAAACCTCAGCAAGGACAGGATAATAGATGACCAAGATCAGCTGACTCTGTACAATCTTCCGCTCCACTTCATGGATCTCGGATTCGATAGGTTGCTTATAAAGGATCTTGGTCTCAAGCCGAGGGACCCCAATGCTGCCAAGATAAGGTTGTGGAAGGAGAATGTCGGCAGGACCGTGTCTCCAAAAGGCGAGGTAAACATAGCACTGGTTGGGAAGTATACGCACCTCAGGGACTCCTATGCAAGCGTAAAAGAAGCGATAATACATGCCGCGGCCAAGAACGACGTCAGAGCAAACATAGATTGGATAGAATCATCTGATTTCGAGGGAGGCAGGGGTGATTATAGCAGCTTCAAAAGCACAGATGCCATAATAGTCACTGGAGGGTTTGGGAGCAGGGGTACCGAAGGAATGATAAACATAATAGAGCATGCGAGGAAGAACAGGATCCCCTACCTTGGCCTGTGCCTGGGCATGCAGCTAATGGCTGTTGAGTATGCAAGGAATGTTGCCGGCCTACCCGGAGCAAATTCGGCGGAGTTCGACAGCAGTGCAAGGCATAAGATCATAGTGCTTCTTGATTCGCAGAAAAGGATTACTGCAAAAGGCGGCACAATGAGGCTGGGGGCGCAGGAGTGCGTTCTCATAGAGAAGAGCTCAATTGCAAGGGCCGCCTACAAGGCCAACAGCATAAGTGAACGGCACAGGCACAGATACGAGTTCAACAATAAATATGCACCTATACTAAAGAAGGCCGGATTGAGAATAACTGGGGTAACAAGGGACAGGAAGCTTGTAGAATTCATAGAGTGGAGAACTGGATTTGGGATAGGCACACAGTCGCATCCAGAGCTGAAGTCGCGCTTCGAGGCTCCAGCACCGCTCTTCGCAAGCCTTATACATGAGGCCAAGAGTAGGCATGCGCATCCAAGCTCTTAAAGCAGTCTTTGATCAGGTAAGGAATGACTTGAAGAGCATTATGCCCTGCGTGAGTCCTGCTTTTGAGGCCCCACTCTCCCTGAGTCCGAACGAATAAGGCACCTGGCCTATCGAGACGCTGCCGCTCCTATTACATTTTAGAAAATCGTAAAGCACCTTGTACCCACCACCTATGAATCTGCCTCTGTTCTCATTGTACTTTTTTGTGAACAGCCTCCGGTCTACGCCGAAGAAGCCAGAGAATATGTCATTGCATCTGCTCCTGCCTGTTGCCACAAGGATGGCGTAGCCGATCCCCATAAGCACCATCGATACAATCTTCCTATGGAGTTCCCATCCCTTTACCGATGATCTTATTGCTACTACAAGTCCATGGCCTTCGGATAGCCCCTTCGATATCCTTCCCACTATCTCCGGCGGATGCTGGAGGTCAGCATCCATTACTATCACGAACCTGGTCCTGCTCTTAAGTATCCCGTCCACTACGCTTGCAGTCAACCCTCTCTCCCTTCCCGCCTTCTTCCTGTTAAAAAATGAGACATTGCTATTTAGCTTAGATGCTGCAGACACTGCCATTTCAGTCCTATCGGTCGATCCATCATCCATCACCATAATGCGTATGCCATGGTATCTTCTAATGAGCCTTCTCACGAGGATGCCTATCGTCCCTTCCTCGTTGAGGGTTGGAAGCACAATAGTGAAATCGCGGTAATCCATAAAATCACGCCTTCCTGATCAACGCCTGGTAGAGGTAGTCAGAATAATCGAAGAAGCTGCCGAAGATGTTGCTTACACGGCCGAGCTTGTTCGTAGCGTACCTCATTGATAATATGTCCTTGTCATTTATTGCCCTGAACATTATGAGAAGGCCAGGGTACACCAGAAGCGAGATAACTACCCCAACTATTATCTCAAGAATATATTTTTCGCCTACCAGATACGAGGACAGCAGGATATTGCTTGAGATATATATCAGAAACAGCATAAGTCCAAGGACTGCATTTGATACGTACAGGAATATTGTCTTCCTCAGCTCAAGTTTCAGGCCAAACATCCTGCTAGCATACTTGGAGAAGAACACTGCCTCTACGGCGTTACCTATGAAGAATATGGTCAATATTGCTCCTATCACCTTTAAGTAAGGCACTAGGAGCAGCATGAATACAAGCTGTAACACTGCAGATATGAAATTCACCTTCATGACGCTCGAGGTATGGCCCCCAGATATGAGCAGCTCGCTTATGTAGGTGCCAAAGAGTCCTAGTGTGCTGCCAGCAGCTATAAGTGTGAGGAAGAGTGGGGCACTGCTGTAGCTGCTACCTACAAAGAGATCGAGGCCAGGAGCCGCCATCACTCCAACAAAAACTATTATCGGAAGCATGGGTATAAGCGCGAAATGTATTATCTTGTTGTATGTGCTGTTTATCCTGTCGCTCATCTCCAGAGCCTTCGCTGTGGTGAATATTGGAAGCAGCCCGCTGCCAAAGACGCTGTATATCATGAAAAGCAGCGCATAGCCCTTCGATGCTGCTCCATAGTTTCCGAGCTGCGAGAGAGTCACATAGAATCCAAGGAAAAGTATCGAGAAGTTCTGCATGCCTGTGTTCAGGAAGTTTGTTGCGGCTAATGGCCACACAACACGGAAGACACTGCCTATCTCCGCGCGCGAAGGCAGGTATATCCTGAACTTGAACGTTGAAGATACTACTCTGTATACAAGGTATGCGCCTATGACTGCCCCTGCAAGATATCCTATCAGCATGGCAGACACTGCGCCTATCACTCCGTACTTTATGGTCAGCATCACGCTGAGCGCAAGCTGAATCAGGTCAACCACGACGTTTATTGTTGCAGACAGGTCGGTCCTGGAGAATCCTATGAGTGCACTCACGGCAAGCGTTTCAAGTATGTTGAATATTATGGTGCCCGCGGCCGCCATGAGGATCAGCGATGTCACATGCAAGTTTGCGTACACTCCTGCCAGGTAACTGCTTACGCCTATCCCGAAAAGAGTGAGCACTATTCCTGCTGTTCCGGCTATTATATATCCGCTGGAAAGGGTCCGTAGTATCCCCTCGCCATCCTTCTTGTATGAAAGTCCTGCAAGCATGGTGCTGAAATACGCACCGACACCGAATGCAAGGAATCCGTTCACCAATGCAGCGAATCCGAATGCAAGAGTATATACTCCATAGCCCGTCGGGTTAAGTATCCTGGCCACCACTATGAATGTAAGTGCGGTAAACGCGACGCCGAAGCCCTGCCCTATGAACAGCGGGTATAGTATCTTTGCGGACCTTACGCCTATTCCCTCCTCAGCAACGCTATCCATCCTTGAACCACAAACACTTTGTAAAAATAAAGCTTTATATGTATCGCAGGCAAAATTAAACCTGAAAGCGGGCGTGTCTAATTGAGGCAGAAGATAAAGGACTATGCGATGACCAAGAAGCAGTACCTAAAGCCTTTCCTGGTTTATCTTGCAATATCTCTTATAATGTTTTGGCAGGTTACCATAAACCTGTTCGGGTACGTGGTCAATGGACATGGCGACGTGTACCAGAGTATGTTCAACCTGTGGTGGGTGCCATATGCGGTCTTCACACTACATCAGTCCCCCTACTTCACCAACCTGCTCTATTATCCGGTGGGCGCCAGTCTGGTAACTCAGACACTGTCGCCTCTGGCAGGCATAATCACGGCACCACTTCAGTTTGCTGGCAGCGCATTCGTATACAACGTGCTGTTCTTCAGCAGCTTCGCGCTGTCCGGTATATTTATGTTTGCTCTGGCAAACTATTTTGTTAAGAATAGGTATGCTGCATTTATAGCCGGCCTCATATTCGCATTCAGTCCCATGCACATAGCCCAGTCTTATGGTCATCTAGACTGGACCATAATAGAGTGGGTGCCTCTCTTCCTATATCTTTACGTGCGCACTATAAACGAGCATAAGAAAAGGTATGCATTCTTCGCTGCGCTAAGTTTCGTATTGCTCACGTTCATGGGCGACATAGAGCAGGGCATAATGGTGTTCTTCGCTACGGTAGTGTTCACAATAATATACCTGGTCATCGACCGGGCCAAGCTCCTTGACAGGAAAGCCGTGGTCAATGTCGGTTTGTTCATAGTTATGACTCTTATCCTGTCCGCGCCATTCCTTCTTGCCATGCTGCCCTATCTCTCCGGAGGCTCGTTCGCCACAGCGCAGCAGAACTCTGGTGTGGTTAACAACATGATGTGGAGCAACAACGTACTTTCCTTCTTCTTGCCAAGCTACTATAATGGGATATTTCATTCTCTTTCCCTGTCCTATTCTCAATCAATATATGCGCTCACATACAAGGGAGTGAATTACCAGATGAATGTCGGCGAGCGCGTGTCATATATCGGCTATACTGTAATTGCACTTGCTGCAGCCGCTATGTACTTCGATTACAAAAGGAACAGGCTCAAGAATGTTGCTTTGTGGCTCGTATTCGGAATAGTGTTCGCATGGCTCTCCTTAGGTCCGTACGTCCAGTTCGGTAGTTACGTGAGCGGAATACCGACTATATACTCACTCTACCGTCTCGTCCCAGTACTAAATATAATACGCGAACCCGGAAGATTCGACATGATATTCACCATCTGCCTAGCAATGCTTGCGGCCTTCGGATTCCAGCAGTTAACCTACGGCAAGGACGGGAGGAAATCATTCATGATAATGGCCGCAGTATCTGTGTTAATATTAATAGAATATAATGGGATGCCCCTCTCCAGCCAGTTTGCGTCGCAGACAATAACCTCCACGCAGATACCTGTAGCGTACAGCCAGATAGGCAAGATATCTGGTAACTTCTCTGTGCTCGTGCTTCCTGCCCTTCCGAACCAGTCGGACGAACCAGCGCAGTACATGGGCCAGGCAACGTATTACGTTTCAGCGCTCAAGAAACCTATAATAGGAGGATATACAAGCAGAGAAAATGCTACTGAATCGATCTCAGTCTCTGCAGTGCCCCTCGTGCAGACCGCCCAGTACCTTGAGCTGGGTTACGGACTCATATATCCATCGCCGATATCAGAAGACCCGACCAATCTGACACTTCTTTCATTGGCAAACTACAACACCGCCTTCATCGCAGTGCAGCTATCTGCCTACAATACTTCCTCAAAACAGTCCATCGTAGACTACCTTGCAGGGATATTCGGGCAGCCGGTATACCTGAACCTAAGCGACAACACCTCGGTCTTTTCTACAGAAGCTGCCATCTCGAAGTACGCAGGCAAGTCCCTTACTGCCTATACTGTAGGCAATTGGACACCAGGATACCAGATACTATGCAACAACCCATACGAGCAGTGCAACCAGGCGCTCGCAGAGATGTGGTGGGGTCCAAATCCTAGGACACTTATACTGGTATCCCCGAAAACACAGGGCATAACGCTCTCGTTCGATTCTTTGTCAATAGCAAACGGTACTGTTCTGGGGGTGTACCTAGGCAACACTGAGATAAATCAGGTCAGGTTGTCTGGAAGCACTGCGCAATATTCTGTTAATATGACGGTGCCGCAGGGCTACAGCGAGATAGCATTCTATTCGCAGGAATCGGCGTCGTCCACAGGTCAGATAGCTCCATTCGGCATAGACAACATAACATTCACGGCAAAATAAATTGCATAGTCAACGCATCCTTTCGTACATAAGCTTTAAATACATAATTCGGGCGAATCTATAATTGCGACCACGGATTGGGTAAAGAAGTGGGAAGGGTAACTAGATGGGAATGGAAGATGTAGTCGTAGGAGAGACCTACGAGATGCGAATAGCGGCAAAGGATCCGCGTGGAGAAGGGATTGGCAGGATAAACAACATAGTTGTTTTCCTAAGGGACACGAAACCGCGTCTTGGAAAGACATACAAGGTGAGGATAACCAACACGCACAAAACTTTCGCATATGCGGAGCCATTGGATAATAGCAAGCCTTTTATAGGTAATGGTAGTCTAATACTATAGACCAATAAAGTTTATTCATTTTTTGTCCTTCCATTTCTTGGTGTATTAATGGTGAATAGAGATTTCTATGAATCGATAAAGAAGGGTACTACCACTGTTGGCATAATATGCAGTGACGGTGTCGTGATGGGCGCCGATTCCAGGGCCACAATGGACACATTCATATCGAGCTCAGAGGCAGTCAAGGTGCACAGGATAAATGATGGCTTGGCAATGACCATAGCTGGAGGAGTTGGCGATGCAGAGTACTTGGTAAAACTCCTGAAGATGCAGGATGAAATATACACTATGGAAGAGAAGAAGTCGCTCAATCCGTCATCGGCAACATCACTGCTATCCTTGATACTGCAGGAGAATAAGGGCTTCCCTTTCTACGTACAGCTGGTGCTTGGAGGGCTGACTCGCGGAGTGCCAGAGATATATAATCTGGATCTTGCAGGAGGGTACACAAAGGAATCCAAATTCACCTCGACAGGCAGTGGATCGCTCACTGCATTGGGATATCTGGAAGGAATATATTCTGGTGAGATCTCGACGAACGACGCGGCAAAACACGTGGCAAAGGCACTAAAGATAGCGATGAAGAGGGACTCTGCAACTGGGGACAATACGAGGATAATATCCATTACAAAGAAGGGATTCAAGGAGTATTCAAAGGAAGAGATGGACAAGCTCCTTAAGTGACTACTGGGTGTTTTCAGCATAAATTCGATTTTAGGTACAGCGCATTTTGTGATGCAGTGAGCGAGGAAGAGTATAACAAAGAGATTCTGGACAGGGTCAACAGTCTTATCCCGAGCGAGGCCGGGCCATCCACTGTCGAATTCGAGGGACCCGATGTTGCAGTGTATGTGAACAACATAGGCGCGATATACAAGGACGAAACCATAATAAAGAGCATATCTGCTTCGGTCAAAAAGAGGCTCATAGTCAGGAGCAGTGCATCAAAACTCATGCCTGCCGAGGAGGCGCTTGCAAAGATAAAGGCGCTCATACCTCCTGACGCAGGTGTGGGTCCGGAAGGCATACGGTTCATGCCTGATTTCTGTGAAGTCTATATAGAGGCGCTCAAGCCCGGCCTGGTTATAGGTAAAGGAGGATCAACGCTGATGCAGATAATACGGGAGACAAACTGGGTGCCTCGTGTGCTCAGACAGCCTACGATGAACAGCGACGTGATAAAAGGCGTCAGGCAGCTAATGTTCAAGGAGAGTGGATTCAGGAAGAAGTTCCTAGGATCTCTCGGAAAGAAGATAAACCGGATAGGAACCAAGAGCGAATGGATAAAGGCAACAGCATTGGGCGGATTCAGGGAGGTTGGCAGGAGCAGCATGCTCATAGAAACAAATCACTCGAAGATACTCATAGACTGCGGCATAAGCCCAGAGCCTGGCATAAGGGGTCAGGACGCCAATGCATCTGGAGGGGAGAACAAGGCATATCCGTATCTTGACAGCATGAACATAACGATCAACGACTTAGATGCTGTCATACTCACGCACGCACACATGGACCACATGGGTTTCGTTCCGTATCTGTTCAAGTTCGGATACACTGGTCCAGTATATTGCACTCCGCCTTCAAGGGATCTCGCCGCGCTTCTGCTCTATGATTACAACAGGCTGGTCATGAAGACTGGCGGCTCACCGCTGTATGGCGAGAAGGACATAAGAACGATGCTCATGCACACAGTGACAAGGGATTATGGCGAAGTGACAAATGTCACCGACGAGATAAAGCTCACGTATCACAATGCAGGCCACATACTCGGCAGCGGCACTGTTCATCTTCATATAGGTGAGGGCATGTACAACATAGTCGCGACAGGTGATATGAAGTATGGATTCACGAGGCTGCTAAATGAGGCAGATACCAGATATCCAAGGATAGATGCCCTTTTCACAGAGAGCACCTACGGCGGCCCGAACGACATAACTCCTAACAGGAAGCAGGCAGAAATAGAGTTAATGGAGACTATAAAAGCAACAGTCACCAGGGGCGGGAAGGTGCTAATACCTCTCTTCGCAGTGGGTAGGAGCCAGGAGCTCATGCTTGTTCTGGAAAGCTATCTTACCAACAATCCGGAGTACAAGCTGGACATCCCGATATACCTTGACGGAATGATACTTGATGCGAGCGCAATACATACTGCCTATCCAGAATACCTAAGGATGGGCATACAGCAGAGGATACTGAGCAACAACTCTCCGTTCGAGAGCGAGATATTCGAGGTGGCAAAGGGAGAACGTAGCGAGCTCCTTGACAAGGGCCCTTCGGTGATACTGGCAAGCGGCGGCATGCTCAACGGCGGAGTTAGTCTTGAATACTTCAAGCAGATGGCCGAAGATCCAAAGAACACTGTGGTATTCGTGGGATACAACAGTGTGAGCTCTCTTGGAAGGAGGGTGCAGAACAGGGCTAGCGAGATAGCGCTGCCAGGAGAGGATGGGAAGATGACGCAGATAAAGATTAACTGCCAGATAAAGACTGTAGAGGGATTCTCAGGGCACAGCGACAGACGACAGATAATGGACTTTGTAAGGAACCTGAGACCATCTCCGCGCAAGATATTCACAATGCACGGAGAGGAATCGAAGTGCGAGGATTTGTCCAGGGTTCTTGGCAACATGATGCACGCAGAATCAAGGGCACCGATGAATCTTGATAGTATACGCTTCAAGTGATCTTGTATGGGTCCTGAAAGGGGTAGCAGTGTCGCAATTATAGGTTGCGGTATAAACGGGCTGTTCTGTGCATACTATCTCCTCAAGGAAGGGTACAGTGTAACCATCATAGACAGGAACAAGCACGGTGTCACTTCCAAGAACAACGCCGGTCTTCTAACCCCATCGCTCCCTTCGGCTCCGGAGATGGGATATGCTGATATAGCTAAGGCATCAACAGTGGGCCTCGGTGCAGTGTACATATCTCCAAGCCAGATACTGCGCAACATCTCATGGTTCATGTCTGCGTTGAAGCATAGGAAAGAAAGGGGCGGCAAAGCCCTGATGAGTCTAGGCTCGAGAAGTGTGGAGCTGTATGGCCAGTTCCTAAGGAAGGAACACATGGATGCAGATGTGATAAGGGGCGTTGGCGCCTTCTATGAAAGCGAGGATGACGCAAGAACGCTGGCAGAAGAGTATGATGGCAGGTTCATAGGAAGTAGCGATCTATCAGGCATGGGATACACCAATCTTGGAGGAGGAATAATGTTCGACAAGGAGCTGTCGATAAACTCAATGAAACTTTTCGACGGATTACGTTCAAGGGTAAGGAAGCTTGGCGCAAGACTGCTTCTCGGCACAGAAGCCGAGCTTATTTGTGGCAATGGTTCTGTAGAGCACATTATATCGGGCAGTGAGAAGGTAACTGCCGACACATATATAGCCGCTGGCGGGTCATGGTCTAACGATCTCCTAAAGCCTACAGGCTACAATCCAATGATAATTCCTGCCAGGGGACTCGTGCTGCTATTCTCAACCGGCAAGCAAAGGATAATATCAGCTCCAGCCCTTCTCGAACCAGAGGGTGTAGCAGTGGCACAGCACAGCGACAACCTCTTCAGGGCAACGAGCTTTTTTGAGTTCAAGGGAACTAAAAGCGAATTCAGTGAGGGGAGGAAGAGATGGCTACTGGACATGCTCGAATCCCATATAATCAAGTACAGCAGGCTAAAACAGATATATGAGGGGTCAGGATTCCGGCCGTGTACGCCAGATCAGATGCCAGTTGTCGGCAGGGTTCCCGGTTATTCAAACCTGTTAATAGCCGGAGGCCAATGCAGGGTAGGTGTCACGCTAGCACCGATAACCGGCAAGATAATCACAGATATGGTCAACGGTGCAAAACCAAAAGTTCCAGGTTTTGAATACCTATCTCCAGCAAGATTCTCCTAATCTGTATATCTGGATTATGGCGGGTTGCTGAAATGTGCAGGTACTGCAGAGAATCCTGTGAAGAATGCCACCAATGCTGCAACCAGAAGCGCTATCCAGAAGAGCACAAGGAGCGCTACCCATACTTTCGGATATTCGGACGTCAACCCAGGCTTTAGGTCAAGTATCAGCGAGACCGGGAATGCCAGCACTGCCACTGCCCCGAATGAGAAGAATAAGCCAAACAGGCCAAGCGGACTCAGTGATAATTTAAGGCTGTATGCAATGACACCGTAATATATTGTCATAATTCCTACGAGGAGGGAGAAGAATCCGATATAATGCATCTTGAGCCTCGCCCTTATCGAGTAGGCGAATCCTATAAGCACCATGGCAAGCGATACCATCGGGTCGAAATAGACCATGTTGAATGCACCTGGAAGAGGCCACGAGAGCTGGCCTGCAACCGCCATTATGAAAAGATAAATGCCAAGGAGGCCCAATGGAAGCACAGCGCCATCTATTACATCATACATGTCTGCTTTTTTGGATCTCTTGAAGGTGAAGTATACACTTAAAGTCATATAGAGTGTGAGCACTGCTACAAATCCCAGAACGAAAAGCTCATAGGCAAGGTCATCCACAAACACCATACAACTACCTATACACATATGTGTGATTAAGCTTTTTAATCCAGCTCCTGACCTTACAACTCTGTTATAATTATTGGCCGCTTGCCTGCGAAAGGGCATCAACTACTGCATTCATGTCTGATTCGCTGACGTCCCCCATAGTCCCTATCCTTATCACACTTGCTGACAGTTCACCCAGTCCCGGAGATATGTCAAAACCGCCTTCATTTGCCGCAGCCATCACCTGTGCCGGGGTCAGCCTGTCGGGAATCCTAAACGCAGTCACAGAGTTAGATCTGCAATCTTCATTTTCTACAATAGGCGTATACCCAATCCTCGGCATTTTTTCATAAAGTATGCCTGCTCTACGCCGATGCTGCTCAATCCAGTCGTCCATTCCAGCATCCAGCATGACCGAGAGCGCCTTGTCCAGCGCATACATCGTATTCACTGCAGGCGTGTTGGGGACTCCCCTCCTCCTATCCATCGCATCCTTGTACATGCCGAGATTTAGGTATCTCGGTTTCTGCTTTGTACTGTGTATGCGAGCCTCAGCCTCACTGTTTAGCCCTACGAACGACATGCCTGCAGGAGCAGCCACGCATTTCTGGCTGCACGAGGCTATGGCATCAAAATTGCTTCTGTCAAGAGATATGTGCTCTCCGAACATCGCTGCGACAGCGTCTACAATCACCCGCATGCCTCTGTCCTTGGCTCTGGCTGCCAGCCGCTCTGCGTACCTGTATGCAAGTCCGACGCTCGTCTCAGTATAGGCCATTGCAAGCGTGTCGTATTTTCCGCTCTCTAGCTCGGCAGCCACCGTCTCCTCCTTAACGGACCTACCGTTCTTTTCCGAAAAAGTTTTTACTTGGGCACCCCGTATGTTCATAGAATCAAGCATACGGTTTCCAAACTCACCGTGGCAGACATAAAGCACTCTCTCCCCTGGGTCAAGCATGCTGAAAACCATGGACTCAACTGCCAGAGCACCGCTCCCAGTCATCAGAGCAACGAAGCCATCCTTCGTATCGAAAGCCTTCTTGAGCTTTGCTTCTATGCCCATTAGAAGTGACTCAAACTTAGGACCTCTATGCGCTATGACTGGTTCCGCAAGCGCTTCCGACACCTCCCTCCTCAAAGTCACTGGGCCTGCTGTGAGGAGTTTTATCGTTTTGCAATTTTCCATCGAAATCACTCACTCTTCTGCTTCAATCAGCAGTTCGTCTATCGCATCTCCAATGTTATTTGCTGCAAGTGCAGCAACCCTGGCCTGTGCCTCCTTTGTATTAGCTCCGATGTGCGATGTCACGATGACTTTGTCATTGTTCACTATATCGAGTTCAAGTGGATCCTTGGGAGGTTCGTGCCACAGAACGTCCGTTGCATAGAATCCCACTTTCCCAGATGTCAGTCCATCATGGATGGACTTCATATCAACGGCAGCAGCCCTCGCCGTGTTTATGACTATGGCGCCTTCCTTCATCAGATCGATTGCAGCAGCGTCTATCACCGGGCCTCTATTGCCTTCCATGCTGAGGTTAAGGCTTATCACATCGGATTCATCATATAATCTAGTCTTGTCTAAGAATCGCATTCCCATGCGCTGCGCTTTGTCATGCATGTCAACAATGTCGTTTACTATAACATCCATGCCTATTGCACTGCACAGCTGCGCCACTCGCGTTCCTATGTGCCCGAATCCTATTATGCCAATCGTCTTTCCTGCAAGCTCTATTCCCAGGTCCTTCCTATACCTGCCTCCCTTTATTCTTGATGTGTCGCTAAATGTGCCTCTGGAGGACGAAACCATCAGGCCTACGACCAGCTCTGCAACAGATTGTGTTGCAGCTCCAGGTGCGTTGACCACCCTTATGCCGCGTGTGCCTGCATAGGCTGTGTCTATGTTCTCTATCCCAACTCCTGCCCTTCCTATTATCCTCAGCCTCTTTCCAGCATCTATGATCTGTGCATCGATTGGCAACCTGCTCCTTCCCACTAACATATCATAAGCTCCAATCTTCCTGATAAGCTCATCCCTGTTCATGCCTGGTACATAATCTACCGCCA
The DNA here is from genome assembly GCA_021792235.1 of Microcaldota archaeon. GTDB lineage: Archaea > Micrarchaeota > Micrarchaeia > Micrarchaeales > CABMGC01 > JAJZNA01. The sequence goes on from JAJYVC010000001.1 coordinate 73,920, forward strand.
CTCCCTTTTTGGCTAGATAATCCAGCAGTGAATTATCCACATTATCTATAACTACTGCTGTCAACGACCGCTTAATTCCTGCTCCAGTCCCAACACTATATAGGGGTTCTATTTGCATAAAGACCACTTAAAGATTACAGAAGCCTCTATGCGATTAGCATGAGGCTGATGCCGATGACCTTGAAAAGGAGAAGCTGACGCTGGCAAATACGGAAGAATACTGTGCCGCACTCACAAACATCATGTTACCAAAGCTTATGAGCAATATGGAATATTTAAATCTTACCTTCAAGATAATGCATCATGGACCCACAGAAACAGCTGCACGAGCACGTCTACTCACTCCTTTAAGGAGGCAATGCGCACATGGACCTTGGGGAGGCGGCCAAGGACTTCCCGAAGGACAGGAGGAATGACCTTTTTCCAACAGAACCTATTCTGCATAGGCTCTTGTTGAACACATAAGGATAGCGCAATACAATATACTGGACTTCATAAGGAATCCATGATACAAGGAGATGAGCTGGCCAAAAGACTACTGGCCAAAACAAGGCAAAATGGCAACGACAAGGGACTAGAGCAACACCCTATCTCAGTTCGAAAAGGACTACAAGGATCTTGTACGACTTGTCAAGGATGCCGACATTGATTTGTATTTAAGGATATCTTGGGGAGACGCCAGACCATACTAAGGGAGATGCTGCTTGTGGCAGACCACAATGCGTACCACATAAGAGAATTTGCAATAATGCGGCAGGTCATGGGTACCTGGGGCAAAGGCCACAGATAACTCTGCTAACTCTCCTTGTTAAAAGATTTAACCTTTGCAACTATGCTTTTAGGTAACTGCACTGCCTTCCATGCTCTCCTGTCTATTGCCACTTGCACTATCTTCCCTTCGCAGACCATTGCTGCATTCTTGTATATCCTGAAATTGAAGGCAAGCGCCTTCTTTCCTACTATCTCAACGTTAACATGCGTGCGCATGCGGTCACCCAGTCTCAGTGGCTTGTAATATCTTGCATATGACTCTACAACAACGAACCACACCCTATTGTTGACAAGTGGCCAGTCAAGTAGCAACCTGTTTTTTGCAAACTGCTCAAACGCGTCCGTAAAGAACCTGTAGTAACCTGCATAGTGTGCGATGCCTTCAGTATCCGTATCATATATGCGCACCGTTTCTCCCCAAACGAAATCCTTGGATGCCATGGTGGTATTATACGCTCCCTGTAATTATAACCTTTTGCGTTGGCATATCGCTGTCTGCAATTATGCAGAACAACAACTTACCTTACTCTCAAAGCATTCAATATTACCGTGATATCCAATGTCTCTTGTAGTACTGTTCCTACTGCGGAAGGGATGTCTCCTGATATTGCTGCAATCAGCATGAGCCGTATGCTAACTCCAAGCCCGACATATATGCTCTGCTTCGCTATCTTTGTCGTCCCCTTGCCTATTTTTATTGCATCAGTCAGCTTGGTGAGGTCATCCGCCAAAAGCACATATCAGCAGACTCTGCAGATATTCCTGTCCCATGGGCCCCCATCGCCACTCCTACTGTTGCCGTTGCAAGCGCCGGAGCATCGTTTATCCCATCGCCGACCATTATCGTGATCTCTCCTTTTTCAGTCTCTTTTTTAAAAAGGGTCACTTTGTCTTCAGGCAGCAGATTTGTCCTGTAGTTCGTTATTCCAGCCTCATCTGCAATCACCTTTGCATTGGTTTGGTTATCACCAGTGAGCATGGTGACATTCCTCACGCCCAGGCCTTCAAGCTTCCTGACCATGTCCTTGACACCTTTCCTCAGACGGCAAGTCTAAGCTCTACGACGTCGAGCAAGCATGGACGCCCTGGCCGAGCGCCGAACTAACTTTCCTTCGCCCATTGTTTTTGTACATGGGCTTACCTACTCAGTATTTATACAAGTAAATTATTAAATTCTAACTATGGGATTCTGGGGCAAAAGAACACATAAGATGGTAAGTAAGGAGACCAAAGCAGAGTCATGCAGTTAGGCAATGGGCAGCTCGCTGCAATGGTGCCTAGAGAACTGGGCAGATGATGCCTATTTCTTATTTTAGGCCCAATTCATGTTTATGTTCTATTGCTTCTTTTGCTATGAATATTAGTATTACTCCTGTAGCAATATAATCGGCCTGCCACAAACCTAAGAAATATTCTGCAAGAAGCCCTACAAGAAGTGCAACTGACATGAAGAAGCACACTGCAGATTCTGTAGCGTCTATAGAAAGAGGTAAGCACTTAGCATCTGTTCCTATTCTTCTCTTTTCAAGCCAGAGATATGGCATTATTATTACTGCTCCAACTGCTATCACTATGCCTAAAAGGGAATGTTCAGGTCTCAAACCAATCAAATAAGAATAGACTGTGCCAATGCCAATAATGGGTATCAACAAGAAAAGCAACATACTTGCAATCTTTTCTGCATGTTCAGTTTTTGCATCAAGATTCTTGTAATCTTTCCTTAGATGATACAAAACTACCGAACCAGAAATAAATTCCACCAAACTATCACCTCCAAATGCGAGGAGCGCAATACTGCCCGCAGCCAATCCTGCCCAAAGTGAACCTATTATCTCTATTGAAAGCCATGTAAGTGTAATATATTCTAATAGAATGCCTTTCTTTACAGTAATTCGTTTCCATGCTTGATGTGCAGCACTGCAACAGCATACCAACGGATTTAAACATTCCTCTAACACTGTGCAGTTAGCACAGGAACTCTCTTCGCAGTAGCACGTCTGGCAAGAATACATGATATAATACAAACTTATGAGAATTTAACCCTTATTATATAAAGAAAGTTAATCCTAAATTTTCTTACTTAGTGCAACTTGCAGGATTTCACAATCTTTATCTCCTGTTTTATCTGCTGCCCATCGTAAAAGTGGGATTGTTGAACGATACAGCTCAAGACCAGCCTTGGTAAGGCTATACTCAACTCTGCGTGGGATTTCATTGAATGCCTGTCTGTTAATAAGGCCCAATCCCTCCAGCTCCTTGAGCGTATCAGCCAGGCTCTTGGGACTTATGCCGTTTAAATGCTCCATTATTTCATTGTATCTTAATCTTTCAGAATTGCCAATAATAACTATAACCAAGATAACCCATTTACTACTTAT
>JAJYVC010000020.1 GCA_021792235.1 Microcaldota archaeon
GGGATCGGCAAGCTTCGTTGCATCACCTGGCACAGATTTCAATTATGCTAACGTTAACATGGGTGGTTCGGGCTCTGACAGCTGGGATGGATGGACGGGAACCTATTCTGGATGGCCTGGATACCTTATAGGAGGAAGCTATTACAGCGGTTTCACACTAACTGGTGCCGTGTCTGAAACAGCGAACTGGAACACACTCTCCTGCACCGGATCGCAGGCCTTTGCAGTAGTCCCGCAGGGCGGTGTGGACGAGGAGTGTGTGGGCTTCTCAGGAGGCTCAGGTACATGGTATGGCATATATACAAGCCAGGATTGGGCGTTCCCATGCGCAGATGGCGCAACCGGATGCGCCGGAGAGACCTGCAGCGGAAATAGCTGCTGCATAAATCCGTCAACATGGGGCAATGCAGGCTCGTTCGGTGGTTGGTCATATTTCACAGATACTGGCGGAGGCACCTGCGGAGTTTATTACGCTGTAACTGTAACTGCATCTACGCCTCCAGATAGTTCTGGATGCTATCCCAGTGTAGGTGCGGATGTGAATGGATATTGCACAAATCTAGGTGCACCTTATTATGCTGAAACTTATGCATGCAATGACTGCGGTGGCTGTAATACACTATGTCACCAGGCAAGTGAGTGCCCAGGCGCCTGGGCCGGAGGATGCGAGGGAAATGATGACGGAGACGGAGGATCATACCCGTACAACTGACACGCTTTAAAAAGGAATGATGCGAATGGCAGGAACAAAGGCCGTGATATCGGCCATAGTGGTCATTGCAGTGATAGCTGTGGCAGCGTTATTTGCCACTGGCATAATAAGGCTTGCTCCGCAATCAACTACAGCTTCAACGACTACCTCGGTAAACACAACCACTACAGTGCCAAGAAACACCACACTGATTCAAAATACTACAGAGTCTATAGCGGCCAACATCTTCTCCAAGGAAAGTATTAACATAAGCTACTCAGGAAACGAGAATGAAACATTCTATATGCAGAACGGTAGCACCACTGTGCTGCAATATCCGTTCACGTACAGGTACGAGAAGTATGGCAACTTTAGCAGGATAGACCTGAAGATGGGCAGCTATCCATATTCATCGTATTTCTACAATGGCACAAAGGTGGTTCTATGCACTGGAGCAAACCTGAGCACCTCAAGCCATGCTGGGGTACTGTGCAGGCCAATACAATACGGGCCAGCCCTAAGCCTCAAGGGCTTTGCAGACTTCGGGCTGCTTAACCTGGGCCTAAGTTCGACAATTCTAAACCTTACCAATCTTACTGTTAATAATTCGGCCATCTCTCAAAATGCTTTCAAAGGCGAAGGATGCAGAGAAGTCTCAGGCCTATTCAACGGGACAACCAACAGTACTAACTACACTTTCCTTAACAGCAATCAATCTAAGAAGGTCTATCAGACGGTCATATACAATGGCAGCTTCCACGCATGCATATCAAATGCCAGCGGCATAGCGCTCAACTACAAGGTAAGCATGCGATCAACAGGCGCCTATCTTCACCCTACGCTACTGCAGTTAAATGCTACACTGCTCAGCTACAGCACTAATGTTAACGAAAGCTATGTATCGGTCCTGCCAAATCCAACTTAAGAGTGAGTAGATAATGTCAATTAACAGAAGGAATAAGCATGCAGGCAGGCATGCGGAAGGCATGGCGCATCACGTTGCCGTTTCCAAATCGTTAAGGAATAGCACTTATATCCTGATAATCGCAGCAATGGCTGTAATTGCCTTATTTGCAATCAACACTCATGTTGGCAGTCCTGCTTCACAGAACCAAAGCATCAGCCATGGCGTCTCTCCGGTCCAGCCGCAAAATGCATCATATGCGTATATTTTTAATGCCGGGGACGGATATATAACTGCAATAAATGCGCTGTCAAATACGCCATCGCGCATACTAGCTGTAGGGAGTCTTGATTCTGCCGGGCACGATATGGTGCCTGTCAACAACGGACGCATATACGTGCTGAACACATTTCCGTCAAACTACAGCACTGCAACTACGCCGGTGCCTCCAGGGTACATATCCGTGGCAAACCTCTCCTCCGGCCACATATCAAAGATAATCACTGGCTCTTTGCTGCCAATATCTATAGCAACGTATCCGAAAGGGGCGCGGGCATATGTCCTGTATGTATATGTGCCTAATGGGAACATTGTGGTTAATGGTTATGTTGCTGTCATAAACACAACAACGGACAACGTGACCCATATACTGCCTGTAGGAAAGGAGGTGTTCTGGAGAACCGTAGACCAGGGCATAGCCGTATCTCCAAACGGTGCCAGCGTATATGTGTCGAACTACGAGAGCAATTCTGTTGATGTTATAAACACCACGACATATAGAATAACAAGCACCATACCTACAAACGGTCCTGGACCAATAGTGCTAAACCAGAAACTCCCGTACGCCTATGTGCTGGACGGTCTCGGGTACAACATAACAGTGATAAACACCACCACAGACACCGTGTCAAAGAAGATTCTGATAGATGAGCCGCCTTTGTCTCTTGTATCCAACTCAAAAGGCACAATGCTATATGTTATTGGCAGCAAGGTGGATGATTCCAATGGCATACTCGTATCAATAAATGCAACTACAAATAATATATACCGTATAGCGGCCACCGGCACAAATCCGACTGCCCTTGTACTGTCCCCGGACGGCTCTACACTGTATGTGTCTAATGAAGGGTCATTATCAGGAACTCCGTCAACCGGAACAGTGTCTGTGATAAATTCAACATCTCTTATCACCTACAAGTCTATAGATGTGGGCACAGAACCAAAAGCGCTTGCCTATACGCCATATGGAGATATATATGTGGTGAATTTCAGTCCTGGCGCGGCACTTGACCAAAGTCCAGCTGGAAATGTGTCAGTAATAAACACTTCAACTCTGAGAGTTGTGAAGACTATTACCGTAGGTCATCAGCCCAATGCCATAATCGTGCTAAATCAGACCTGATCGTATTCAATGATAAGGAGGATCCGTGAAAAGAAAGGTTTATTAAAAGTATTCGAGAAATAAATTGGGATTGGTGGTTAATAATGCCAAGAAGAACAAGCAATCAGCCTTATGTAAGCAGCAACCAACTGCCCAACATCGCTTTCTTCCTAGTGATAGATTTCCTCATAGTCGGCACGATATTCATATCCCTTGAGCATATTGCTGCGCATGCATATGCGTCGTCAGCTGCCATGTATTCAACAACAATATCCACAGTAGTAACCACCACTGTAGCCTCTGCACCACCGATGAATCTAGGGCCGCAGGCGCTTAACATAACTTTTGTAGCATCAAACGATGAGATGGTGGGCTGCTGTGGCTATTGGGCACTTGCCAATTATACCCGGACAGTTAAGGCATACTCCATCCTCGGATCAAATTCAACCAACGCATATTTTCTGATAGTGAGTCTAAATGGGACATGGAACACGTTCGCAGGAGCCCTGAGCCCAAACAGCGGCATCAAGGAGCTCCATAATGGTTCAGGAACGTTTGACATAAGGTATTCTGCAATCGAGGATTATGCGCTTAATACTTCGGCCCAGCATAACGGATATCTTGGGCGCTATTACTTCGGCGGATCCGCTCGCGACATAATGAAAGGGGCATATGCAAACCAGACAGGTGCGCTTCATCCATTCCAATGGACTTCCAGGTACTTCGGATTCATAGGGGCCATGAACATAACTGACAACTATACTGGTACGTTCACAATGCGCAATCAGACATATTCGATAATCTTCAATAGCACGGGCGAATATTCAGAGGGAGACATAGTGACATGAAATGCGTCGTCTCATGCGGTAGTCTTTTTAAATTTAATCATCCTCATCTATACTGTATATCTAGTTCATTAGCATGACCTAAAACCAATGGTGTAATCTATGACAAGTTCGGATTCAATATCACACGTGCAGGATGCAGAAGCTAAGGCGAAGAAGATAGTTGAGGATGCCGAAAAGAGGAAGGCTGACAGGATAAGCAGGGCACAGGAGAAGGCCAGGCAGACTGTCGATGCTGCCGAAGCAAGGACAAGGCAGATAAAGGAGGAGGTAGTTGGCAAGGCAGTTTCCGATGCTGAGACGGAGAGGGCAAGGGTCATCTCCCAGGCCGAATCAGAGGCAAGGAAGATACGGAAGCAGGAACTTGGACAGAACAAGGTCAAGGACCTGGCTAACAGGCTTATAAGGCATATTTTTAGTTGATTGATGTGCTGCGCACAGAGCCCATGCAGAAAGTGAGGATAGTCTCACTTGAACAGGACAAGGCTAAGGTCGTTGCTGCGCTGCACATGATGGGTGCCATAGATCTCAGGAGGAGCAGCCTGCAGCTTGGCGACGACGTTCCGGCGTCATACTCGACAGAGCTCTCCGATTCGCTCGTGAAGATCGACGGCGCAATGAACGACCTTGAGCCGCAGGCAGTAGCAAGGCCCGAAAAGCATCTGGATCCAAAGAAGCTCGTCGAAGAGGTCAGAAGGACAAAGTCCATAGATGAGATATACTCGCTGGTGAATGAGAGGAAGCAAATAGAGGATGACCAAAAGGCGCTAGACTACGCGGAGCATATAGTATCGCCACTTGGAGGGCTGAAGATCGATTTCGGCAGGATAAGGAGCGACTACCTTGCCTACAAGGCCTTTGAGACCGATCCAAAAACTGCAAAAAGGCTGGAAAAGGCGCTGCGCAGGTTTGATGGAAATAGAATAGACCTAAGCATCAGCAAGCCATTGAACAAGCATGTTGTGGTGCTGGTGGCGTATGACAGGAAGATTGCCATAGATGAGGCATTCAAGGGCCTCAGGCTGAACGAGCTAGACCTTTCCGCAAGGTATCTCGACGGCACACCCGCAAGCGTGATGAAGGCAACGCGGGCAAAGAGGGAGGCCAACGCAAAGAGGCTCTCAGAGATATCGAGAAAGCTTGCAGGCATAAGCAGGTCAAGCTATTCAAAACTCGCTAATCTAAAGGAGATGTTAGAGATAGAGCTAGATCGTTCCGAGGTAAGCGCGTCATTCAAGAGGACCCAAAGCACATTCGTGGTGGAGGGCTGGGTGCAAAAGAGGCAGGTCGAGGAACTTGGGCAGAGGGTATCAAATGTAACAATAGGCAAGGCTCACATCGAAGAGATTGATGGAGGGGAACTGGCCCCTACCTACACGCGCAGACCCAGAATTCTGAAGCCTTTCGACTACATGGTGGGCTTCTACTCAGTGCAGAGGAGCGACGAGATAGACCCGACCTGGATCTTCATAATATCATTCCCGATATTCTACGGACTGATGGTCACTGACGTTGGTTATGGACTAGCGTCATTGCTACTCGCCTCGTTGATAGTCAAGAAGACCGATCCTGAAGGGCTGATGCATAATGCGGCGAGGATATGGCAGCTTAATTCCTTTGCCGCAATGTTCTTCGGGTTCATCTCCAACCAGTATTTCGGATTTCAGCTCGGATACTCTACGCCATTCAGCTTCGACTGGCTGAAAAACACGCCGGAGCTCATAGCGATAACCGTGCTTTTCGGGGTCACGCAGGTGATAATAGGTCTTGCTATAGGGATTGTAAACAGCTACGGTCACGGCCACAAGAAGATGGCCTACGCAAGGCTTGCTTCGATAATCACAATGCTGTCTGGGACGATTGCCGTATCCGGCGCATTCTTCGGAGTCTTCGGCGTGCTTACCACAGAGATATCCGGTGCCATAGCGATAGTCTCGATACTCATTGCCGCAGCGCTTAGCGGCAGCGAGGCGACAGAGATAATGAACCTGATAACGCATCCGCTGAGCTATGCAAGGATAATGGGCTTCGGCCTCGGCAGTGTGATAATAGCTTTCCTGATAGACATGGCCTTCACCCCTCACATGAGCAGCGGCATACTCGTCTTTGCCGTCTACCTGGTTATATTTATAGCTTTGCACTTCCTTAATATGCTGTTGTCCATCTTCGAGGGGATAGTGCAGGGCATAAGGCTCAATTTCGTGGAATTCTTCTCGAAGTTCTACATAGGCAACGGAATAAGGTTCAAGCCCTTCAGCTATAAGAGGGTTTATACTAAAGAATAGAATATTGGTGAATTTTGTGGCAATAGATATGAATGCTGCAATAGCAGCTATAGGGGCCGGAGTGGCGATCGCAGGAGGGGCTATAGGTACGGGAGTAGCGCAGTCGGGTATCGGCAGCGCAGGACTCGGACTGATAGCGGAAAAGAAGGAGAATCTTGGAATAGTGCTTCTCTTCTTCGTCATCCCAGAAACGCTACTTATCTTCGGTTTCGTGATAGCGATACTTATAATGCTGACTGCAGGCATCATATAAAGGTGTTGCAATGTCCCTGGATGCCATAAGGAAGAGCATTCTGAGCGATGCGGAGGCAAAGGCCTCTGCAGTAGATAGCGAGGCCGCTGCAGAATCAAAGAGGATTCTGCAGGAAGCGGAAGAGAAGGCCAAGTCAATACTAAAGGCCGCGGAGCATGCTGCTCAGGCAGAGGCAGAGAGACGCAGGAGCGAGGCTCGCGCAGGAGCTGAAACTGAGGCAAATTCAATAATACTAGGGGCTAGGGGCGACGCCGTTGAAAGGGAGCTAAAGAGGGTTACGGCGCGCGCAGAGGCGCTACTCTCCAGGGATTATCCACGCAAGCTTTTCGATAGTGGTCTCAAACAGTTCAAGGACATAGCCGATTCCGGATTCACCATAAAGACAAGCAAGAAGAATGCTGGCGTGCTAAAGGGTGGCAAGTATAATGTAGAATACGCTGACATAGATGGATTCGTGTTCAGCACAGATGATGGCACAGTGTCGCTCAATGCAACTGCTCAGAGCATACTGGAGAGGGAGAAGGATTTTGCAAGGGGACTCGTGTCAAGCGACCTGTATGGCAGGCCAAAGGCTTCGCGAGCTGCCCCAAGGCCCGGGAAGAAGACCTTGAGACCTAAAAAGGTGACAAAGAGAAGAGGTTGAGTTATTGCTTTCAGGACCTGCAGCCGCAATGCATTTCGGATATTCTAGCGCCAGAGTGAAGGCCATGGAGAGCAGGCTTATAAGCAAGAAGACAATGCAGGAGATCATCAATGCGAAGGACGCAAGCTCGATAATAGCGATACTGTTCAAGGAAGACTACAAGAACGACCTCGAGGAGTTCGGCGGACTGGAGATAAAGGAGGAGATGATAGACTTTGCACTTAGCAAGAATCTCGCGAAGAACGTGGCAAAGCTCGTGCAGATATCTCCTACCACTGAGCGCAAACTGATGAGGGCCATAGAGGGTAAATGGGACCTCTACAACGTAAAGATAGTGATAGAAGCTAAGGACAGGGGTGCAAGCTATGAATCCATAGCACGGTACCTGATGGACTACGGAATCTACAATCTGGCATTCGTCAGGGAGGTTATGAGGGAGGATTCTATAGAGGGAATAATCGGCAAGTGCATGATAAACTCGCCGTACAGCGGAATACTGCGCGAGGCGCTTGACTCATACAAGAAGTCAAGAAATGCAATAGACGCCGTTGCTACGATAGATAGGCAATACTACAAGGCTCTTGGCAGCGTGATAACCGGGCTTAGAGTAATGGCTATGAATTCGGCAAGGACGCTCAAGATGGACATAGATATGAAGAACATAATGCTTCTGATAAAGGCAAAGAGGGCAGACATGAAATTCGGCGACATATCCGGCAACATCATAGGCAACGGCAATATCTCCTCCCATGAACTAGAGCAGGTATACAACGGCTCAAAGGACATACCTTCAATGGTCTCCCAGATAAAGCAGTACGACCTCAAGGAGGCGACAGACATGTTCACAAAGGGAAGGAACCAGCTGCTCCTCTTCGAAATATCAATGAGGAATGCGCTATTCAAGATGAGCTCCAGGCTGCTCAACCACCGTATACTTACCTTCGGCACGATACTGGCATACGCTTATATGAAAGAGATAGAGGTATTCACGCTCAGGATACTGATAAACAGCAAGATATATGGACTGAGCAGGGAGGAGGTGCAGAGGCTTATAATATGGAAGAGCGAGTAGTGGATAAGGAGTTGAAGATAACTTACCTGGGCAACAGCCTACTCAACGTTGGATTCCGCATAGCTGGAATCGCAGACTCTAGCGTGGTGAGCAGCACGCATGACGCAGAGTCAAAACTCAGGGAACTCTTCGAGAAAAACGATACAGGCATAATAATAATGACATCGTCAGTAAGGCGCATGGTGAAGGACAGGAGACTCAACGATCTGATACAGACAAGCATGCTCCCCACCGTGATAGAGATCCCGGAAGCCAACGAGCAGGTCGGCGAGGATGATCTCAGGAACCTAATAATGCGCGCGATTGGCATAGACATAACAAAGAATGTTTGATACTCAAGTGATTGAATGGGATATATTGAAAGAATCTCCGGTCCGCTCGTAGTGGCCGACGACATGCTGGGAAGCAATATGTACGATGTGGTCAAGGTTGGTAACGATGGGCTAGTGGGTGAGATAATACAGCTAAGAGGTCCAAAGGCGGTGATACAGGTGTACGAGGAGACGACAGGCATCAGGCCTGGAGAGAAGGTAGAGTCTACTGGGCTTCCACTATCCGTAGAGCTGGCGCCTGGCCTGCTCAACAACATATACGATGGTATCCAGAGGCCGCTCGAGGAGCTGAGGCGCAAGAGCGGCGCATTCATAGGCCGAGGCATAAGTGCCAACTCAATAGATAGGAACAAGAAGTGGAAGCTGTTCATAGAGAAGGGGGTCAAGAACGGGGACCATGTAAAAGAGGGACATATAATAGGCTATGTACAGGAGACCGAACTGATAAAGCACTACATCATGATCCCAGTAGGAGTTGAAGGGAAGCTCTCAGGGCTCAAGGAAGGCACATACCGCGTTGAGGACCGCATAGCAACAGTGGATAAAGGCGGCAAGAAGTTCGAGATTACCATGCTGCAGAAGAGGTCGGTAAGGAAGCCACAATCGTTCAGGCAAAAGTTCAGATCTGATGAACCGCTCACTACAGGCATGAGGATTATAGATGGGCTCTTCCCTGTAGCTAAGGGCGGCACAGCCGCAATACCAGGACCCTTCGGCGCAGGCAAGACAGTGGCCAGTCACAGCATAGCCAAGTATGCTGATTCAGACATAGTCGTAATGATAGGCTGCGGCGAGAGAGGCAACGAGATGACAGAGGTTCTAGTTGAGTTCCCAGAGCTCAAAGATCCCAAGTCAGGAAGGCCTCTCACAGAGCGCACAGTGCTTATAGCAAACACAAGCAACATGCCCGTTGCAGCAAGGGAAGCCAGCATCTACACCGGAGTCACCATAGCGGAATACTTCAGGGACATGGGATACAATGTCACACTGCTTGCAGACTCAACTTCAAGATGGGCAGAAGCAATGAGGGAGATATCAGCAAGGTTAGAGGAGATGCCAGGCGAGGAGGGATATCCGGCATATCTTCCAAAGCGACTTGCCGAGTATTATGAGCGAAGCGGAAAGGTGGAGGCGCTGTCAGGCAGGACGGGCTCTATAACGCTGGTAGGCGCAGTATCTCCCCCAGGTGGAGATCTATCAGAACCCGTCTCCCAGGGGACGCTAAGGGTGGTAAAGACATTCTGGTCACTTGACGCATCGCTGGCAAACGCAAGGCACTTCCCATCGATAAACTGGCTTACCAGCTACTCTCTATACATAAACGACCTAAAGCCATGGTACGACAAGAACCTCGGCGAGGAATTTGCGGAGAACAGGGCCGAGACAATGCGCATACTGCAAAAGGAGGCAGAGCTCAAGGACATAGTGCAACTCGTCGGAGCAGAGGCCCTGCCTGATACTGAGAGGATCACGCTGGAGATCGGGCGGATGATAAGGGAGGACTTCCTCAGGCAAAGCGCCTTCGACGAGGTCGATGCTTACACTAGCCTCAAGAAGCAGGCATTCATGGTGGCGAGCATACTTCATTTCAGGAAGCAGGCAAATGCCGCAGTAAAGGCAGGAGTGCCACTTGACAGCATAATGAAGCTTAAAGTGCGCGAGGACATATCCAGGATGAAGGAGGAGAAGGAGAGCGAGGTCGACAAGGCCAGGCACAGGATAGCTGCCGAGATAGACTCGCAGTTCAACTCACTGGTCAGAGAGTACAGGGAGGCTGAGGGAAAATAGGTGATATGATGAAATTCGAGATAGAATACAAGACGATACAGAACGTTGCAGGTCCACTGGTAGTGGTCGGTAAGGTAAGGAACGCGCAGTACAACGAGATAGTGAAGATTAAGCTCCACGACGGAGAGGAGAGGCTCGGGCAGGTACTCGACACAAGCAGCACACAGGCAGTGGTGCAGGTCTTCGGACCAACAAATGGAATAAATGTCAGCACCACTTCGGTCAGCTTCCTGGGTGAGACATTCACTACAGGAGTCAGCGAAAGCATGCTGGGCCGTGTCTTTGACGGGCAAGGAAGGCCAAGGGACATGTCTGCAGGCGTGTCATACGAGGAGAGGAGAGACATAAATGGCGCACCGATAAACCCTGTCTCAAGGCAGTATCCTAGCGATTTCATAGAGACGGGCATATCTGCAATAGATGGTCTGGACACTCTTGTCAGGGGGCAGAAGCTGCCTATATTCTCGTCATCAGGGTTGCCCCACAACCAGCTTGCAGCGCAGATAACCCGGCAGGCATCAGTCAAGGGCACAAGCGAGAGCTTCGCAGTGGTGTTTGCTGGAATAGGGATAACATACGATGACTACAGGTACTTCTTCGATGAGTTCAAGAAGACTGGAGCACTTAGGAACACCGCGGCATTCATCAATCTCGCAGACGATCCAAGCATAGAGAGGATAATAACGCCAAGGCTGGCTCTGACCACCGCGGAGTTCCTAGCATACGAGAAGGGAATGCACGTGCTGGTAATCATGACTGACATGACCAATTATGCGGAGTCCCTCAGGGAGCTGTCAAGCGCAAGGGAAGAGGTGCCTGGAAGGAGGGGATATCCAGGATACATGTACACTGACCTCGCAAGCCTTTACGAGAGGGCAGGACTGGTCAAGGGCAAGCCAGGCAGCATAACCCAGCTCGATATCGTCACCATGCCAAGCGACGACGTGACGCATCCGATACCGGACCTGACGGGCTACATAACCGAGGGCCAGATAAACATCTCAAGGGACCTTGTGAACAAGGGAATGTACCCTGGAATACAGCCGCTTGGCTCGCTGTCCAGGCTCATGAATAACGGCATAGGTCCTGGCAAGACACGGGAGGATCACAAGGGCGTGTCCGACCAGCTCTATGGGCTATATGCAAAGGCGCAGGAAGCAAAGAGCCTCAGTGCCATAGTCGGCGCAGAGGCGCTCAGCGACAGCGACAAGAAGTACCTTAAATTCGGGGAGGACTTCGAGAACAGGTTCCTCACGCAGGGCCTGTATGAGCGCAGGACCATAGATGAGACGCTTGATATAGGGTGGGATCTGCTCTCAGAGGTGCCGGAAGCTGAGCTCACAAGGGTAAAAAGGGAGTACATAAGCAAGTATTACAAGAAGAAGGCTGAGGAGTAATGCCTAACATAAATCCAACTCGCATGAACCTCATACAGCTGAAGAGGAGGGTAGCCGTGGCAAGGAAGGGCTACGATATCCTCAAGAGGAAGAGGGAAGTGCTGGTGATAGAGTTCCTCAGGCTGCTCAAGCAGTCAAAGGAATCCAGATCAGCGCTCAACGAGCTCATACAGCAGTCATACAAGACCGTAACGATAGCTTCAACATACGTGGGCAACTTCGAGCTTGAGGATGTGGCAATGCATGTCCCCGAAGCCGATCCGGTGCACATAAAGGTAAAAAACATCATGGGCGTAAGGATACCAGAGATAAACAGGCACCGCAGGCAGCAGGCTGCACACATGTCGCATTCCATGCTCCCGTCAAGCCTCGCAGTCGATGACATAAGCGATTCCTTCACAAAGGCCACTGAATTCGTGATAAACGTTGCGCAGAGGGAGCAGAGCCTCAAGAGGCTGGTAGTGGAGATAGACAAGACTAAGAGGAGGGTCAATGCGCTTGACTATAGGGTAATACCGAATATGAGAAAACAGTCAAAGTACATCAGGCTAAGGCTGGAGGAGATGGACAGGGACACATTCTCCGCTCTCAAGCACGTAAAGAAGAGGCTTCAGAAAGCGCACTCCTGAGCCGCATGCATAGCAGGTCGATTCGATAGCAAATGCATGCCTTCTAAGCGGCGGAAAGGATTCCACACTCGCGCTTCACAAAGCCATAGGCGCCGGGATAAAGATTGACCTGCTAATAACCATGGTATCTAGCAGCAGCGAGAGCTACATGTTCCATTATCCCAATGTGCAGCACACCAGGCTACAGGCCGAAGCTCTTGGCATAAGGCAGGTGTTTGCAAGCACCGAAGGGAAGAAGGAGGAAGAGCTCGCCGACCTTAGGAAGGTCCTTATCGACAACGATGTGAAGATGCTTGTTACTGGTGCAACGTACAGCAGGTATCAGGGGGACAGGATAAACTCAATGGCCAAAGAGCTCTGGATAGAGCACATCGCACCCCTGTGGCACATAGATCCAGAGGCCGAGCTGGCGGAGCTATCAAAAGACTTCAATGCGATAATAACTTCTGTGTCTGCGGAAGGCTTCGACGAATCATTTCTCGGCAGCCAGATAGATCATGGGATGATATTGAAGCTGCGCGAGCTCAACAGAAAGTACAAGATAAACATGCTCTTCGAGGGAGGGGAAGCTGAGAGTTTCGTACTCGACGCACCGCTTTTCAGCAAGAGGATAGAGATAAAAAAAGCAAGGAAGGAATGGAAAGGTAACCGCGGAATGTATGTAATAGAGGAAGCCGAGCTCGAGAAGAAGGCGTAGCCTATCCTGACAGCTTCTTTGTAAGTGCAACGAGCGCTCTTACCAACTCCCTGATCCACTTCTTCGTCTGTTCGTCATTCAATGCACCATCAGCACCTATCTTCTGCGAAGCGAACGTCACTATTACTTCTGGTTTGTTAACTGGATGCATATCGAGGTAGACGAAGCTCTGCCTGAGGTGCAGCTGCGCCCGTTCACCACCTATAGTGCCGTTAGATGCGCTCATTATTGCAACAGGCTTTCCAGCCCATGAATTATCAGCATATGGCCTAGATGCCCAGTCTATTGCATTCTTCAGAACTCCAGGCACCGAGTAGTTGTATTCTGGTGTTGCGAAGAGTATGGCGTCAGCAGCCTTCACACGGGTCTTCAGCTCCTTTACTGATTCGGGCATATCAGCTTCAAGGTCCTGATTGAATACCGGTATATTAGATATGTCGAGTATCTCTATCTCAGCATCATCTGGCGAAATCGACTGCGCCGCCTTCAATAGGGCCATGTTGTATGATCCCTTCCTCAAGCTTCCCGCTATCCCGAGTATCCTTATTTTGGTCATAACAATCCAATAATAATATCTAATCAAACAAAGAATAAAAAGCTTGTCAGGTATACTATCAATGTTAAGATGCCGCAGCTATCAAGGCACAGCGAACACGCGCTGAATCCGATAGAGGAGGAGGACAAGCTGTCATACAAGCTGGCAGCCGCAGGCAGAAAGATAATCAAGCTCAACCAGGGCAACCCTCCAATCTTCTTCCCAACGCCCAAGTATACTGTTGATGCCTATGTGAAGGCTCTGCGCAGCGGTAGGACTGGCTATACCTTCCATGCAGGCATACCTGAGCTCAGGGAAGCCGTGTCAATGAGGCACAATAGATTATACCATGCCGATGCCACTGAGGATGATGTGGTGATCACGCAGGGAGTAAGCGAAGCAATACTGTGCCTGAATTCCTTATTCATAAACCAGGGCGACAGGGCGGTTCTGTTTAGGCCATATTATCCACTGTACAATTCGGCCCTGAAGGTCAGCGGAGGCCAACCGGTGTTCGTTGGCCTGACTGAGGATGGCGGGTATGCCTTTGATTCGGATGCTCTCGGCAAGGCTCTGCGCAAAGGCGGCAGGCATGCAAAATTCATGATCTTCTCCAATCCATGCAACCCTACGGGCACGGTGATGGGCCGCAAAGACCTGGTCCAGATAGCTGAAGCCGCCAAAGATAACGGCGTATTCGTCATAAGCGACGAGATCTACGATGAAATCGTATATAATGGTGCCAAGTTCACGAGCTTCTCAGAAGTGTCAAAAGGCATCCCTTCGGCAATCCTTGGCGGAGCATCGAAGAACTTCGATGCCACAGGATTCAGGATAGGCTATGCACTTATAAACGGGCGCGACAAATTCTCAAGGCAGGTAAAGGACAAGCTCTGCGACTACGCGAAGATGAGACTGTCATCTAACACTCCTGCAGAGTACGCCTTTGCAGATTCCATAAACAGCGCCAGCAAGCACAAAGCGGCAATAACGAGCATGGTTAGCCAGATAGAGAAAAGGGTAAATTTCGCGCACAGGCTTATAAATAGAAGCAACTATCTAAGCGAATCAAGGCCGAATGGCGCGTTCTACCTGTTTCCAAAGGTGGAAATGGACGCACTGGACCTGAAGGACGATAGGGAACTGACAGAAAGGCTCCTCATCGAGGAGGGTGTGCAGATTTCAAGAGGTTCGGGTTTCGGTGCCCCTGGCCACATACGTATAGTGGCGCTCGCGCCTCAAGGCGTGTTAGAGCACGCGCTCCGAAAGATAGATAAGTTCTTTGTGAGGCATTCTAAGTAAGGAGGCATCGTCTAGTGGTAGGATAGCGCCTTTACACGGCGCGGGCCTGGGTTCAATTCCCTGTGCCTCCATGTAACTTAAAGGCTCATTCTTCACCCACCTTAATCCATACTCTATCACGTTCAAGCGAGCTGGTCAGCGCCGAGATTAAAGAGGCTTCATTCAGAAAGGAGGATTAAGAGCTTGCAAAACTACGGAGTATCATCATTAACGGCTTTTTCGGGCACGCTTAGGGGGCAGCCTCTTTCGATTTGACATTTTACCAATTAAATAAACCAACATTAAAAATAGGATTATCATCAATATCAGCGCTACGGCAATGGCTAGACCAAAATTGGCCGCGCCGCCTGGATAATTATAACCTGCAGCAGCTCCAACAAATGTAAAAATAAATAGGAAGGCGGTTACCACAATCAAGATCATTGTTGCTCTTTCAAGCCTTTCAGAACTTTCTGCTAACCTGTTAATTGCATCATTTGTTGTATCTTTATTCTTTTTAGGCGGCATACCAACTCCATAAGTATATGTTACCTCAAACCATAAAAGTGCTTTCAGCGATACATAACCTATGAATAATGCGGTCAAAAAGATATTCATAAAATAAGTTAGAAGATTTAGAAATAAATGAATATAAATATCAAATAAAAATTAAATTAAGTGTTTTGACTGTAATTTTTATTTAGACAAAAAGAATGAGCGTTAAATTTAATGATTATTTAGTAGAGGCATATGCAAAAGCTATTAAATCACAAAAATAAAAATGGTAAGTATGGCTGAAGGGAGGAAGATAAAGTATTGGGAAGTAGTTCTGAAGGGAACATACTTATCATTAATGGGTTCGCCAGAAGCAAGTAAGCTAATGCGGGAGTATGGAGAGCAGAAAAAACTGGAGAAGCTTGAGAAAAAATTAGCAAATTCAGAATCTGCAGATAGAGCTAAAATAGAGAAGGAGATTTTACTGGTTAAGGCAAGGTACTGGTGGAGTGCTAAGAGCTTCAAGGAGCAGTTAGCCATTGAAAAGGAAGCAAAAAGACTTGGAATTAAGCTTGATGACTACTTGATTGAAGAATATGGAAAAATGGTCAAATCACAAAAATAATCAGGTTATTTTATGACTAATCTAAGAAATATGATAAGGAGCCGATGGTGGTGGGGGATTGTTGTTGTGGTGTGGATGCTTGCGTTGCTTGGGATATATCCATATATCCCTGGCGTGCCTGTGACTGTGAATATAGGGCCTGCGTTAGACTTGACATTCCTTGTTGTAGTGATGCAGGCAGTGGAGTATTTAACACGCCCTGCACAGCTTGCTAAGAAGAAGCAGCATACTACCCGAAAGTCTGTTAGATGATAGATTAGGAAGCTCTGGTACAATTCACCCCTCACTTCATTCGCTCCTTCTTGTGCCTACGCTTCGACCTCCTTAAGAAGAATGTCAGTCAAGAATGCGTCAACTTTGCACGACCCGTGTCAACGGGGTGTATGACACCCCTACGGGTCGGCTCGCCTCCGCAAACCCTCTTTTTACACCATCTTCGCATAGCTCTGTGTCAAAAGAGGCTTTACCCAGAAAAAAGGGGCTTGAAGGAGGGAATTTAAGGTTTTAGGGGCAAATGACAGTATGGCAAACAATACTGATAAAACAGCTATGGATTATGTAAAAGAAGAATTGAAGAAGGAAGACAAAGAGTTTGAGAAGGGTAGGGGTGGCTGGGATTTGACTATAAAGAACAGGGATGGAACCGAAACGCCTATTGAGGTTAAGGGTATTGTGGAGACTAATGGTTTCGTTTTGTTATCAGATTACAATACAGATTTCAAAGGAATTGAAGGATTACCACAAAATTGGGAAATGTGGGTAGTAATCGTGTCTAAGAAAGATGGTACTGCAAAAAAACTATTGAAGTGGGATAAAAGCGAGGTGCGTAGAAGAACACACGGCATTAAGCATAATCCTTATCGAACATGGCAAGTTAATACCTAGAGAATTCCCCCAACCTCGTTGGGGGTTGAACTGATTCTGCAGTAAATATACGCTTTGAGGAGGAAAAATACTTGACGCGACGTGATGTTCGTCGCGCCGAAGTAATGCAATGGTGA
>JAJYVC010000060.1 GCA_021792235.1 Microcaldota archaeon
GCGACGCATGCGATGGAACCAGAAGGTCCGCCGTTATTATATACAGTTATCGAATACCCTAAGTTGGCAACTATGGTGGTTGGCGCAGTCATCGATACTCCCGCATTGGAGTTGCACTGGCTGCCACTGCTGTAGCCGCCAGAGAACGACATGAAGCTGTATCCAGAGCCGCCGTAGTTAGGCGCAGTGCACACGTAGTTGAGAGTGGAACCATATGGTTCGGCGAATGTGTCAGATGAGACGCCGTCAGAGGTACATCCGTCATTCCCGCCTAGGCCCGCACAGAATTGCCATCCGTTAGAGGCCGAAGAAGGCGAGATCTCAATGGTCACCTGCGGATTGAAGTTGGCGGTCTCAGTTATGTCACCATTCATTGTCACTGTGGGTGAAGATGCAGATCCTGTGTAGTCTGTAGGGCCGCCTGAGCCTGTCCAGTCGTTGGTGACCTGGCCCAGTACCCAGCTAGGTGATGGCGATGCATACACCTGCACCTGTGTGTTTGGCATGTAGTAATCAGTAGCACAGCCTGCAGAGTTGCTGAGCGAACGGGAAACCGATCCTGACCCCACATAGTTGACGGTGAGCAGATAGCATTCATGATAATTGGCTGTTTCCACGATGTCTGAATTCATGGTAACCGTAGCTGGATCAGAGCTTCCGGAATAAGATATCGAACCTGATCCAGACCAATCATTGAACCAATAGTTGAACGCAGGATCTGCGGTAATCTGCACCTGCGTGCCTGGGAGGTAGCTGCCCTGGGCGCAGTTGCCGTTTGATGTTGGATTTGCAGTCTGCGTTCCTGTGCCAGACGGATTTGCATCAAGAGTAAGAGAATAGCATACAAACACTGCCTCTAGAGTTCCTGCAGAGGTGGTAAATGCTGTGGTAGACTGCGAAAGTGAGTTTGCAACTACAACTCCGCCGGTAGTAAGCCATCCTTCGAATTTGCCGTAGCCTGAGGGAGGCGATGCATATACCGAATACTGTGTGCCGCTGATGAACTGTACTAAAGTGTTGCTTGGGTACTCGTTCCCGTTCACCGCTATGCTGCCTCCTGATGGCAAGGTGAGTAAGTCCACAGGATAGATTGGCAAGTTCTGGGATACGTAAAGGTTGCTTGTGCCTGATGTATTGTAGTTAAGGCATGAGCCATTGCTGCATTCGGAATACTTTATCTGGAAGTCGGGCTGCAGCTGAGAGCCTACCGAAGGGGCATATCCTGGCATGAGCACGCTGCATGTAATCGTTGCTCCTGCGATTGCATTGGCAGGATAGCAGGAGCCGGAGTAGCTCTCCTGCGATGATCTAGGAAATACGTAGAATGCGTTATTTGGGAAGTAGATGCCCAGGCCGAGGTCGTTTGTAAATACCACTGCAGCCTCAGTTTCGATGCCGTTGTTTGACACTACGAACTGGTAACAGTGTAGCTGCGCAGAGATGTAGCATGACGAAGGCACCAGCGTGGATGTGTTGTTATTGAAAAGCATCAGACCCACAATGGCAATCACTATTGCAAGTATAAGCATTGCCACAGAGAAGGTGGACAGATACTCTATGGCAGGCTGCGCCATTGACCTCTTCGACGAGTCGGTTCCAGACCTCCTAAAGGCTTTTTTTGCCATTGCAAATACCAACTTTCCAGTGGAAAGCGACCTTGTATAAATAAGCTATAATAAAATATATAATGATTCATACGGCGCTTTCGACTATGGGGAGTTGGCATCTGATCTCAAAAGGTTATATTTTATTTCATCTGTATGAAAGCTGCAGTGCATTTTCCTTGTCAAGACCCTTTTACTACTTCGTTACTTAACATTGCTGTATTCGATTTGTGTCTATTGGTCAACTTCCTACTTTGGACTGCTGCTTTTACGCCTATGCAGATGAGTACAGGCTCATATTTATAATAATTAAATGTGCTTGGGTTGTGGGGCATTTGCTTGAAGGTCAGAGATATCGAGTTTGGTCTCAGCTACAGCGACGTTCTGCTTATTCCGAGAAGGTCAAGCATAGACTCGAGGAAGGTAGTGGACACTAATACAACCATAGCAAATGGGATAGACCTCCATGTGCCGCTGATCTCGGCGAATATGGATACAGTCACTGAAGCTGCAATGGCTATAGCAATGGCTAGAGAGGGAGGACTTGGCGTAATACACAGGTTCATGACAATAGAGGGGCAGACTGCGGAAGTGCAGAAAGTGAAGAGATCTGAAGCATATATCATAGAGAACCCGTATAGGATAACAAAGGATGTGACTGTAGGAGAGGCACGCAACCTCATGGAGCGTGAGGCGGTAAGCGGGCTGCTTGTAGTGGACGGCTCGAACAAACTGCTTGGCATACTCTCTGACCGGGACATAAGATTCGCGAAGAATGAGAAGGCGCCAGTTTCCAAGGCCATGACGCCAAGATCGAAGCTGACCGTAGGAAAGCCAGAAATAAGCATTGACGAAGCCATTGAGACAGTTGACAGACACAAGCTAGAGAAGCTCCCTCTCGTGGACAGAAACAACGTAGTGCACGGATTGATAACGTCTAAGGACCTGTACAGGAGGAGAATGTCAGGGAGATCCGCGATGGACAGGAAGGGCCACCTGCTTGTCGGAGCTGCGATAGGCGTCAAGGGTGATTTCATACAGAGAGCAGTATCGCTGTCTGATGCTGGTACAGATATCATAGTGCTTGACATAGCACACGGCCACGCTGACAGCGTGATCTCTGCAATAAGGAAGGTGAAGAAGGAGCTTCCAGACATGCCCCTGGTGGCTGGCAACGTCGCTACTGCTCAGGCAGTTGGAGACCTTGCAGGTGCAGGCGCAGATTCGGTAAAGGTAGGAATAGGACCAGGAGCAGCGTGCACTACAAGAAGGGTTACCGGCGCAGGGATGCCGCAGCTGACGGCAGTTATTGACTGCTCAGAAGCGGCAAAAGAATATGGAGTAAGCACCATAGCTGACGGTGGTATGAAGGAATCAGGTGATATAACGAAGGCGCTGGCGGCGGGCGCCGATGCTATAATGAGCGGAAGCCTGTTCGCAGGCACTGACGAGAGCCCGGGATTCTTCGTGAGGAGGAATGGCACGAAGTACAAGGCGTACCGGGGCATGTCGTCCTTCGGCGCAAACATAAGCAGGAAGAAGCTTGACAACGCAGTGGTTGATCCGCAAGATGCGTTCGACATAGTGCCCGAGGGAGTTGAATCGTCGGTGCCATACAAGGGAAGCATGAAGGAAGTGGTCTACCAGCTTATGGGAGGTGTGAGGTCGGGGATGAGCTACTGCGGAGCGTCGAACCTCGCACAGCTGAGGAAGGATGCGAAGTTCATAAGGCTGACGCACAGCGCTGCAGTTGAAAGCTACGAGAAGCTCCCACAGTACTAGTCG
>JAJYVC010000061.1 GCA_021792235.1 Microcaldota archaeon
TTCGCTATGGCTTTCTCGACATTCTTCCATGACGCCTGCTGCGTGAGTATTGCTCCTATTATTATCTCATCCTGAGTCTCCCCAGGCCACCAGTCGAGGTTGCCGAATCTGCGCAGGAGCTTGCGGTAGAGCATAACAGGCGGCAGCGCCTTCACCAAAGCACCGTGCTCACAGTTTTATTTCGCCACTGTCTATCTTGGCTATCGCATCCCTGGCGTTTGCTCCATCACAAGTTATGTTCATGCTCTTGCACGTGCCAAGTACCTGCTTCACCTTTGACGCGAAGGTATTCCCATACAGCGATGCGTCCTTTGCCTTGGCGATCTTCTTCACCTGTTCCAGGGTTATGTTGCCTGCCACCTCCTCCTTGACTTTTCCTCCCTTCTCAAGCCCAAGTTCCTTCAGGATGAGCGCGCTTGTGGTAGGAGAGCCCACCTCTACCCTGAACTCCTTGGTCTCCTTTATGACTGTGACCTTGACAGGTATCTTTATCCCGGCGAAGGCCTTGGTCTTCTCGTTTATCTCGCCGACTATGCCTGCAGTGTTCACTCCGAGCGGACCGAGAGCAGGACCGAACGGTGGACCTGTCGTAGCCTTACCTCCCTCTATAAGCCCGTTTACTACTACTTCCGTCATTGTATCATCCTTGGTTTGCCTTTTGTATTATCCTTGCCATGTTCGATTTTGTCGTGACTGGTATTGGTACAGCCACATCCATGAGCTCCACGGTTATCTCGTCCTTACCGCTGTCTATCTTTATGACCTTGGCCTTGTAGCCCTTGAACGGGCCTGCGAAGAACTCTATTACGTCGCTAACCGATATCTCCTGCGAGACCTGCTTGGTTGAGAGCATCTTGTCCAGCTCATCGTCGCTAAGTGACTTGGATAGCATGCCCTTCACGTGCGGCTCATTTAGTATCAGGTCCCTGCACGCTATCTCGCTTGCGGCCTCCACAACCAGATATCCGCGCATGCCGTACGGCATTATTATCGAATGTATATCAGTGTTGCCCCTGGAAACCTTGTTCTGCAGTATGTCTGCAGTTATCTTCTCCTGGCTTGCCGTTACTCTTACTATGAAGTATACCAATTAATCACTTTTTATGTCTTTTTGCCGATATAGTTCCATGCTTGGAGCCAAAGTGCGCAAATCTGGCGCCGAAAAGATAAAACTGTATCTCGCAAGGCAGAAACTAATGGATATCAATTACAGATTAGTTAGTTCAAACGAATTTATATACTTTCCCATAAGGTCGCCTTCGCCTGCACAGAGACGGTTTCTGGAAAGGAATGCGAAGATTGTTGATGCCGAATTTGAAAGGAATAGTGGCAGCCAGAATTACCGCGATGCGCTCAGGAAGGCGCTTGGCGATGATTACGATAGCGCAGTAAAGAGCTATGATGTAATAGGCAGCATAGCGCTGATAGAAGACGCTGAAATAAAGACTGCGCGCAAGATAGCAAAGGCGATAATGGCCATAAACAGGAATGTGAAGACCGTGCTGTGCAAGGTAGGGCCGGTGAGCGGCGTGTACAGGGTCAGGAAATACAGGCATGTGGCAGGAGTGAAGACTTATGAAACAGTTTACAGGGAGAATGGCGCTGTTTTCAGCATGGATCTGCGCAGATCTTTCATATCGACAAGGCTAGCTTACGAGCGTGGTAGGATAAGCTCACTTGTAGGGCGAAAAGAGAATGTGGTGGTAATGTTTGCAGGGGCAGGGCCATTTGCTATAGAGATTGCCAAGTTGCACAGGGATGCGAAGATAGTGGCAATAGAATTGAACAGGAGTGCATACAGTTATATGCTCAGGAATATAAGACTGAACAAGGCTGACAACATCGAGGCAAGGCTTGGCGACGTTAACAAGGTAGCAGCAGACTATGCGGGATTTGCGGACAGGATAGTTATGCCGCTGCCAAAAAGCGCCAGCAATTTCCTCGGAGCTGCGTTGAAGGTAGCAAGGAAGGGATGCACGGTGCATTACTACGCATTCGGAAAGAGAGAGTCTGCAGTTGCGGATAGTAAGCGCACAATAAAGGAATTCTTCGCAAGGCACGGAAAGAGAGTATCATTCGTATCGAGCAGGACTGTAAGGACTTATTCACCATCTGAGATAGAGATCGTACTGGACTTTAAGATACGCTGACCGCTGCGATGGTGTCGCTGTTGCCCGATCACTTGTATATTGAGTGATAGACGTTGTTCGTGTCGTCAGTTATGACTATGCATTCTCCTTCGCATTCCACTAGGCAGGCCTGGCAGAGTATGCATGATGGGCCGTTGACAGCTACAGATATTCCTCCACTTCCGCCTTCGTGCTTTTCGGCGAAGTGCTTGTGACCATCCTGCACATTGGCCCATTTTGCTGTGACTTCAGGAGTGTGTGACCCCTTCCACTTTGCCTCCTCTGGAGCTGCATCATTGTTAACGTCAGGGCTTTCCCTGTCCTTCATCTCGAATACCGCCACAGGACATACATCAAAGCAGTGGGAACATCCTGTGCACTTGGGCTTCTCAACATAAACCTGCATTTCAAGCACCTGCAATATATAGATTTCTTAGATTATTTAAATATTTCTGTAAATTTTGACTATGGTTCTGCTCCACAATATGATTGACGAATGTCACCAAGGGAGAAAGGACTTTTGATGCTTCAGTGTCAGCAAAATATGCATCCGGCATATTTTAAACTCTAGAGAATGGCAGGGTGCCCAAATTATTCGATACGATACCTGAAAAGGGTTCTGTCGCATAATTGTCAGTTCTTATAAAGTGTCGCATTTCGTCGGTTATTTGAATTTTGATATCTTCTTAATCACTTTGGCTGGATTACCTCCGACTACAGTATATGGCACTACATCATGCGTTACTACTGCACATGCGCCTATCACTGAATTATTTCCTATCTTGCGGCAGCCTGGCAGAATCGTAGCTCCATAACCTATCCAAACATCGTTACCTATCTCTAATTTATCGCCATAATGCACTATGTGTTTTGATGGATTTCCAAGCTCATGCCCAGATGAAATCATCAAAGTTACGTTTTTAGCTATATGTGTTCTTTCTCCTATTTTTAGAGTAGAGTGTCCTTCATAACCTAATCCAAATATACGAGCATTGTCTCCATAAGTGTCTTTGCCTACGGAAATATCCATATTTTTGTAAGGTCTGTTGATAAAGTCAATTTGGGCGTTAGGAAATAAAACTCCAAGAGAATTCCTCAAATTCCTTGAGAGGCGGGGCGCTGATACTGGAAGCGTGGAAATGGAGCTTAAGACCAAATCGTACCTTGAGGCAAATCCGGGAAAGGTAAAAGGCTACCTTGTCATGGTATGACACTGTTCCGCAGACTTTAATGCACAGGAGTTATAAT
>JAJYVC010000062.1 GCA_021792235.1 Microcaldota archaeon
TTCGTCAAGCGGTATTCTCTTCTTTGCCACTTCCCATATACCAAGCTCCTCTGCATGGCTGCACGCTCCAAGCATCGATTCCGTTCGTGAAGGAATATCTGCCCTGACACAGTTTGGGTTGCACATCCCCTTTAGAGGCTCAATTGGGTTGTTAGATCCGGAATAAACTACATCGTTTCCATGCATTATGACGCTTCCGAACCACATCTTCTTGCACCGCGATTCAAGAGCCTTGTCAAAGCATAGTTTGTATATCTGGTCATCGAACAGGCTGTTGCTCTTATTCAAGTACTTTGCAAGGTTGAACGCGAGCTGTTTGTATCGGTCCATAGTTACTCTTGGTTCGCCGGTCTTGGGGTCGTATAGTATGTAATCGCGCGTCCTAGGCTCAAATTGCAGCCCTGCAGGATAGTCTCCCTCGAATTGCGGCGCAGTGAAATCCTTTATTTTTCCATTTATCCTGTTTACGTAGTGCGACCCCATCACGGAAAATTTCGTGCCGTCCAGCGAAGTCCTCAGAAGCTCGCCACCGAAAAGGTTCTGCGCAACCAGCGATACAACAGCGCAGTGGCCATAGAGCGGATTCTGTTTAGTCCACCCTTCCGGAGAAGCCGAAGTCTCCCTGCTGCATATGCTTGGTAGCATCTCCTCAAGCGATTTTACCCCAATCTGCTTTCCAATTGCTCTTTTTGCCATTGCCATAATTAACACTAGTATCCTGCTAAGTCAGCTTCCTGCGCTTATAGCTTCCTCTTGTAGCGTCACCCGTCAGCTTATCTATCCTTATGTCGGCCACTCCCACTACTCTGAGGAAATCCTGACAGTTGTCGCAGGCCCAATAATGGCCCACAAGCCATAGGGAGGAACCGTTAAGCACTTCAAGTTCCTGGCTTGTAAACGCTGCAAGTATCTTTTTTTCAGGCAGCTGTATATGCCCTGCATATCTTCCCAGCTCTCTGCTGGTCCTTTCATGTCTTATATTGAGGCACGCCATCACTTCCGCATGGATCGGAGAGCACAATTCATAGCCCGTTCCTGTTTTTGTAAGCGTTCTTGGGCAAGCCTCCAATGCGTCACCATAACTGCTCGATCCCGGTGCGCACAGATTAAACCCAAACGATAATATCTTGCCGTCTCGCACTATCGCAGCAGCGGTCTGGGTTTTCAGGCAGTTAGAATCTCTGAGCAATGCTCTTATTGTTGACCATATCTCCTCTTCATTACTCCTGGCAAGTTGCTGCCTTGTCGGAATGTTCTTCTGCAAAAAACCACTAAGTCCTCCGCATTTATATGCCTGAACGGTGGCTTTGCCAGATATATAAGCCTTTCTTGATGGTCCATGCAAATCGCCACTATTTTAAATGCCTAAACCCCAATCCGTTTATGGATAGTTGCATCCAGGTCAGGAGTGTCACAAAAAAGTTCAAGGACACCGTAGGCCTAGACGGGGCTACATTGTCTGCCGGAAAGGGCATAAGTATCATAATAGGTCCAAACGGCGCAGGAAAGTCAACACTGCTCAGATGCATCGGGGGTCTCTACAAGCCCGATTCAGGCGCAGTAAGGATATTCAACAGAGACCCATATTACGACGACGCTCTTCGCAAGCGCGTGTCCCTGCTTTCCGACAATTATGCCCTGTATGATATGCTCTCGGTGAGGAAGAACCTCCTGTTCTTCGGCAGGCTCTACGGGAACAGGGCCAAAGACACCCTGGAGGCATCAAAATCCATGCTGAAAAGTCTCGACGCACTGCAATTCATGGATAAAAAAGCCGGGGAGCTGAGCCGCGGTACCAAGCAGAAGGTTGCGATATGCAGGGCGCTGCTTGGCAATCCCGACGTGTTCCTACTTGACGAGCCCACTGCATTCCTCGATGCAGCATCTGCTGAGAAGGTCCACATAATGCTGGAGCATCTGGCAGCTGAAGGAAGGAGCATAATCTATGCCACGCAGAGGCTTAACGAGGCGGCGAGGTTCAGGTCTGACATATTCATAATAAAGAAAGGAAGGATCTCAAGGAAGCTCAGCCACAAGGCCCTTTATGGAAGGGTACTGAGGGGGGCAACGGTGAGCATAAAGACTGCCGATGCTGTAAAGGAGAGCATTGCAAGGAACGTACCCCACCTAAAGGAGGCCAGGGGCACCACGATAATAATATCGATAAAGAGCTACAGGGACATAAACGAGTCTGTGAAATATCTGATGGACAGGGGCAGCTATGTGATAGGCGTAGACTATACTGAGCAGATGCTCGAGGAGATGCTGGCTGATTAGATGGACCTGAGAAAATCCTATGCAATAATGTCTAACGACATAAGCGAGGTCTTCAGCAGCAAGGCCATATACATGCCCATGATAGCTGTGCCTGCATTCTTTGCCGTGATGCTGCCCGTGCTGACTTATTATATAAGCATATACAACCTTAGCGGGCTCGCAGCCCATCTGGTCGGATCTGCAGCAGACCTTGTAAGTGGAATCGGGCCCAACGGCCAACGCTTCATGGCTTACTTCTCTATATACGTCCTCGGACCCATATTCATGACGATGCCGATATTCACTGCGTCGGTCATAGCCGCGGACAGTTTCGCAGGTGAGAAAGAGAGGAAGACCTCGGAGGCGATATTGTCCACTCCTGTGACTACCATTGAACTCCTCGTAGGCAAGATAGCTGCGTCATTCATACCTGCCGTCCTCCTCACTCTGGTTGTTTTTGCAATATATGGATCAATGATCAATTATCTGTCAATGAAGGCGTTCGGCACGTACCTTTTGCCCACCCTCTCATGGCTGCTCATGATACTGCTCGCACCATTCCTTTCCTTGGCTGCCATAGGCATAGTTGTGCTGGTTTCAGCGCACGTGCAGGGGATAAAGGAGGCGCAGCAGATAAGCTCCCTTTTGATACTGCCAGTGATGCTTCTGCCGTTCGCATCGATATTCGGCGTGGCCGATTTGAGCCCCGGATTCTTCGCGGAGACAATGGCTGTGCTTACTCTGATTGATATTTCAGTGATATATGTCGGGATAAGGAGCTTCAGGAAGGAGGCGATACTATGAGCTATTCTAATTAAGCCTGCAAAATAGGTTTTGCTGCTTTTCATTACCTGCTCCAAATCCACCCACCCCCAGACCCTGTTAATATTATTCTTTGGCTTGAAAGTAGAACGGGGAGTCCGAGATTTGAACTCGGGTCACCACCTCCCGAAGGTGGTAGCCTACCAAGCTAGCATAACTCCCCTTTAAAGTATG
>JAJYVC010000021.1 GCA_021792235.1 Microcaldota archaeon
GCAGTGGTGCATCCCCATGCGCCATATTCGATGGGTGTGATCAGCGCACTTGGGGCCAGGCGCGTAGTTGAGGAGATATCTGGAAGCGACGAAGAGTACGGTTATTATGTCACAAGCGTCGCATCGGTTGGCAGGATAAAAGCGGGCACCGTAGAGATAGGGGATGCTGTTGCAAGTGCTGCTAAGAAGGGAGCTAAGGTGATAATAATGGAGGATCACGGCACGGTTGGCATAGGCGATACCATGCAGAAAGCGCTCGACAGGGTAGAGTATTTCGAGTATATGGTCAAGAAGCTGCACATAAGGCACATTGAAGAGCTCTACGCCAGGCTTCCAGGCAGGAGATGAATGCTCTACTTGTGTGTCATAACTGCCTCTTCAAGGGATTTTGAGCAGCTACATGTCCTATCCTTTGGCACCGACTTGACAACATCCGTTATTATCCGCTTTGCCTTGTCGACATTCTCTCCGAATATCTTCACGACCTCGGCATTGGTCACAGGCTTTATGTCCATCCTCCCTTCAAGGCCTGCGTCGTAATCGGTTATAAGCGCAATGCCTAGATAGCACATCTGTCTCTCCCTCGCAAGCACTATCTCTGGATACTGGGTCATGTTCACCATGTGGTGACCCTGCGCTGCGAATGTCCTCGACTCGGCCTTAGTTGAAAACCTTGGACCATTTATTACAACTACCGTGCCAGACTGGTGCATCGCTATGCCTGCCTTCAGACCAACATCGAATGCGATTGACCTGAGCTGCGGGCAGTAAGGCTCTGCAGAGCTTATGTGCACAACCTCGCCCTCATCGAAGAAGGTGTCTGGACGCCCGTTGGTTGCATTTACGAACTGATCGAAAAGGGCAATGAAACCTGGCTTGTACTCGGGCTTTAGTGACCCTACGGCATTTGTCGCTATTATCCTCTTCACACCGAGCTTGCGCAGCGCTTCTATGTTGGCGCGATACGGCACCTTGTGTGGAGGTATGGTGTGTTTCTTTGCATGCCTTGGGAGGAAGGCAACATTGACTCCGGCCAGCGTGCCTACAGATATCTTGTCGCTTGGGCTTCCGTATTTAGTGTCAACTGACACCTCCTCCGCATTCTCAAGCAGAGAGTACAGGCCAGATCCCCCGATTATGCCTATTTCAGAATCCATATTCTCACGCATGCTTCTTGGCAGTCGCAATTATTAATGATAGCGCAGACACACCAGTATGCCTGCGTATCATTTCTTCTCCTTCTTTGCATGCTGCTGCGAGCGTTTCATCCTTCTTATAGC
The DNA here is from genome assembly GCA_021792235.1 of Microcaldota archaeon. Taxonomy (GTDB): domain Archaea; phylum Micrarchaeota; class Micrarchaeia; order Micrarchaeales; family CABMGC01; genus JAJZNA01. The sequence continues at coordinate 1,281 of JAJYVC010000021.1, forward strand.
TATGACAGCTATAGCTGCAACAACAATTGCACCAATTATGTAATTGGTAGTGCCAGAGCCACCTGAACCTACAACGTTCACATAATAGGTCTGCGATCCTGAATACTGCTGTGTGCTTGTGCCTGTCGGCTGCGACCACTGCTCGTACAGGGTTATTGGGTACTGGCCTGCATTTGCCGCAGTGTCTACATTTACGTAGAAGGTCACGTTGGCAGACTGCCCGGGCACGAGTGAATTGATGTATGCATTTGGATTCACCTGCGACACTGGGTATATAGTCTGCAAGCTGAATGTTATGGACTGCGCGACCTCGTTGCCAGTGTTCCTAACCCTTAAGGTTACTGGAACATAAGTTCCGCCAGGCAGCAGGTGCGAGAATACTCCTGTGACGTTGAACTGAGCTATGGACTGCAGGCTTATGGGCAGGATCACAGTCTTGTTGAACGAGGTGTTGTAGTTCGCATTCTGGTAGCTTATGCGTATCGGCAGAGAGTAGCTGCTCATGTTGTCGTTCTTGTTCGCGGTTATGAATATGGACGCCGTTGTCGTAGATCCTGCGTCTATGGTACCCGCCAGTATGCTTGTGGCAGAGTTTCCAGCAGTTATGCCTGTGCTGCTTAATGCGGATACGGTGACGTTCTTTGCCGTCCCACTGCCTATGTTCTGCAGCGATAGTGTGAGGGTCTGGTTGGTGCCAGGGTACAGCGACTGCGGCGAGGCGCTTTCTATGCCCACAGATATCTGAGGCAGGCCAACGGATGAGCTTACAGGCACCATATCCTCATAATAGGAGTTTGATCCGTACGGGGTGCTGTATCTGACAACCACTGGAAGCGTAGGAGTACCATCTGGGAGCGTGGCGTTTGCAAGCAGTATCGCGCTTGCAGCGCCTGTCTTCTGCGGTGAGATCGTGCCCAGGTTGAACATTGAGCCACCGATTATGCTAAAGTTCCTGGAATTCAGTAACGTTATGCTAGTGTTGGTGGCATTGTCCGTGCCGACATTGAGCACGTCGAGAGCCACAGTTGACTGGTCCCCCGGCGATATTGCAGATGAGGGGCTTGCAGTTATCTTTAGATTAGGCGAACCGCGCACGTAGAATGATATTGGCATTGTTGAGGTCGCTGTAATAGGAGTGCCGGACGTTCCCTGAGTGGTCTGGTACGTCGCCACAAGTGTTAGGTAGTATGTGCCAGAATTGATGTTCTTTGGTATGTGTAGGTTTATGACAAACGGTGTTGCTCCGCCGTACAGACCTTCGGATACAGTAGAGAGCAGCTGGGTCCATGCTGGCGAATAGTTGAGCAGCGGATACGTGCCTGTAAGCCCCAGATTTACGTTTTTCAGCTCGGTGGTATATGAATTGAAGAGCTGGAACGATATAGTTATGTTGCTCCCTGGCGTCACGGGCTGCGGATTGACTCCAAGGTTCGCTATTGAAAGCGCGTCTGTCTGCGCGTTCACGACTCCTGGCATCTGCAACAAGGACAGCAAAATCAACGCTGCGAGTGCGTATCTGTATCTCATTTTTTCACCAAATATTGTATTGTAAGCATTTTTATTCTTTGGCTCAGTCTATAGTCGGCTTGAACGTCTTGAATGCAAGCAGGGCGAGCACCAGAGTAAACGCGATGAGTACGCCCATGTCCGTTATCAGCTGGCTTGCGGATATGAAGCCCTGCATTATGACTGCGCGGTTTATGTCTGTAGCGTATGTCAGCGGATCTATGGCAGAGACTGGCACGAGCCAGGACGGCAGGCTCGATATCGGAGTTATGCCTCCGGATATGAACCAGAGCGGGAGGCCTACTGCCTGGGCGAATATAGTATATGCATCGACCCTTGACACCTTGGAAGCCACCACCATTGAAAGCGCCCCGAAGCCGAGGCCCACGAGAACAGTCACAACAACAATGTATATGACTGCGGCCCAACCCATTGCAAGAGTAACGCCGAACAGCATGCCTATCACAAGCGCCATCACCGCAGATATGAGGCCCTGCAGCGCACCGGAGAGCATCCTGCTTATCACTATCGCGTTCTTGTTTATCGGTGTTATTAGAAATGCCTTTATTATGCCAAGCTGCTTGTCAGATAGATATGCGACTCCTCCGCCGAAAAGAGCAGAGAACACGACCACCATTGCCAGCAGTCCTCCGGTTAGGAACGTGAGGTAGTTCGACGTTGTCGAGTACAGTGCATTGGATGCCACCTGACTGGTCGTCCTCTGCACAGGCTGGGCAGGGCTGCTGCCCTGCGACTGCCCTAAGGAAGTTGCCGTGGCTATGCCGCCGAAGTGCTGCGCGTCGCTTACTATCTTTGGCAGCACTGCGCTTATCACAGTGGGCTGGGTGTTTGAATAATAAACCTGCACGCCTGGCGCACTTGGATTAGTGCTCGGGAAGTTGGGAAGTATGACTACAACAAGCTGCACGTTGCCGAGCTGCAGCATGCTGAGCGCGTTCTGCTCGTTGGTTGCCGAGAGTATGTTAAGGGTTTGCTGTGCCTGTAGAAGGTTGAGGAACTGGAGTGACTGCTGGTTATTCGCATAATTCACTACAGCTATCGGGACGTTCCTCACGCTTGTGCCTATGTTCCCGAAGAAGACGATTATCACGAGTGGGAAGATGAGCGACCTCATTATGTTGGTCCTCAGATTGGCCCTGATTATGAACAGCTCCCTCTTGAAAAGGGTTGCGGACTCTTGAATTATGCCCATATCAATGACCTCCCCTGTACAGCATTGACCCCCTTGCAGACGTGTACTCACTGCTTGCAGCATCCCTCATCCCTGATCCAGTGAGCTTTATGAAAACGTCATCCAAAGTCGGCAGGTGCACGTTGACCGATGCGACGACCACCTTCTTCTTCTCGAGCATGCTCAGCATCTCTGGCAGCGTCTTTGGATCCCATTTCTCCAATGTCGCATCGAGCCTGTCCCCCTTCACTGCGGAATTTATCTTGAAGTGCGACTTGAGGATGGACGAGGCCTGCTGCGCCTGCGATTCGCTTTCTAGTATCATTTCAAGTATCCTGCCGGTGCCAACCATCCTCTTGAGCTCTGATGCAGTTCCTATCGCCCTTATCCTGCCATGATCTATTATAGCTATCCTGTCGCAAAGTGCGTCGGCCTCCTCTAGGTACTGCGTGGTTAGTATTATCGTTACCCCGACCTTTACAAGGTCCTTGATGTGGCCCCACATGTTTACTCTGTTCTGTATGTCAAGGCCGGTGGTAGGCTCATCTAATATGAGCAGCATTGGATCCTGAATCATTGCCTTTACCAAGTCAAGGCGCCTCTGCATGCCTCCTGAGAATGTGCCGGCCTTCTTGTCTGCGAAGCTGGTGAGCTCCGCCTCGGCGAGTGCCTCGTCGACCTTCTTTCCTATCTTATCCTTCGGCACATGGTAAAGCTCAGCAGCTATCTCAAGATTGGCCCTGGCAGTAAGGTCGCTGTCAACTACCGTCTCCTGCGTCATTAGCCCCATCATAGGCTTCACCCTGCTTCCCTCCTTCTCTATGTCTATGCCATTGATGGTGATCTTTCCTGAAGTGGGCTTGAGTAGCCCGAGCACCATATTTATGGTTGTTGTCTTGCCTGCACCGTTCGGACCGAGTATGCCGAATATTTCACCCTCCTTTATCTCTAGGCTTATGCCGTTCACTGCAGTGAAGTCGCCGAACCTCTTTACCAGATTCCTTATCTCTAATATGTTCTTAGTCATTGAATTCCTCCTTTGCTAGCCTCTTCATCTCCACTACCATATAGGATATTATTTTGTCTTTGTTCTTGACGACGGTTTTGCCGCGCCTTGTAAGAGTGAATACTTTTTTGGCCTTATTTCCATTTAGAACGACCTTGCTCTTTAAATAACCCGCATTCTCGAGGGAGTTTGTTAGGTTGTATACGTCATTCTTCGTAAGATGCCTACACATATTGTTGCCGTGCAGTGCTGTAAGTGACCTTATGGCTTTTAGCAGCTGGTATGGGTAGGTTCTGTGTTTCCTCACGTAACCGAGTATCATTATCTTTAACATTCCCTTTCGTATATCCTTATCTTCATATGCGCAGATGACCTTGGAATTCATAATAGCACTGGTTTAGATTTAAACTAATTTGATATTTGACCAATTAATATTAAAAAGCTTCCTTGTACTGTTGTAGATTCCGAATTTAAACATTTCTGCGGAAGGTCTTATTTGCATGCAGATGTGTTGAAGCTGCAGGATAATGCGATGGCAAGCAATACGAGAGACAAAAAGATAAAGGTAGCAGACTACGCTGTAGACTATCTCATGCGCTTAGGGATAACGCAAGGTTACTTCATGAACGGCGGCATGATAGCGCCAATCGCAGATGCATGCTATAGGAAGGGATTTGAGCTTTTTACGATGCACCATGAGCAGGCTGCTGCATTTGCTTCTGAAGGACAAGCAGCGGTTAGGAGGGATGTTGGTGTTGCGATGGCAACGAGCGGGCCAGGAGCGACAAATCTTGTAACTGGAATAGCAAGTGCCTATTTCTCCTCAAATCCAGTACTATTCATAACAGGCCAGGTCAACACGTACGAATCAAATGCCGGGGGGGAGAGAAGGCAGGTAGGATTCCAGGAGACAGACATAGTATCCATAACAAAGGGCATAACGAAATACGCTAAGCTAGTCAACGATCCCTTGTCAATAGCCTATGAACTTGAGAAGGCTCTTTTCATTACAAAGGATGGCAGGATGGGTCCTGCACTACTTGATCTGCCATTTGATGTACAAAGGTCAAACGTATACGCTGGCAGGCTGAAGCACTTTGTAGGTTCAGAAGAGCACAGGAGACTTACACATAAGATAAATCCAGGCATTAAGGATGCCGTTCTTGTTGCCAGGGAGATTTCCATATCAAAAAGACCTCTCGTGCTGATAGGCCATGGTGTAAGATTATCAGATGCTGTAAAGGAAGTGGCTAAGCTTCTTGAAAAGGCGAACCTGCCTTTCGTCACCTCCCTGCTTGGCACTGATGCGATACCTAACGGACATAGGCTATGCTATGGTATGATAGGCACTTACGGGCAGAGATACGCTAACCTTGCAACTGCTAATGCTGACATGATACTGGTGCTTGGAGCAAGGCTCGATGTGAGACAGATAGGCTTGAAGTCAGAATTTGCGAAGCATGCAAAGATAATCCATGTTGACATAGATTGTACAGAACTCAACGCTTCTGTGAAAGAGCATATGTCTATAGAATCAGATATAGGCGATTTTGTTGGTGTGGTTTTGCAGTACGTTGCAAAAAAGGACAGGGTAAAGTGGATGGAGTATCTTGACATGCTCAGATCGCGATACGGCAAGTCTGAACAGACGGTAAGAGAGGGGCAGATAGACCCCATAAAAGCAGTTAGTATGCTTTCCAGTAGGTACGCTGATGGGAGCATTGTGACAGTGGATGTAGGGTCGCATCAGATGTGGTTCGCACATGGATGGACAACAAAAAATGGCCAGTCTATACTGACCAATGGGGGCATGGCACCAATGGGATTCGCTCTGCCCGCAGCAATAGGCGCATCCCTTGCTTTAGGGAAGAGGGAGGTGCTTGCGGTGACTGGCGACGGAGGGCTGCAGGTGAACATCCAGGAGCTGCAGACAGTTGTGCGCAACAAGCTTCCGATTAAGATAGTTGTATTCAACAATAATGCGCTGGTAATGGTCACGCAGTTTCAGTCGGAGTTCATGGAGGGAAGGATACATGGCAGCGTACCTGAAGGTGGCTATGACTCCCCTGATTTTGTAAAGATAGCGAAGGCGTACGGAATTCCTGCAGAATCTTCATCAGACAGTAGCACGCTGGAAAATAAGATAGACTGGCTGACAAGGCATAAAGGCCCCTGCCTTCTTGAGATAAAGGTGCCGCAGGACTATTGGGCACTGCCTAAGTCAAGAGGAAACCTTCCTGTCCATGATATGTTTCCCTTCCTTGATAGAAGAGAATATAGGGAAGCCATAAGATATGCAAGGAAGGAGGCAATGACACCAAATAAATAGCTTTATCATGCAATATGTAACCGGTTGCATGCCGAAAGACGTCAGCATAGTCATACCAACTATAGAAGAGGAGAGCGTGTTCGGCCTCGTTGATAGCCTGAGGAGAACGCTTGGAAAAGGAATTGAGATCATAATAGTCGACAAGAGCAGTAAGCCGTATCACGACAAGCTGAGGTCTACCGGAGCCACTATAATAAGGCAGAGGGACAGGGGAGTGGAGAGCGCGATAATGCAGGGATTGCAAAGAGCGCACGGAGAGATACTCGCAAGCATAGATGCGGATGAAACGCATGACATAAGCGGCATAGTTGATGGAGTGGAAATGGTAAGGGCTGGAAAGGCGGACTTGGTGTTGGGGAACAGGATGAGAGGGCTTGAGAAGGGCTCGATGGACCGCTACATAATGGTAGGCAACAGCGCATTGAGCTGGATGTTCAGCAGGCTTTACAAGACGCAGGTGCATGACGTGCTTACGGGCCTGTTCGTGATGCGGCGCGAGGCTTTTGACAGCATACGCAATGTTGAGCCGTACAGGGCAGGCATAGCTTTCTTCGCGATAGAGCTGGCCAGGCTTGGATACAGGGTAAGAGAAGTGGACATAAGATATTATAAGAGGAGGCTTGGTAAATCTAAGCTGACCAGGTCTAAGCTGGCCTATGGTGTAAATGTGGCATCGCATCTTATAAGGCAGCTGAGGGACTACAGCCCGCTGCTCATATTCGGCGGATTGGGAGTAGTAGTAGTGATCGTGGGCCTTGCGCTGGGGACCGGCGTTCTGGTCAGCTTCGTGCAGACCGGCAGGTTCACGCAGACAGGAAGAGCTCTGCTGGCATTCATGCTTGTTGTGCTGGGCTTTCTGTTCTTCGTGGCAGGCCTAATCCTTGACATGCTGCTTGAGATAGAGAAGCAAATATCAAGGAAGTAGCAGGCTTCATCCTGCCTTTTTGTAGTATTTGATTGATATTGCAAGTAGCATTATCGTGCATATGTGCACTGTGGTGCAGTATAGGCATATTTTACCTAGTATGTACTCTGTAGATATATAATAAAGCACAAAAAGAAGCCCGACGGCATTGAGGAACAGCATCTCCTCCTTCCCAAAATACTTAATTATCACAAATATTTCAGCTATGAAGAATACCAGCCCAAGCAAGACGTTCGGTATGCCGAATATTACCGAGTACTGACTACTCAGCACTCCTGCACAGTCTATCACACCGCTATTGGGGCATTCGAGAGGCAGCACGGTGCTGTATCTTAGTATGGTGAGGTAAATGCTTACAACCAACCCTATTATTGCAATGATAAGAGCAATCTTCCTTGAATTCATACAATCACTTTGCCGTATCCAGAGTAGATTGGCTGATCAATTCATTTAATTGAGGTCAGTATCTTACTTATGTAAGGCTGCGCACATATACTTGAGGGGGTCATGTTGGTTGCCTTGCATATGAGTGCAGTGTCTATGTCAGCTTCACCTATAAGTGCCTGGGATACTGATGAGTTTGTTTCTGTAAGGTTTGATATTGCCGTACTCCATGAATATCCCTGCAGTGCCGCCGGATCTACTACGGCGCCTAGCTGAATCGTCTGATTTGCGAAATCTATAAAGGGTATGCCTCCACCAGGGTCGTATGTTGAGAACAGACTGTTCTCGAACGGTGTCGGGTTCTGAAGTGGCTGGTACCTGTTCCTAGTTGTAGTCTCAACTCCGACGAAAGATATGTAATTGCTCTGATATGTTGCATTGTAGAAAGTGAATGTTGGGGTGTTGGGATATACGTCTGTACTATTTGATGCAGTATAGTGTAAGCCGGAGAAGTTTCCGAATCTTGACATTGCTATTATCATACCCCACCTAGTTATTGCGCAATACGGGCAGTACTCCGCGCCTATGTACAGTATCTCTGGCTTCGTTCCGTTCATGAGCGGTGATGCATTTATGTAGAATACCGTTGGACCCTGTGGCGTCTGTGTGGCTGCTGATCCTTCAACTAACCTATTGCTTAGAGCTGATGGAACGGAAAGTTCCAAGACTACTGACCGCGGCACAGTCTGTCCTATGAGCTCATTGAAGCTCTTGCTTCCGCCTACCGAGGAGAAGTTCATGTATGCAAGTGCCCCAACTGCTATCACCACTAGGATAAATACCCAGATGTACATTGTCTTCTTATTCATCTAACCACTAAGGCCTATCTGATTATCGCTATGGCGCTCGTGCTAATAAACCTTACGCTGGTATGTGATTAACTGTTTGTTGCAGATGCATCTTCTTATCTCCTCATATGCGCTCCTCATCCTTTCATATGCACTCCTGAATGATCGGTCTTCTCCCAGAATACTTTTGACCCTATGTACTCGTGCTTGATAGCGCGCACATCTGCCATCCATTGCATTACCCAATATACTGGCGTTGTTATTCCTATGAATATCGCTCCGAGAAAGCGCCTGTTCCTTGTCCTGCCAACTACGTTGAAGTATGAGTACGCGTTTGCAACGCAATAGAATGCGATCATGGACATGTTGAATCCGAATATGTAATAGAGGTATACTGGAATGGATATGCCACTGAAAAATATATATAGCGAATAGGCTATGCCTGTCAGGTTTATCGGTCCAAGGTGCGGGATAAGAGACATCATGATGGAATGGAGCTTGCTTGTGGCAGCTTGCGGTGGCTTCTTCGCGATTTTCCTGAACGTCTGTATCTTGCCACGCTGCCATCTCGTCCTCTGCCTCAGCCACCCTGACATGGTAGTTGGTGACTCTTCCTGAGTCACTGATTCAAGCAGAGAAAATTTGTAATTGTTGCGGAAGATGCTCTGGGCTCTACGGTCCTTCAGCATGTCATATATGTTGCCAACGCGTTTGTGCTCATTATAAAGCCTTAATCCAAGCTCGAAATCTTCAGTCACGTTGTACGGATCCCACCCCTCGAGGTCCTTGAGAACGCTTCTCCTGAAGAAGTTGGTGGTGCCACCCAGAGGTATCGGGAAATTCGAATATTGAAGGGCAGGGAGATACGTGTGATACCAATACCGATATTCCGCCCTTAGGTGCATGTTCATATATCCATCGCGGTCATTGACCATGTCGAGAACCCCCTGGACTGCGTCATAGCCTGAGCTCATCATTAGTGCGACTTCCCTGAACAGCTCCTTGGCAATGATGTCCTCTGCGTCGATAACTCCGACTATGTCTCCCCTTACATGCCTTAATCCGAAGTTGAGTGCACGCGGTTTTCCCTTGGGCTCTATGCTCTCCTCTACCTGCACGTGCTTTATTCCGTATTTTTTCGACAGCTCGTGGGCTATGGCCATAGTGCCTTGGTCGTCTCTTTCGGTTAGTATTATGACGTCGAGAAGCTCGGTTGGATAGTCAGATTCAAATATCCTGCTGATGCAGTTCCCTAGAACAAGCTCTTCGCGATACGCTGGTATCAATATCGATATGCTCGGCAGGTCCTTAGGCAGCACATAGTCTGGCTTGTCCTCCTTGCGCCTTCCCACAATGTAGTAATTGATAAGAGGAAAAATGTTGTAGATGTTTATCGAGAACCAGACCAGAGTATATGCTAGCATTATGATAAACAACAAGCTGGACATTGGCTTAGTATCATGTTGCCTGATTATTAAAGCTTTGCAACGCACTGGCGGGGAGATCACGGCTTATGGTACAGTTTTAAATCTTGCCGCGGATAGAGGATATTAGTGTTAGGATGATATACGCAATAGTCACATCATTGGACAAAGATCACCTGTCTGCCTCGCCAAACGAGGAGGTTGACCTGCAGAGCCTTATCGGCAAGAAGGTCCAGTATGTAGACAAGAGCGAGAAGGTCTGGCCTGGTGTGATAACTTCTGTAGAGGATCCGTTTGTCATAGTGAAGTTCGATCAGTTCCCTTCAGGACTTGGACAGGGGCAGATGCTTGAGATCCTAGATCAAGAGAGCTAAGAGCCCAAGCATCCCATCCACCGCCACAGTTGTGATTTGAAGGCAGCATCACTTCTCGCAGAATATCTCCAGCATCCCTATGGCAGCTATCCTGTCTGCAGCCTCCCTCAGGCGCTTCGAAGACTCGCCGTTCTCACTGGAAATTTGCTCTATCAGACTTATCACTTCATCCCTAGATTCCGGAAATGCTACAGCAAATTCCTCAAGCCCGCCAGCAACGTCCAAGAGCCTTCCCTCCTCTGGCAACATAGCCACTCTAGCTATTGCTTTTTGTCCCATCCCCATCCCCCATAAGTATTACCGCTTCTTAAATATATAAAGCTTTTGTACTATTTTGACGTCATGTTTCCATTATTCAGAACCAGGCATTTTGTATGTTCATTTGGAACATGCCTCAGTCGTTAATGCGATGATGGACTGATGCGCGCAAGCTTCCTGTCGTTGAAGTACGTGTCAGAGCCTTGATTGCATCTCGGAAGAAGGATTTGCAGCTAGCCTTGCGTTGACCATGTGTATAAGGTTCATCATCTTCATCTCCCTTTGCTCTGACACCCTTAGGTAGATTTGGTCCTTAGTGCCCCTCGCAACTATTATGTATATATTTCCTGAAGAGAACCTTGCGGTCCTGCCCCTACGCTGTATGTTCCTTATCTCATTTGGTATAGGCTCGTAGAATATCACCGTGTCGACTCCGGGAATGTCCATACCCTCCTCGCCTATGGAACTTGCGACAAGAACTTCGAATGCGCCATTCCTGAAGTCCTGCACTACTTTCTTCTGCGCCTCCTGCGTTACCCCTTCCTTCTTTCCGACAAATGACATCGCCCTTATGCCATTACTGTTTATCCACTCGGAAAGCATCTTCACTGTTGACCTGTACTGCGCAAACACAATTGACTTCTTGCCTCTGCAGTTTCTGAGTACATTGAGCACTGCGGCAACCTTCGGATGCTCTTCGCCTTTCTTCAACGCCGCGAGGGAACGTTCCCTTGCAGCAATCATGCCCCTGCTCCTCAGCAGCGCTTCCAGGCTCCTGCCCCTGTTCTCCCGCACATATAATCCTTCAATATAATTTGAGAATGGCGCTATTCCCTCAGTGAGTATCAGGTCATGCGCGTGCGACAGGTTTATCAGCTTGGAATATGCAGCCATTGCACCCATCCTGTAGTTTGTTGCCTGTATCTTGCTTATCTGATTCCCTAGGTCTATCAGCCTTCCCTTTGGCATGAAATCAGTATTGAACCTTAGAAGGCCCATGCTCTTGAGCGTGCTTATGCTCGAATCCATTTCCGGCTTTATGTAATCAGCTATCTCCCTTATTCTGCTGCCTGGATCGACATACACTACATGCACTGACTTCTGCATGACATACATTGAAACATCATTGTCACTAGACGATCTGGCTTCTATGTGCCTTATTCCAAGCGCACTGACAAGGGCATTTATCCTCTCCTTCTTGCTGCCTGGAGAGGCAGTCAGACCTACAACGAGTATGTCCCTCACAGTGCATTCGTTTGCGATGTACGTATACGCATACTTGCCGACGGCTCTGTGGCATTCGTCGAACACTACTGTCCCGAATCCGTCGAGAGAGAAGTTCCCGGCCTTCAAGTCATTGGCAACGGTCTGCGGAGTGGCTATTATCAGCCTTGCGCTGTTCTCAAGCTCTGACCTGGATTTTCTGTTCATTGACCCGGTAAGCAGGAGTATGCCGCCTTCCTGTACATTCATCATTCCTGACAGTACGCTGTAATGCTGCTCCGCAAGGGGCTTGGTTGGAGCTAGGAGCATGGCCTTTCTTCCTGATGCGAGGGCTTCGGCCATCACGCTTGCGCCGATAAATGTCTTGCCGAGGCCTGTGGGAAGGACAACAAGCGTGTTGCCGTTCCTGCGTATCGAATCTATTATGTTGATCTGATATTCCCTGTACTCTACGCTCCCGAGATTTAGGAACTGCGAGGCATTGCCGAGCTTCAGCCACCTCTCATCAACCGGCATCTCAACCAGTATTCACTGTCCAATTAGGATTATTAAACATGACTCAGGATGCGTTTGGACAAAACTCATGAGGCAGTTGGTAGAATTGGCTGAAAAGGGTTTTGTCGCATTTTCGGCACCCGACAACAACTGTCGCATTCGGCACCTGCCTCTTTTTATAGGTGATTAGGACGCTTACAACAACAATATTTAAAACTTCTATGGCTAAGATAGTCATACAAAGAGTGAGCTATTTGGGAGTTATACTTGCAGATAGAGTAATTGATTCCCTGATTAGCGAAGAAAAACATATAGATAAACAGCTTACAGTTGCAGATATCAAATTTAAATATGAACGGGGACATAGGCGATATGACAAAGAAATTACTGGAGAAAATAAATCAAATTTCATATTGAAAATACGTCAAAATGAAAAGAACCCGCTTGATTTTTCAGTTATATTGGCTTATCGTATGGCTAATTCAAACAAAGTAATCAGAATACGAAGATACAATGGTAAAAGCCATAATCATACGAATTGCCTTGAAAAGACACAGATAAAGAATACATTTCATATACATTATGCAACAGAAAGATACCAAGTAAATGGATTTCAAGAAGACGGATATGCACAGGTAACAGATAGATATTCGGATTTGGATGGCGCATTAAAATGTATGATGACAGATTGCCATTTTACTTTTAACCAAGCCGTAATTAATTAGTGGTAATTATGAAGATAGAAACTGTATTAAAAGAATTTAAGGAAAAGGTATGTGAACAGATTTCAATAGAGAGTGAGGGACTAAACCGCTACATAGTTAATACACCATTCAAATTTGATGATGGTGACCACTTAGTAATAGTTTTGAAAAATGAGAATAATAAGTGGGCATTAACAGACGAAGCTCATACTTTTATGCATCTAAGCTATATGTTAGACGTTAAGGATTTGGAATATGGAACAAGAAAAAGTATTATTGACGACACACTAAAAATGTTTAGTGTATTTGAGATTGATGGAGAACTCAAATTACAAATACCTAATGATGAATTTGGCAATGCGCTATACAGTTATATTCAAGCCCTTTTGAAGATAACAGATATAACTTATCTATCAAGAGAACGTGCAAAATCAACATTTATTGAAGACTTTAGGCATTACTTTACTAAGAGATTTGAGCAATACAAACCAGAATTTGAATGGACACCAGAAAAAGATATACAAAAGAAGTATGTAGTAGATTGTAAGTTAGAAGTAAATGGTAAAATCTATTTGGTATTTGCATTGCAGAATGACCTATCAGTAGCACGAGCTACAATAGACTTACTCACTTTTGAAAAGTGGAACCTTAAATTCAATTCAATAGGAATATATGAAGAACCCAAGACAATACAAGACGACTTAAAAGATAAGCTTACTGATGTAGTTGTCAAACAATATACTTCACTTAGTGAAGATAACGAAGATAGAATTTACAATTATATAACAAGCCAAATCTAATATCTTATCTCTTCTTTCTCGGAATATTCCAATACGGGCTTTTGCACTTAGGGCATACTTTAGGCTCATCCTTTGTGTATTCTCTTGGGAACCAGATATGACCGCAACGCTCGCACTTATAACCATCAATTTTTATCTTTGCCATAGTTTAACTATATTACCATAAGGTATATAAAGATAGCGTCGTAGCCGTTAGTAGCAGTATATTACCAATAGGTATATATACCTGTTTGTTCATAGTATTAGTATAAGACGTGATAATATGCAAGCAGACCTCAAAGGAGAATCAGAAGCCAGAAAGGAAAGAGGAGCTGAAGTCCTTAATACAAGAGTGCCAGAGAAAGTCAATGAAACTACATACCTCATACCTTCCTCTGATGGTGCTACCAAATACAAGGTAAGGCACTTGGACGCCTACTCTTGCACCTGCCCTGATTATATGAACAGATGCAAAGATAGGTGACTATACTGCAAACACATTAACGCCATAATCCTATTCACGAAGCTAAAGAACAAGGTAGAAATAGATGACTTTCAGGTTGAAGACATTATGGAAGAAAAGGCGTGTCCTTCATGCAAGAGCGAAAACATAAAGCAAAAAGGAACACGAAAGAACAAGTCAGGGTCTAAGCAGAGATACAAGTGTAAGGACTGTAGCTCATACTTCGTCCTTGACCCTGCAAAAGGCATCAAAGGTAATGCAAGAATACTGTGCCTCGCCTTAGATATGTATTACAAAGGCAATTCGCTTAGGGACATACAGAATACGCTCTATACGTCCTTTGGGCTAAAACTACACCATGAAACGATTAGACGCTGGAATAACAGATTTATGGGCAAGATAAATACATATACGAATACACTCAAACCACAAACAAGCGAGAAAATGCACATAGACGAACAAGTAATACAAATAGGCAAGGACAACGAGTATTGCTGGAATGCTATGGATAACAAGACGAGGTTTCTACTGGCTACACAGATAACGAAGGTTAGACGCATAAAGGACGCAAGAGGGATTATTCAGAAGGCTAAGGCAGTAATATCTCAAACGCCAAGAGAGATAGCAACTGATAAGGGTCAGTTCTACAAGAAGGCTATAAGACGTGAGTTTCCTACACATGCAC
>JAJYVC010000022.1 GCA_021792235.1 Microcaldota archaeon
CCATTCCTGCAGCTGAGCCGACGGCTATCATCACCGCGGCGAAATAGCTGAAGAAGCTTATGTAGGCACTTACTGCGAGCATCAGTGGAAGCGCAAGATCGCCTGTGCCAAGCTGCACCTGCGACACCACCGGGAACACGCCTTCTTTTACCAGGCCCTTCACAAGAGGATCCTTGATTTTTGACTCCTGCTTCTTTAACTCACGTATATCGCTGCTTGACAGGTACTTCTTCGGAAGCGCCTCGACATCGGTCGATCCTATAAGGAAGGCCAGATTCCTTGATGACATCTCCTTTGCCATGGCTATCATGTGCTTTGTTATGAATACTGCCACGTAGTCGTATACCGCTATCAGGAGCATCAGGAAGTAGGCAAGGAAAAAGCCGTTGAACCCTATCAGTATGCCAACGCCTATGCTTGATGTTATGGCTATGAAGTTCCTGAGCCTACCGAACCTGTTCTTCGCTATTATCAGCGCAGCGGTAATGATGCCTGCGGCTGCCGTAAGGTAGAGTGAATTGGCATTGGGAAAAACGGTGTTGAGCAGGTCGAATAGCACGAAACCGGTTGCAAGAAGAACCACCAGGGCCTCCATCAAAGTGAAGACGCCGGGCCTGCGAAAGTACCGGATCAGCAGAAGTATCAATCCAGCTGCGGCTACGATATAAAGTAGGTAAAACAGTGCTGCTTCTAGCGAATTCATTTCTGTGTATCCGCTTTGGACGTACAACTGTATCGTTGGTGTAGTGAATATGGCTATTAGCAGGCCGCCGAACTGGACCACGAGGAAAAGCGTGATTATGTTTACCAGCTGCCTGTTCTCTATCTTCCTGTCCAGCCAAACACCATTATTCCTCTTCGCGTTTAACTATCTTAATCACTCCTGCCCTTGGCGTATATAGGTCTCCACTCCTCTCCAGTTCGCTGACATACCTTGTGGTTTCCTCACGCTTCACTCCCTGGCTCTCCGCCTCGTCAAGAATCTTTACTATTGCTACGCCGTCACCTTCGTCAAGCTTCTTGACTATGGACATTATGGTGTTTATCTTGCTGACCTTCTCCTTGGGGAATCCGGTCATTATGCGGTCTATGTCAAGCCTTCCGGCACTATCTACTGCCAGAGTCTTGAACATGTACTCAAAGAGGTATATTGCAAGCTCAGCGTCCCTTACCTCTATCCTGTTCGAAAGCCTTGACTTCGTGCTTGCCTCGGCCATCCTGACAAGCCCTTCTATCTGCCTTGGGGTTATCGGGGTTGCGCCCTGCTTGATGCCCATGCCTCGCAGGCCTATGTAATAGTCTTCTATCCTCTTGCTTGCCTCTGGGGTCAGCCTTGGCGTTACGTTCTTCTTGGCGTATGCTATGTATTTCCTAAGTATGTCAGCCGTGATTGGAGGTTGCTGGACCTTCTCGTAGTCTGTTGCTCCTGAAACCTCTGCTCCTGCCGCCTCGTGCTGAGAGAGTATGTGGCGCGCTATCGACTTGTCCTGCTCCTTGTCCAATATGTCCTGTATCGGGAATATCAAGTCAAACCTTGAAAGCAGCGCGGGAGATATGTTGAACTGGTCTGCGGGATAGGCGCTCTTGTCGAATCTTCCGAACTTCGGATTCGCAGCGGCGAGGACAGAGGTCTTTGCCGAGAACCTTGCCACTATGCCCGCCTTTGCCACGCTTATCGTCTGCGACTCTAGGGCCTCGAGGAGCGAGGACTTGTCCTCCTCGCTTATCTTGTCGAATTCGTCTATGCTCACCTCTCCGCCAGACCCCAGAACCAATGCTCCTGCCTTTAGCGTCCATCCTCCCTCGGAGAACTCGTCCCTCTCTGCAGACGCGGTAAGACCGGCAGAGGTAGTTGACTTGCCGCTCACGTAGATCCCTTTTGGGACTATAGCGGTGACGGCCTGGAGCAGCCTTGTCTTTGCGCTTCCGGGATCCCCTATGAGCATTATGTGTATGTCGCTTCTTATTGCGCCGCCATCTATCAGTTTCTTGTCAGCAGTGCCTCCGAACAGCTGGAGGGCCAGGGCCTTCTTTATCTCCTCGTACCCGTATATCGAAGGCGCGATCGACTTCGATATCTTGTCGAACACGTTAGGATCCTTTGACATCTCTATTATCATCTGCTGCTCGTCGTTTGATATCTCCAGCTCGGCGAACTCCTTCTGCTTTGGTTTCAGTGATATAGTATCGAAGAATGGAGTGAAGAGTACCTTGTCCTCCTTGCCCTTTGGCGTCCTCCTGGGCCTTATACGCAATATTCCGGTTATCGAGACCCTGTCACCAGGAATTATGGTATTGACAAGGTCGTCGTCGACCACCACTTCGAGGTGCCATGTCGGAGTACTGCCCCTGAGCCTCTCGAGAGGATCCTGGACTGCGAGCCTCTGCATGTTTATGAACTTGGATTCGCTGTTGAGCTGCTTGAGAGCCCTTCGCTTGCACTGTGGGCATACTTCTGGGAGCTCGTTGCGGTCGACCTTCTCCTCAAGGGTGGTTCCGCAGAAAGAGCACTTGAATTTAGCCAGCTGGACGCGAGGGATTATCTCGGACCTCTTGACTACAAGCGAATCCAGTGTGAGCATCTTGTTTATGTGCTCTGACCCCACGTCCTGAATCAGGGGCATGTGGGTCTCAGAGCCGAAGAATCTTGCATATACTGGTTCCTTCAGGCTGGGGTTCGGGCTTAGCTTGGCCATTGCAGAATTGGCCACAGGAAGTATTAGATCCGGATTGGCAGACAGTTCGGTGGCGAGGTCTATATCGTAGCGCTCGAGATCCTTGAGGTCCACTAATACACTCCTTCTTTTAGGATAGCTTATGTACATCTCGTTTATCTGGTCTATGTAATAAGAGTTGAAGAACTCTGTGAATTTGTCTTCAATCTGGCTTGAGGATACGGCGTCAAGGCTCTCCATTGCTATCACTATCAGTAAACCCTTATACCCTCCTACGAACAATATAAAAATTATCTCTAAATAATAGAATAGTGGAAGTGAGCTTTGGTGCGGTGTGTGGTTGCCTAAATTCTATGTTACTACTTCAATACCATACGTGAATGCTAGGCCCCACATTGGACATGCCCTGGAGTTTGCACAGGCAGACGTAATTGCAAGGTACAGGAAACTTGAGGGATATGAGACATATCTGGTTACTGGAACGGATGAGAACAGCCTGAAGAACGTACTTGCCGCAGAGAAGCTCGGACTGGACACGGGCTCCTTTTGTGAAAGGAATTCTGCGGCGTTCAGAGAACTCGTTGACAAGATCGGACTTTCCTACGACGCATTCGTCAGAACTTCGGTAGATGCTGGACATGGGAAGGTCGCCGAATTCCTGTGGAAGTCGTGCAGCGACAGGGGAGATATATACAAGAAGAAATACCGCGGCCTCTACTGCGTGGGCTGTGAGCTCTTTTATACAGAGGACGAACTGGATAACGGGCTTTGTCCTGAGCACAGGAGCAAGCCGGAACTGGTAGAAGAAGAGAATTATTTCTTCAGGCTTTCAAGGTACCAGGAAAGGCTGGCCAAGCTGCTGGAGAGCGGCGAGATGGTGATTACGCCTGCCTCAAGGCTCTCCGAAATACTCAATTTCATAAATTCTGGGCTTTCAGATTTCAGCATATCGCGTTCTGTTAAGAGGTCGCATGGGTGGGGTGTGCCTGTGCCCGGAGACACAAGCCAGATAATGTATGTGTGGTTTGATGCGCTGGGAAGCTATCTCACTGGTGCAGGATTCATTTCGAACAGTGGGAAGTTCGAGAGGCTCTGGCCCGCTGACATGCACGTAATAGGCAAGGGAATAGTCAGGTTTCATGCGGTATACTGGCCTGCCATGCTGCTTTCTGCTGGAATCGCACTTCCCAAATCCTTATTCATACATGGATACGTGACGGTCGGCGGTCAGAAGATGAGCAAGAGCATAGGTAATGTCGTGGATCCTGTGCTTGAACTTGACAAGTATGGGGCGGATCAGCTCAGGTATTACCTGATAAAGGAGATATCGACATTCCAAGATGGCGACTTCTCTGAGAAGGCTCTGGGGGAGGTGATAAACAACGAGCTCGTTGGCAACATAGGCAACTTTGTGAACAGGACCCTTACGTTCATACATTCCAGATTGGGGGGAGTGATAGAGGAGCCGAGGCTCGAGGAAGGCAGGCTCCTAGTTCTGAGGATAAACGGGATGGTTGATGATGCGAAGAAGTTGATGGACCTAGGGCATCTGAACTTGGCGCTCCTCAAGGTACTGGAGATATCTAGCGCTGGGAACAAGTACTTCCAGGAGAATGAGCCATGGAAGCTTCTCAAGGAGGACGATGAAGCGGCACGCGAGGTGCTTTTCGTGTGCGCAAACATCTGCAGGACGCTAGGCATACTTCTGAATCCTTTCATGCCTTATGCCTCGGAGAGGCTTCTGGGCTACCTTGGCGAGAAGCCCTCGGGATTTGATGGGGCGAAGAAGCTAGTCAAGAAGTTTGAGATAGGAAGCACGGAGATTCTTTTTGACAAGGTCAAGTGAGCTGTGCGCTGCTGTTTTTTATATCTTATCGGGCAGTTATTATCGTGATGACCGAGAACTTGTCTGATGAGTGATGACGATCTTGAGTGCTGATTTGAATGGGTAAGATATCAAGGGATTCTATAAAGAAGCTGATAAAGAGGCACTTCGATGTAAGCGTGACGAATGGCGGTGCTGACGAGATAGCCAAGATACTTGAGGCCGAGGCGAAGCGCATATCCGATTTCGCGGTAAGCAATGCAAAGAGAAGGGGAGATAAGGTCACGAAAAAGGATATACGCGAATATGTGGCGAGAGGTAGGCGCTGATGGATGTAGATTTTTATGGTAGCCCTGATGGGAGGATACTGACGGGAGAGTATAGGAAGGGCGGCGTGCAGAGGTTCTGCCTATCAGAAAAGACGGCGGGAGGGGTCCTCATAACAGAATTCAACATTAACTCAGAGGTTGTAAACCAGGTTTATGTAGAAGGCAAAGACAATTGCGCTGAGCTGTCAAGATATATCGGAGTTTGTGATTGCAGGCCTGTGAAGGCTGGAGGCTACAGGGGGATTGTCATAAACGCTAGGTGTTCGGCGTGTGGAAGCGTGGGTCTGAGGAGGTCTCTTGATGCTGTGAGACCCTCTGAGATACGCAGCGTGCCAGTTATCCCGCTTTTTGCATGCGGGCAGTGCGGAAAGAGCCACTATTCGCTTACCGATGAATACTTGGCCTTGCTAGTTCAGAGCAAGAGCAGCCTGTTCGATAAGGAGGAGCTTGAGCAGATCGATGGCGATAGGGAAGCGTCTGTCAGGCTTCTCCAGGAGTATATAATAAGAATTTTTGCTTCCAAGAAGATAAGCAGGGTAAAGATTGAGTGATTAAATGACCGTTAACGTATCTGAGCTCTACAACAAGAAGATACTGACTCTTGGTGGAAGGATGCTCGGCGAAGTAAGAGGGGTTATGCTTAACATGGACAAAGGAGAGGTGTCGCACCTGCTGCTCGACAATCCTGATAACTTGATAAGGAGCAGCAATCTGCGAACCGACTTCATGAAGAACAGTGTATCCTTCAAGAGAGTAAGGAAAGTGTCTGAAACGATAGTGGTAAGCGAATCGGAGGAGTGACTAAGACCTGACTTAGTCAGTAGATACTTCCTTTGTGAGGGAGGATCTCTTCTTTGCAAGGACCCTGTAGCCGCAGTACTGACACCTTATGAACTTATCTAGGGACTTTGCCTCTTTGCCGCAGTGCAGGCACACGTATGACATCATATCACTTGTTTTTAATATTCGACTTGAGCCAGTTGGAGAATTCCTTGTGTATGGGGGAAAAGCTAGTGTCTATCACGCGTATGTTCATCTTCTGCTTGAATTCCTCCTCGTCAAGTGAGATCACAGGCACATACTTGTCCATCCTGGCGTAGTGCACCTCTAACCAATGTATCTTTCCTCTCAAGTAATCCTTAGTGACGTCGTCAGTCATTGGCAGTGAGGTGAAACTGAAAAGTATTCCATTGACCCAGTATAAAGGTATGGTGCCTGCTGGAGTGACCCTCTCCCTCATCAGGTCGTCTTTGCCTATCTCCACTATCTCGTGTATCACAAGCTCTTCTGTAGGGGAATATGTTATTCTGGTCATGCGCTTACCTATTCAGCAGCCTGCTCACGGTTTCCCCAGCGGTTGTCTTGAATGTGTATGCCCCGCCGGCGAATGTGGCGTCGCAGTGCCTGCACTGCCATATGCCGTTTCTTACCCTCTTAACCGCGACCTTCCCGCACATGTCGCACCTGTATCTCTTCTTCTTGTCTGCGGACACGGCAAGATATCTCTTCCTTATGCTTACCCCATATCTTACATTGAAGTTTGCCATTTTCAATCACCCTTCGCGCGGGCCACATGACCCCGCAGTTCCTTTGACTTATCAAACGTTATGTCGATAAGGCTTTCTAATTCTTTCGGTGAGAATCCTCCCATGAGGCCTTTCTGCATCGCCCTCACAGCATTCTCGTCGTTGGCTATGGTGAGCCTGCCGTCCATTGACGCCTCCTCGTTGCTATCTGGGTCGAGCACCGTGTTCTCAGCTATCTTGGCGAAGGTGCAGGATGTCACAAGATTGTTTGTCTTGAGCCTTCCGAGGTTTCCCTCTCTTATCACCTTCTCGTCCTCGTATTTCGGCATGCGCGCCGTTGACAGTGCGGCTACCGCGGCGAGCGTTCCTGCGTCAAAGAGGTTTCCGTCGTAATTAAGTATGTATATGTCTATGAATAGATCCCAAACCTTCTCCTCGGCTATGAATAGCGCCTTTGTATCTATCATGCCGGATGCCCTTATGCCCCTGTCGATTACCCTTGCAAGCTCCACAGCTTCGGGGCTCGGTGGGCCGGTTTCAAATAATTCAGATGCTAGAGGAAGCAGTTCTGCCGAGGTTATTAAATTCCCTTCATCGGGCTTGTCCGGCATTGGTGACCCGACACATATCTTCACTCCTGCAAGTACCTTCGTGTAGCCGAAAGTTACTTCTGCGGATCCCTCCGCGTTAGGCATTGTGCCTGGCGCGATGGATATCTTCCTGTAGTCAAGCATGTCCCTTGCATCCTCTCGCGCCCCTGACGCAAGAAGGTCCTTTATGTAGTCTCCAGATACTGTTCTTATCTGCATGAAAATCACTTTTGGTATTTTTGAATCGTCTTCTCGTAGGAGGCCTTGAGCGCATCGCTCTGCAACTTTGATATCGATTCGCCTGCCTTCTTCACCATTTCTACTCCGCGCTTTACCTCCTCCCTTGTAAGGATTCCATCCATCTGGAGCAGGAGGAGCTCTCCTGTCCTTGGGCCTATAGCTATAGGCATGTCTGCATCAGAGTAGTTGTCCTCAATCTTGTTGAGGTCGAGTATCAGGTCTGTGCCCACCTTGCCAACGGAAACGGCAAAAGGTATATCTGTCATTGGTATGCCTGAAGCTGCAAGGGCCACAGAAGCCGCCGTTATACCTGCAGCACGTGTGCCCCCATCCGCCTGCAGCACCTCTATGTACAGGTCTATCTCGCTTCCTGGGAACTGCTCTACCAGCACTACATTCTCAAATACCTCCCTGGTGACCTTTGATATCTCCGTGGACCTCCTGTTAGGTCCCGTCCTGCCATGGTCCTCAAGGGATGAGAAAGGCGACATCTGGTACCTGCACTTTATTATTGCCTTCTCGGGATTCTGCACGTGCTTGGGCAGAGCCTCTTTTGGACCATACACTGCGGCAAGTATCTTGTTGTTGCCCCACTCTATGTATGACGAGCCTACGGCGTTCTTTACAGCACCGACCTCAATCTTTATTGGCCTAAGCTGGTCAGCAAGCCTGCCATCAAGCCTCTTCCCATTTATCATCAATTCCGGTTTCTCTCCGCCTCCCATTATTGCACCTTGTTTCCTGAAAGCAGGTTCTTTATCCTCTCTGTGAGGCCTGCCGTGTGGGCTTCCTCAACTATCTTAAGTATAGCATTAGTTGCTAGATCTACCTTGCCTCCGCGCATCCATATGAGCCCGTTTAGGCCTATTACCATTTTAGTGCCTGTTCCATCAGTTATCTGCTTAAGCATCGAATTTCCCTTGCCTATTATCCGCGGTATTCTCGACGGGCTCACCGACATTAGCTTGCCGCCCTCGAGCTTTGTAAGCCTGAGGAGCATCACAGTCCCGCCGCGCTCAAGCTGCTTCACGGAAGCTGTGATTATGTCGCCTGGAGCAAGCTCCGCGTCAACGAATTTTGAGAGTGCCAGGGCTTTGTATGGAGCATTTATGTTTATTATGTACATGGTGCCCTTGTCCTCCTCTACGACTCCGATCACATTGTCTCCGGGCCTTGGCTGCCATAGGCCCTCGAGAGGCATGAGCATCTTCCTTTCTTCGTCAAAGTAACCTATAACACATGCGTAGGTGCCGTTCTTGTCAGATATGGTGTTCTCTATCCTTATCTGGGCGCCTGCTATCTTTTCTCCCGGAACAACTATTCTCTGCATTATCACACCAAGTTTTTGGTCGTTGCGCTACCTTTAGTGAAGTTGTTGAGCTTCTCGAAGAATTCGCTCTGCAGGCCCGCTGGAAATTCCAGCACAGCCTTGAGCGAACCGTCTGATTGCCACTCCTCTGATTTCATTCCGTACTGCTTAAGCAGCCCGAAGCTCCTGTTCGCGTATTCTGGAGGTATTGTCACCTCCAGCTTAGCTGTAGCGAATTTAATTGGAAGCAGCATATTTATCTTCTTTACTACTGCATCGACCTGCTCGTTGGCACCTTTCATTGGGTCTATTGTGACTTTGGCAGTCTGCATAGCGTTCTCTATCCTCTGCATTGGGTGGGGAGCGCCAGTCTTGGGATCTATGGAGTTCCTTGCTATTATCTGCACTATCTGTTTCCTCTTCTCCTCGGTAAGCTTGCGGTGCTGTTCTGTTGTTATTGGTACGTTCCCGTGCTTTAGTATGTATTCGATTATCTTGGGGAGATCAACGGCCCCGAAGACCTTCTTGAGCTTATCCTGGCTGGGCTTCTCTCCCTTGTTTGCGTCAGTGAATACCTCATCTACAGTGAGCACCGACATGGCATCCGTACGCTTGCCGGTTATGTAATCGTATGCAAGATCAGAATCAACGAATATCTCGAAATGCTCCCCTCCTGCAGAATACTTTGCTATAACTGTCTTCGACATTTGGTTCACTGTGGAAAATCAGAGATATGACCTGAGCTTTTCTGGGGAGAGTATCAGGAAGTCCTTGCCATCCTGGATGTACCCTATGTCCAGATTATCCTCAGTTATCGGCGTCTCGCTTATCTTCTTTATTATCTTCAGGCCGAGACCTATTGCATCCTGAAGATCCATGTCGTCCTTGTAGTCCTTGAGCAACATCTCTGTAGCCACCTTCTTCCCGCTGCCTATTGCATCTGCCTTGTATCCCAGGAATGATGCTCCTGGCTCAATCTCGTACAGTCTTGGGGCGTCATCTATGCCACCCAGAAGAAGAGATACGGCATACGGCCTCATGCCTCCGAATTGGGTCGCTTGCATCATGTATGCCGATATGTTCTTTGCAAGAGACTCTATCGACTTGACATCGTCGTAGACAAGCTTGTGGTTCTGTGCCTGCGACCTTGAAGCGTCTATTATGTGCAGGCCGTCGGCAACCATACCGCTGTATGTAGCACCTATACGCGAATCCACTCTGAATACCTTCTGTATCGTCGATGACACTGCGAGCGGCTCGCTGCCTATGTTCTTGTGAGCAACGAAGATCACTGAGTCCTTGGTGGTAAGCCCTATTGAAGTGGCCCCCTTCCTGACCGCCTCCTTTGCATATTCAACCTGAAACAGCCTGCCGTCAGGATTGAACATTACGCCCCTGTCATAAGCTTGTACGTTTGGGTACACAAATTACACCTTTATAATTAGAGAAATCTGATGATATATAGTTTGATTATAATTATATACTTTTGCTTTTAGTAATCCTCTGCCTCTCCGCCGTCTATGCTGTAGTTGATCTGCTCTACCATTTCATCTATTCTTGAAGCCAGGGACGAGACTGACTTCATCAAATAGCCCATTTTTGCAGGATCACGTTTCTGCCTGCGTTCATAGAGATTGGACACAAGAGAGTCTACCCTGGTGCGGATTATATCCACCTTCTTGATGAGGTCAGTGCTCTCCTTTGATACGGCATCTATGGAAGGTTCTGGGAGCATGTCCAGGCGCACGGACTTTAGGAGCAGCTCCATCCTGTCATTCTCGGTGACATAACCAAGTGAGAGATCCGTAAAGACCTTCTTAAGCTCATATGACATGTCTGCAAGCTTCTTTGATATGGCCCTGGCAGTTTCTTCCTCTCCCAGGTTCTGTGCCAGATACGTTGCCATGGATGCAAGATGGGCGGTTGTGTCCTCAAGCAAGTGGCTGTCCCTAGCAAGCTTTGTTTCGGCCCTTGGGACGTGAGTAGACGGCATGCCCAAGGATAGCCTAAGGCTCTGAAGCACCATGATATCACATATATTTGAAATTTGACAGATATTTAAACTTTGGCGGTGCTGAGGGCAGCATGGTAAGCGCAGGCGGCCTTACATGAAGCCGAAGCCGCCGCTTGGATTGACAAGCTCATCGAGCTCCTCGGCGTTTGACTTTAGCACATATGCGAGGGTGCCTAGTGCATCTGCCAGACTTTCTCCCTTTTGCTTTGGATTGGCATTGGCATACTTGCTTGATTCCCTGATCACGTCCTGCACCAGCTTATCCGTGCCGTCGAGATAGTCCATGACGTTCTTGTTGTCTGCTGGCATATGATCTAGCATCTTCCTCTCAGCTGCCTCCTCATCCTGATCTATTGACCTCCTAAGTGTCTCGATAAGGGATGGGTCTGCCGAAGGCTTTACATGAAACTGTATGTCAAGTGAGAACTTGTCGATCCTGAAGGACATCATAGAGAATCTATCAGACACTGCGAGCACGAACTCCTCATCTCCGGTCTGGTTGTATATGAATCTGGTCACGCTCGTGATCTGCCCGACGAGCCTCATAAGATTCTCGCACATTTCTGCCAGCTTCTCTGCGCTAGGGCCTCTGGATTTACTTTGCTGTGCTTTGATTACCATAGACTCAGCTATCGTTAGTTTACTCCTTATATATAATCTTTCTGCAAAAATTATAATAGTAGTTAACTGCCTATTAGCTTTTATGCGCATATCTAATTCCTAGTGATTTTATGGTTGAAGAGACACCTACTGGCGAACAACAGATACCGAAAGCCATGCATCCATCTATACTTAAGGTCATAGAGCAAAGGAAGGCGCTGAAGGAGAAGCTTTCGAACATAAAGCATAAAATCGGGGTGTACAGTGCCAAGGGCGGCGTTGGGAAGACTACAGTTTCGGTTAACTTGGCATTTGCCCTTAAGTCAATGGGCTTCAAAGTGGGGCTGCTGGACGCCGATGTAGACTGCCCGAACCTTGCCCTGTTCCTCGGCATCACAGGTACTTTCCCGGACGAGTATCCTCTGAAGCCTGTTGACAAGGACGGTGTGAAGGTCCTCTCAACTGCGATGTTCGTAGACGACGAGAAGAAGCCAATAATATGGCGTGGGCCGATGATAGGCAAGATGATACTGGAGTTCTTGGACAATGCCGAGTGGGGAGACCTAGATTACCTGATAATAGACCTGAGCCCTGGAACAAGCGACGCGCCGCTATCCATAATACAGCTCCTGGACCTTGACGGATTCTTACTGGTGACTACACCGCAGCACATTGCGGCAATAAATACCATAAGGTCTGGGATGATGGCGAAGAGGCTTGGCGTTGCTACGCTTGGCGTGGTGGAGACGATGTCTGATGGGGTTCCGAAGGGTGCTGCAGAGGTGTCTGGAGCCATGAAATGTGATGTTGTTGGCGTCATAAAATACAATGGCAAATTCAGCGAGATGAGCGATAGGGGCGTTGTGCCTGTCGATGAAGACTCCAAGATAAGGGAAGAATTTATAAGGATGGCCAAGAAAATAACAGGTTGACGTGGTGGTGGCGTGCCCGAGCTTTTCGATGATATATTCAAGGAATCAAGAATCTTCTCGAACCGCGAGGTACTCTCCCCGCATTACATACCACACAACCTCCTTTTCAGGGACAGGCAGATGCAGGAGATAGCGAAATACATGACGCCGTCGCTCAAGGGCGAGCGCGGAAGGAACCTGTTCGTATACGGGAAGACCGGCACCGGAAAGACCTCATGCATAAAGAGCGTTATAGAGAAGATAAAGAACCTGCCGATCTCAAAGGCTAGGATATCCTACATAAACTGCAGAGTGTACAACTCAAGGTACAGGATACTGCACAAGATAGTAAGCGATTACCTGCCACTTTACGCAAAGCGGGGATATGGAATAGTTGATATCTATGAGAGAGTTATAAGCTGGATAGAGGAGGATGGCAAGATACTCGTTGTAGTGCTTGACGAGATAGATGTTGTTAAGGATCTTGATGATCTTATATACACTTTGACTAGAGCCAACAGCGACATAAAGGCCGGTGGAATAACTATAGTAGGCATATCCAACAAAGTAAGCTTCAAGGAGGTGCTTGACCCTAGGAGCCTCTCTACCCTGGATGAGAATGAGCTGGCGTTCCCGCCATACAACTCCACAGAACTTGCACAGATAATAAGGGAACGCGTGATCGAAGGATTCAGGAAAGGAGTCGTGGACCAGGCTGCTGTTAACCTTGCCGCAGCACTTGCAGCAAAGGACAGCGGCGATGCAAGGCTTGCGCTCAAGATAATAACCAGGGCGGGGGAGCTCTCAGAAGAGAAGGGACTAGTCTTGGTTACTACAAATGAGGTGACCGAAGCCGCAAAGTATGCCGAGGAGGAGATTGCATATGAAGTAATTAACACGCTTCCGGAGCATCAGAAGCTCATCGTGTACGCTATAGCGTTGCTTTCGCTACAGGGAAGCCGTTACAAGAGACTAAGCGATTCCGGAGACGTTTACCTGTTCAGCGGAGACATATACGACAAGTACGTTTCTGTGTCTAACTCCCTGCAGAAGGAGCCGAAGAGCTCTAGGTGGTACAGGAAGTTCGTTTCGGACCTAGACATGCAGGGCATAATAACATCTTATGAATCAGGGAAGGGTATTCGGGGACATACAAAGCTAATAAAGCTGGCTTACCCTCCTGAGAAGATAAAGGAGAGCATAGAGAAGACTCTTTCGAAGGAGGCGGTCCTGTGAGGATTTCAATACTGTCCGATTTCCATCTTGGGTATGAAAGATTCAGGGATGACGCATACAGACAGGCAGAGGAAGCGCTGAGGAAGGCCGCAGAGGTTTCTGACATGATGATAATACCTGGCGACATATTCGACAACAGGTCGCCTAGACCCGATGTGATCGCTGAAGCGATAAACCTTTTCAGGAACCTTTCCTGCAGGAAATGGAATGCTAAGGTAGTGGATTTCAAGGGAGAGGGAAGCTTCTACACAACGCTGCCGATAATAGCCATTCCAGGAACGCATGAGCGTAGGGCGCAGGATGCAGCTGATCCGGTGGATATACTGGGCCTAGCAGGGCTTGTTGTTGACATAAGCAATGCCACAGCGGTGGTTGAATGCGGCGGCGAGAAGGTTGCAGTCAGGGGGATTGGAGGCATCGCTGACGACAGGTTCAGACAGGTGGTGCAGAAAGAGGCGCCAGCGCCTATTGAAGGTGTATTCAACGTGTTCATGTTTCATGAGTCGCTGTATGAGCTCCTGCCATTCAACAAGGATTTCATGCGATATGATGAGCTGCCTAAGGGATTTGACCTGTATGTAAGCGGCCATATACACAACAGGGTTGAGGCAGATGTACACGGGAAGAAGCTTCTTATACCGGGAAGCACGGTGCTTACGCAGCTTAAGGCAGGAGAGCAGGGTGGGAAGGGCTTCTTTGTATTCGATACAAAAACATCAAGATACGAATTCATAGAGATAAGATCTAGGCGATTTGTGTTGCTTAAGATAAACGCTGCGGATATCGCCGGGGCTGATCAGATAGACCATATACGCTTGAAGATAGACGAGGCAATAAGAGAGGGGGATGGTATTCCTGTCATAAGAGTCATGGTAGAAGGAGCGCGGAAGAAGTCGCACGACTTCGACATGGAGTTGAACGATATACCTAGGAGGTACGCGGGATCTGCAATTGTGGAGATATCTAGGAATGGAATATCCGGAGATACTGTGAGGGAGGCACTTGCCTCTGACCAGGTTGTATTCGAGAGGATGTCGGTAAGAGATTACGGTATGAGCATATTCCTTGAAAAAGCGCGTGCGGCAGGTATACGCACTGGAAAGATTGGGCCTGCGGAGCTCCTTGATCTGCTTGGATCTGACTCGTCTAAGGACAAGGTTTTGGGCAAGGCCCTTGACGCACTTTCGGGCTGACCTATTTCCTGCTGATGTATTCGGAATATTTGAGCAGTTCTACAAGTGACCTGACTGCGGAATCAGGAGAATCATACACGGGCAAGCCAGCACTCTCCATCATTATCTTGTGCATCCTAGTATAATCTGCGCCTATGCTCAGGACTATCATGGGCTTGTCGGTCTTCTCCTTGAAGCTTATAAGCTTTGCGGCGACTCTGGAGTCAGCGCCAGGAGTCTGGAAAAGGGCTATCACAAGGAACATATCTATGCCGGCCTCTGCGCTTAGTATGGACATGGCGTCGCCGTACCTTTTTTCATCGGCATCACCGGCAAGATCGAGTGGTATGCGCGTGTTTACTAAAGGAGGCATGACTTTCTTCAGGGCCAGCTTTCCCTTATCGGAAAGCTCTGCGAGTTGAAGGTGGCCGGAAACTCCTATGGCATCTGCAACTAAAACCCCAGCTCCTCCGCCGTTTGTGATCACTGCCACTTTGCCGCCCTTTGGTAGCGGCTCGCTGCTGAGTATCTTCGCATAATGTATCAGGTCACTGATATCCTCGGCTATTGTAAATCCGTACTGCCTGAAGAGAGCCTCGTGGGCCTCGTAGTTTCCAGCAAGAGCCGCAGTGTGAGACATGGCAGCCGCGGTGCCTGCGGCGGTCCTGCCAGCCTTGAGTACCACTATGGGCTTGATCTTGGTTATCTTCTTAGCGATATTAATGAACTCCGTGCCTCTCTTTATACCCTCTATGTACATCAGGATGACCTTGGTCTCGGGATCGTTCATCAGGTATTCGAGTATATCGACCTCATCTATGTGCGCCGCATTGCCATATGACACGAATTTGGAGAGGCCGAAGCCCTCGCCAGAGATCATATCAAGAACGGTGCTGCCAACTGCACCGCTCTGGCATACAAAGCTAACTCCGCCTATTGAAGGCCTGCTAAGCTTGAAGGTTGGCAGGAAGAGAGTATCCACCCTTGACCTAGGATCCATTACCCCGAGGCAGTTTGGCCCGAGGGTAGGCATATTGTATTTATCTGCTATACTTACAAGCTGGGCCTGCAGCCCATCATTGCCTATTTCAGAGAAGCCTCCGCTGACAACCACTACGGTCTTCACCTTGGCCTTGCCGCACTCCTCGAGCGCTTCTGGAACGAACGGTGCGGGTATGGATATCACGGCCAGGTCTATACTGTCTTTTATGTCGAGCACGCTGCTGTACGTCTTTATGCCCATTATCTCCTGGGCAGCATTCTTGTTAACCGCATATATCCTGCCAGAATAT
>JAJYVC010000023.1 GCA_021792235.1 Microcaldota archaeon
CCTTTCCGACAAGACCACCATAGAAATAAGGAACGCAATAATGCAGAAGATAATAGACTCAAAGGAGGACGCCATAATAGACACGCACGCATCGGTCAAGCAGGGCAGGAGGTACAGGCCGGGCTTCTCCATAGACGAGCTTCAGAAGATTAGGATAAGCGCAATAATATACATAGATGCTACATCAGAGGAGGTGCTCGAAAGGAGCCTCAACGATCACTCTAGGAAGAGGGCGTATGACACCCTGGCCGAGATCGACGAATGGCGAAGTGTCAACATATCGATAATTTCGACGTTTGCGGTATATTTAAATATACCAATATACATAATATATAATCAGGAAGGAAAGCAGGATGAGGCAGCTGCGGAAGTTGGCAGGATAACAAAGGAAATAATAGGAGGATGAATGTGAACATCTTTATAATTGAGCTTATACTCATAGCGGTAGCTTATGTGTCCTTCTCTGTGTTCGTGCAGAGGAAACTAGCCAACTACAAGCGCATAAAGGAGATCAAGAAGGAGATGGACTCGAAGATGAAGGAACTTAGAGCCATAGGATCCAACGTCGAGAAGGAGGTTCTCGCCACTAAGCAGAAGGAGATAACCGCGCTCGCATCAGAGAGCATGAGGCACCAGATAAAGCCTACGCTCATAATACTGCCAATATTCTTTGCGCTCTTTTACGTTGCGCTGCCAATGGCGTTTCCATCAGCGCCAAAGGTCACGGTGCTCTCATACACAGTTCCGTATACTACCTTCTTCATAGCCGTGTCATTCGTGCTCGGGTTGTTAAGCACAATAGTGCTTGGAGCATACGAGAGGGTCACGGCGAAGAGGCAGCAGCAGGCGTCAGCAAGCCCTGCTCAATGAGGTGTTAATTTGCCAAAACCAATGCATAGATCCAACAGCTTCAGGAGGCTCGACAGGGTCACCCCAAAGAACAGGCATGTAGTGCACTACAGGAGGAAGAGCAACTCCCTGCCACACTGCGCGATATGCAGGAGCGAGCTCAACGGAATACAGAAGACCACAAGAAGCAAGAGCACTGCTACAAATTCAAGGAAATTCGGTGGCGTGCTGTGCTCGTCATGCGCCAGCAATGTTATAAAACTGGCAAGTAGGATAGAACATGGTGAAATGAAGCTAAATGACATAAGCATAGTTGACAGGGCCTTCGTGCTGCAGATGATATCCCACTAAAGAGAAGTTGTCAGCATGATAATAGCGATATCTGGCCTTACTGGATCAGGCAAATCCACGATAGGGGACAAGATCGCCAAGAAGCTCAGGATAAAACACGTATCAATGACACATAAGAAGTTCGTTAATGCGGGCACCGATCTCCTCAAGTTCACGAAGGATGCAAAGCCTTCATTCGAGAAGTCATTCGACCAAGAGATAATCAAGGAGGCTAGGGAGGGCGATTGCGTAGTAACCACATGGCTTGGCCCGTGGCTGATAAAGGATGCAACTGTGAAGGTATGGCTTCATGCAAGCCTCGACACCAGGATAAATAGGAAAATAAAGGAGCTGGGCGGCAAGCCCCTGAAACATGTAAGGAAGTATGTGATGGACAAGGACGACCTGAACAGGAAGAGATACAAGAAGATTTATAATATAGATCTTGACAACAGAAGGATATTCGACGTCGACATAAACACTGACAGGCTGTCGATTTCGCAATCGGCAGACCTTATAATAGCGCTTGCAAGGATAAAAACAAAGAGTTGATCACATGGCACTGATAGAAGAAGGAAGAGTATGCGTGAAGAGGCTAGGAAGGGACGCAGGCAGCATGGCAGTCATAACCAAGGTTATTGACGGCAATTTCGTGAAGATCATAAGCTCTGTGCGGCCCAAGGAGAGGAGATGCAACGTGCAGCACCTTGAGATTATATCAGAAAAAGTCTCCCTTTCCGACAAGGACCAGCTCGCAAGAGTGCTTGAGATTGAAAAGTCGAAGCTGGCTGCACAAGCTACATAATGCGCTAAGTTTATTAACATAAGCACAGATAGAGGTAAACTGGTGTTTATGAACCGGAGACAACTGGCTGCACTGATGATATTCGCTGCAGCTCTTCTGGTGCTGCTTATGAGTGTGGTTTTCTACTCACAGCAGTCAGCGCTTTCCAAAAGCTGCGCACCGTACGGTTCAGTACAGGAGTGCTCCAAGAATGGCCTGGACTTCTCAATCTTCGGATTCATACTTGTCTTGGTCCTATTTGCGTCAGCATATCATGTGCCAAGCAAATCAAAGGAGATAACAGGAAGGTGGGCGATTATTTCCATGGTCACAGCACTTCTTGCATATGAAGTGACCGAATTTGCATACCTTGTGAGCACCTACTCTTATTTTTACAGTTCAATTGGTGCAGTACCGCAATACGCCATAAACGCAGGCTACATAGGCACCGGCCTGGCCTTCATAGGTGGCTTGCTCGCACTTACCGCGCGAAGCAGCGCAGCAACACCAAAAGCAGCAGGACGGCATAGAAGGGCGCCAAGGCGAAGGAAACGTTAATATTTGGTCTGTGTGTAATAAACACGGTGCTTTTGTGCCAAGATTCAGGATGACTGATAAGATAAGGAAAGCAATAGCCAGGGACAGAAAGGTAATAATGCCGTCAACGCGTGGCGGCACAAGGTTCGTGGCCTCGCGCGGCGAGGGCGACATAGTCTACGACATATCCGGCAACCGCTTCATAGACTTCTCCACTTTCATAGGTGTTTACAACCTTGGAGTCAATAGCACAAAGCAGGCCAGGGAGGCTGCAAAAAGGCAGATAGACACCCTTATGCATGCAGCCTTCACAGACTATTATGCCGAGCTGCCAGTCGAGTTTGCAGAGAATCTGCTGTCCCTGTTCCCAAGAGGTTTCGGCAAGATATTTTTCTCCAATTCAGGTACCGAATCAATAGAGGCTGCAATCAAGTACTCCAAGATACTTACAAAAAGGCAGTACCTACTCGCTTTTTATAATTCATTCCATGGCAGGACATACGGATCCCTATCACTGACATCATCAAAATTGACGCAGAGGGAGCACTTGGGCCCGTTCAATTCCGTAGTGCATGTGCCGTATGCCTATTGCTACAGATGCCCGTTCGGCAAGGAATATCCGTCATGCGGCATGGCGTGCGTGGACTTCATAAAAAAGTATCCGCTCAGCAAGGAAGTATCTGGGAAGGAGGTAGCAGCAATATTCGTGGAGCCAGTGCAGGGAGAGGGTGGCTATGTCGTGCCGCCCAAGGAATTCATTAAAGGACTCAGGGAGATAGCAGATGACAACGGCATGCTGCTAGTATCAGACGAGGTCCAGGCAGGAGCCATGCGCACCGGAAAGTTCCTTGCAATGGACAATTTTGGCGTACAAGCAGATATATACTCAATGGCAAAGTCGCTAGGTGGCGGCCTGCCCATAGGCGCTACGATCGTCAGGAACTCGCTGGGAGTTCCGCCAGAAGGTGCACATTCGAACACATATGGAGGCAATCTTGTCGCAGTGGCCGCAGCCAACGAGCTCGTCAAGTATGTGAAGAAGAACATGAAATCTCTCGAAGATCAGACAAGGGTTAAAGGAAGGCATATAATGGAAAGACTCAACCAAATGAAGGAGAGATATGAAATAATCGGCGATGTGCGCGGCCTAGGCATGATGATAGGTATAGAATTCGTGCGCGACAAGAAATCGAAGATTCCGGCCCCAAAGGAAAGGGACAAGGTGGTGGAGGAGGCATTTGATGGTGGCCTGTTAATGCTCCCGTGCGGCAACTCGACAATAAGGGTAATACCTCCGATAACGATTGCGCAGAAGAACCTGGACGAAGGGCTGGACATACTCGAAGATGCGATAAGAAAGGTTAATGCCGCTTCAAATGCCAAGTCAGCTTGACGCTGTGAAACTCCAGTAAGCGCAAGGGGATAGCCCATCTGTTAAAACGTCGTAAATTATACTCGGCAGTGCAGTGGATAGTCTCTCAAGTGCAAAGCGGGCATGACGGGATTTGAACCCGCAACCAACAGCTCCGGAAGCTGCCGTGCTATCCAGGTTGCACTACATGCCCAATCGCGCTGGCGGGCATGACGGGATTTGAACCCGCAACCCTCGGGTCCGAAGCCCGATGCGCTATCCAAATTACGCCACATGCCCTGTAATTATCTATAGGACAATAAACTTTAACTGTTCGTATTACGACGACCCAAAAGCATTATAAACATTCTATTCGCATAGTAAACAAGTGATTTTATGATAACTAACGTAGATGTTAGCAAAATAGAGGCACATAGGGGCAGTAGGGATCAGATATCAAACATGAAGTTCAATGTAGCCTTTGATGATGTGAAGGTCGATAAGGAGAATGTGCACGTAGGATTCACGTTCTCGGCATTCTATGAGGGTGAAGCCGGTGCCAAAGGTGATGCAAAGGAGGTCGGCAAACTGGTCATATCTGGAAAGGTCACCTCTAAGGAAGAAAAGGCCATTGCGGACGAAGTGCAGAAGACTTGGGAGGCAAAGAAGACGCTTCCACTCAAGTTCGCCGAGGATGTACTCAATATAATAACGTTCGAGTGCGGTGCAAGAGGAACGCTCATAGCTTATTCAATGGGATTCATAGCCCCATTGCCAATGTCAAGAACAAAGCTGCAGGAAGGGCCTAGCAACGTATCCTGATGCCGCACCCCGCTGATCCGGCCTGGTGTGCATGGAGCATATCGAGTTAGAGGGAGTAATAGTAGACATAGATTATACCACAATGGGTGAGCGTAGCGTAATAAGAATCACTCTCAAATCCCAAGGAAAGATATATACGCTACTTGATCCAGATTTCTATCCCTACTTCTACCTTAGCCCTTTCAATATCAATTTGGATCCATCTACTATATCAGGCATGGAGATACTACATGATGGGGAGAAACTCGGAATACACGCGGTCAGCAGCTCTAAAAGGAAAATACGCGGCAAAGAGTCCACTATCTTGAAGATAGAGGCCCTAAATACTAGGAGTGTACCGAAGCTCAGCGAGCGCCTTGCCGAATTCGGGCAGAGATTTGAATATGACATATTATTCTGGAAGAGATACCTGATCGATAGGAAGATTTCCCCGCTTTCCGGAGCAAAGCTGACTGCACACACAGAGGACGGCAACCTTGTAATAGACGAAATAATCGCAGCATCCTCTGACCAGGGCCTCACTCACCTATGCTTCGATATAGAAACCTACAATCCCAACATAGCTCCAAGACCCGAAATAGATCCATGCATAATGATAAGCTATGAAACAGACGACAGGAGGGGCGTAATAACAACGAAGAAGATAGACAAGGAGTTTGTCACCTTCTGTCAGGACGAGAAGAGCATGATACTTAAGTTTATAGAAGTCATAAAAGATGTTGATCCAGACATCATAGCAGGATACAACTCATCGAACTTTGATGTCCCATATCTTATGAAAAGAGCCAAGAAGCTCGGCATAAGTTTCGACATAACACGATATGGGGAGGAGCCCAGGGAGGAAAATCATGGACTGATAAAAGCCATGAAGATCCCTGGGAGGATAAATCTAGATGTTTACAATGTTGCGCGATTCGTTTCCATAGTCGGCGCATCAGAGACGCTTCTCAAGATAAATCGGTTCACCCTCAGCGATGTGTACAGGGCAATAACCGGCGACACAAAACGCACTGTGGACAAGAAGAACATATGGCAGCAGTGGGACGGTAGCAAGGAGGACCTCGAAGAGCTTGCCGAATATTCCCTGAGCGATTCATTGGCGCTGAACACCCTCTATCATTTCTTCATGCCTCTAGAGGTTGAAGTAGCCAAAGTCGCAGGAACAACACTTGCTGAAACCTCAATATCAACAACTGGCCAGCTCGTCGAGTACCTTCTTATGAAGTATGCCACATGGAACAGCGAGATAATATACAACAAGCCCGCAGAGAACGAAATATATGAGCGGAATGCGAATCCGATAGAAGGGGCGTATGTGAAGACACCAGAAGCAGGAATATATGACAAGATAGCAGTTTTCGACTTCAGGGGGCTGTATCCATCTATAATAATAGCTAACAATATAGATCCATCAACGTTGTGCAAGGACTGCACAGAATATTATGAATCTCCCGAGGGCTCGAGGTTCCTGAAAAACCCACAAGGCATAGTCCCAAAAGTCCTTGAACTTCTCATAGCTGAAAGGTCAGAGATAAAGAAGAGATACAAGAAAGATCCTGACAACAAATATCTCGCAGCAAGGTCACAGGCGCTCAAGATTCTTGCGAATTCGTTCTACGGATACCTGGGATACGCCAGATCAAGGTGGTATTCGCGCGAATGCGCTTCAAGTGTCACAGCATTCGGGAGGGAAACTATATTGAATACAATAAAATCCGCAGAAGAAAGCGGATTCAAGGTAATTTATTCAGATACGGACAGCATCTTCCTTCTGATGCAATCAAAGACCAAAGAGGACGCGCAGAAGTTCATGCATTCTATAAACAAGAAACTGCCAGGGGCAATGGAACTGGAACTGGAAGACTTCTATGTCAGGGGAGTATTCGTCGGCAAGAAGGGTAAGTCTGAATCCGGGGCAAAGAAGAAATACGCCCTTCTTTCAGAGTCTGGCAGGATAAAGATAAAAGGATTCGAGCTTGTGAGGAGGGACTGGTCTAACATATCAAGAGAGACGCAGAGGAAGGTCCTTGAGGCAATACTCAAGGAGGGTAGCAAGGAGAAGGCTCTTAACATAGTAAAAGATGTTGTTAAGGACCTCAAGGACGGAAACGTGTCCTTGAAGGATCTTGTTATATACACACAGATAAGAAAGAGGATAGATAGCTATGATTCTAAGTCGCCAGAATTACATGCCGCTAAGAAGGCGCTTGAGGAAGGCGTTAAGAGAAGGGACGAACTTGATGGTGCAACGATAGGATATGTGATAACAAAGAACGGAAGTTCAATATCCGAGAAGGCAGAGATAGAGGACACGGCAAAGAGCTATGATGCAGACTACTACATAAATCACCAGGTCCTTCCAGCAACCCTTAAGATACTCAAAGAGCTTGGATTCAGCGAGGAAGAGTTGAAGACCACAGGATCACAGAAACGCCTGTGAGGAGAGAAAAATGGAATACGACTATGAGAAAGTGAAAAAGGCCGGAAAGGCGTCTGCAGAAGCTCTAGCATACTCAAAGTCGGCGATAAGGCCGGGGAGGAAGCTTCTAGATATAGCACAAGACATAGAGAAATTCATAAGCGATAAAGGATTCAAACAGTCATTCCCAGTCAATCTATCCACTGATTCAGAAGCTGCGCATTACACTCCAGAATTCGGCGACAGCAGGGTGGTTGGCGAAAAAGATGTGATAAAGGTTGATCTAGGCGCAAGGTATGAAACATATCTTACTGACTGCGCGCTTACAGTATGCCTTGACGACGAGCATTCAAAGCTTGCCGAAACAAGTGAAAACGCGCTGGAAAATGCAATAAGCCTCGTGAAAGCGGGGCGAAAGGTCAGTGAGATAGGCGCAGAGATAGAGAAAACTGCGAAGCAGTATGGATATAATGTCATAAAGAATCTTGGTGGGCATGGCATAGAACAGCATGAATTGCATGCAAATATATTCATACCAAATTTCAAGAACGGAGACAGCACAGAACTGGAAGAGGGCACGGTGATAGCGATAGAACCTTTCCTGACCACTGGAGCTGGTTATGTCGTTGAAGGAGAGTCATTGCAGATATTTCAGTGTGTATCTGACAGGATGCCAAGGTCGCTGGACGCAAGGGAGGCGCTTGCTCTAATATCCTCTGAGTACAGTACGTATCCATTCGCAATGCGTTGGGTCATAGTCAGAATGGGCAACGAATTCAGGGCAAGACGGGCGATATCTGAATTAATCACCATAGGTAATCTGGAAACATTCCCCGTGCTTATAGAGAAAAGCAAAGGAATGGTCTCGCAGGCTGAGAAGACGCTAATAGTAACAAAAGACTCGTGCGAGATAGTTACCTGAAGAGCTTATACGAACTTTAGCAGACTGAACTGCTGCCTGTCAGTGGTTCCCGAAGCTTCAATCTCTGTCCCTGCGAAAATCTCTCCTATCTCGTCCCTTATCAGGTAAAGCCTCTGCTTCGTGTAGTTGTCAAGGTTGTATTTTTCCGCAAGGCCGATGGCGACATTCAAGTATTTCTCTATGCTGCCTTTTGATATGGTAAGGAGCAGCTTTCCATTATCACGCAGGCAGACTCCTGACAACGGCACCCGCCTATACTTCGCATTACACACGCCACACCTGAATATCTGCTTTGAGAACGAATGAAGATTTCCGATTAGGTCTGGTATGAAGTGGCTCATTATAACCTTCCTTGCCGCGTCGCTTATGTCAACGGATTCAAGCATCTCCATCAGGCTGAATTCAGCATCAAGCTTCTCCTGCATGGTCTTCAGTGTGGTGTATGTGCTCCTTTTCGGCGACATCGAAACAGCTCCAGATGAGGAGGCATGGCTGAACAGAATCCTACTGAATACGGCCTGGCTGTTCAATCGGTCCTCCACACTCCCTATTTTCACCTCTCCAGGAGGTGAATTGGTATAACTCTTCTCATAGAATTCAAGGGGATACTTGTCCACAGCCTCCATAACATGAACTTCATCATCAACCTCCTCAGGCTTGACGTTGAGTGTCAGTATGAGTGGGGTATCCATAGTGCCACCCACGGTCTGTGGAAGGTACTCTCTTGAAAAGTTTATCAACGCATCAAGGAGCAGCATCGTAGTATCCTCATCACCGTCGCAGTTCCTTCTCCTAGCTGATATTGTGTAAGGATGCGCAAAACCAACATTCGCGTCAGTGAATCCTATTATCCTGTTAAGCACTCCGCACGACGTGTGTGGAGATAGTGTTATGACCAGCTTGCCGACCATGTCAGATATGCTTCCTGCATTGTAGAATCTACTGGTACCATATATTTTCTCTAGGGAGTCATCTACGAACCTTGATACGCGCAACATGTAGTCTCCGCCATGTCTGTTTAGTATTATGTCTTGATGCCTCAATTCGACCAGTTGTCCAGGATCCGTCAGGTCGTTCCCAAGATAATCTTTTGTATATCCTAGCTCTATAAGTCTATCAACGCTAACTCCTATTTCCTCCGGATAGAAGTGAGTTATTGGCACGTCAGTAGCGTCGAATCTCGCGGTGCCGTCTTTGAATATGTAGACGCCGTTCATTGCCCTGAGAATACCCTTTTCCAGTGGCTCTGATGATTTATCTTTGTTCATCATGCTCTTGACGCCTTTTATTACTGGAGGCGACTTGGACACGCCAAGATCCTTCATGCCATCAGAAAACAGTTTTATGAAATCCACATCCCTCTTCTCAAATGCGATGGAATCCACGTTGCATCTTTCGCACTTTACACTGCTCGTAATCGCTTTGCAATTCGGACACACACGTTCTATTCCTGCTCTCCTGCCACAGTCTCTGCAGAACTGTGTCGGTATTATCCTCTTGCATTCACCGCACCTATACCGTGCGATTTCTATGGCCATGCTTCCGCTGAATTTCTTCGACGCAGATACATATGCTGATGACAGGTTTCTGTCCCTTCCACCATATGCATCTATAGGGAACAGAACGTTAGGTGCAGGCTTCATCAGCCTCTCCTTCGCCTTCTCAGGCCTGCCAATCCTTGCCGCTATGTACGTAGAACGCTTTGGGATGCCAAATGCCGATATGCCATTTAGCATTGACAAGGTGTCCGGCGATCCCATGTCATACTTGTCCACTGCAAGCTCATTGATCCTTAACGACTTCTTGTCAGAGTCAATGAATCCAAGTGATCCTAGAAGGCTCTTTGCATAATCTGCAGATATGGTTATTTTGTCTCCAGATGCTCGATGAGGCACGTTGATGAGATCCAGTACTCTCCTTATGCCATCGTCCTTTGTGAGATTAAGGTCCCCGACATCATATATACTTCCACCACCTGCATCAGAGTTCCTTATTATATGCAATGCAAGCTCCATCACGCTGCTCTTGTCCACTGCCTGGAATTCGAATAGGAACCTTGGATGTATCGGCACTCCGTATTTGAGCGACATGCCATAAGCGTCATTGAAACTCATTCCGTTGTGGTTTATGGGGCCGGAGAACCCTGCTTTCTCAAGCTGTGCTTCCCATAGTTCTTCAACGTAGCTTGTTGGCTTTAGCATAGCATTGGATTTCCTGAAATCCCCAAACGTTATCAGTATGTCTCCCAGTGATAGTATCTTCTCAATGTCATCCTTGAATCTAATCGCGGTTTCAGCATCGTTAATCCTGAGCGACTCACCATTCTTGAGCCTTACGAACGGCCCCTCTATTGAGTCCACCGGAACGGCGACGCACCCCTTTCCTGCGGATTCCATCTTCAATTGGGTGCCAACAGCTATGAATCCTCCCGCTATTATCATAGTCGCCGGACTGAATCCTTTTGCTGCAATTCCACTCATCCTGCTCCTTCCGTACCTTAGTCTAAATCCACCTATATGGTTGGGGTACGCCAATATTGGCCTTCCAGCAACAAGCTCGTCAAGGAATCCATGGCTGTCCTTTGCCGGAGCTCCGGATTTCTTAATATCTACTTTTATCACGCCATTCAGCCATTCCCACCCAAGTCCAACGGGCTTTACCTCCTTCAGAAGCTTCTTGGCTTTCTGTGCTATGCCTTCGCAGAGCACTAGCGGCACTCCGCCGCGCACTCTGTTTGACATGGGCACCTCCTTTCCCTCATATGAAACTTTCTTTAAGTTAGCGTGCACGCCTACCTCTATGACTTCGGAAGGCACCCCATCAACGCACACTGGGCAGTTTCTCACTATAGTACGCAAGTCATCGTCCTGCGGCTTGTACTGCAATCTGGCGCATCTGGAATGGTAAAGTTCTGCTTCTTCAACATATCTCTCTACATCCTCAAGGCTAGGCTTGTACTGGCCTATGTCGAACATCCTTCTGGCATAGTCTGCCAGTGCTACTGACAACGCAGCTGCCGTGCCTCCCGCACCTCTTATGGGCCCAGCGTACAGCACAGATATGTAGTCGGTACCATCAG
Source organism: Microcaldota archaeon (assembly GCA_021792235.1). Classification (GTDB taxonomy): domain Archaea; phylum Micrarchaeota; class Micrarchaeia; order Micrarchaeales; family CABMGC01; genus JAJZNA01. Next base: position 11,094 of record JAJYVC010000023.1, read on the forward strand.
AATTCCTATACCTCCGTATTCCAGTTATCCCTTCCGTGGGCGCTACAAGAACTCCCTCCGTTAGTATCGCAGACCCAACCCTAACAGCGAGCTCTATCCTCTTAACAGTTTCAAACCCGTTAAATTCACTATTCTTGCATATCTCTTCAACGACATTGAAGGCGAGCCTACTTCTGGATTGCCCGTGCGAAAGCTTTCTTATCATATCTGCAAGCCCCTTCATGTTTATGAGTCCTTCAACCCTGCTAGGCAGGTCAGGAGCGGGGAATATCTCCACAGCTTCGCTAGGGTCGATGCCTTTGCTCCTCGCGGATCTCGCCACAGAATAAGCCTTTTCGAATTCCGATGACATCATGCTGAAATATTCTTCTATCTCCATGGCCATCGCTAGTTCAATTCGTTGTTGAAATCAACCACTGACATTGTGCCCCGCGTCGCTTCATGCACAGGCAGCATAGCTGGGGTAGGTATGTGGCCCATTCTGACCTGGAAATCAGTCCTTGCCTGCCAGGTTCCGCTATTTATTATCGAAGTGCCGTGGTATTCAGAGTATCCATTCTTGTGGAGGTGGCCCATGTGAAGTATGTCTGGTACTAGGTCTATCACCATCGAGTCAACCTTTGAGGGGACTATAGGATTATCTCCGTATATCGGCGACAGGTGCCTCCTCTTAAGCACCTCCAGCATCGCACCCTCTGGCTTGGAATAGCTGCACCCTGGTATTCCTTGTATCACGCTATCAAGTGAGGTGCCATGATATCCTAGCACCGTGAGCCCTCCAAGCTTAACATAGCCCGGATTCGATACGAAGTGCACATTGCTCAGCTTGAAGTCCTTATGAAACTCCTCAGGCAGCCTAGGCTGCGGCTCTGCCCTCTGCACAGCATCATGGTTTCCTGTTAGCAGAAACACATGCACATACTCAGGCAGCCTTGACAGAAGCCCAAACAGTTCTGAATACTGTTTGTAGATGTCGTCTATTGCAAGTTCCTTGTCCTGATTTGGGTAGACTCCTATGCCGTCAACAAGGTCGCCGCTCACAACGATGTATTTGAGCTTCTCTGCAAGGTCTCTCCTTTGTTCAAACTTTCCGTTGGTCCATTCGATGAATCTGTCGAACTGCTTCTGCATGAAGAGCTTGCTGCCTACATGCACGTCTGACATGAACGCTATTGCAAAATCTTCCTCCGTCCTCTTGCGCTGCCTGACAGGCACATCGGGATATATCAGTGAGTTAGCTATCACAAATGGTCCAGATATCTTCCCCCTTACGGCGATTACTTCGTCGTTTATTATCTTTGAGGCATTCGTAAACAGCTCCCCATAGTAGCTGCCCGAGCCTTCCCGCGGCTTGTAGAATAGCACATTGGCTGTTCCGGTCTCATCCTCAAGCTTCACCAGTACATGGCCATTCTGCGTGATCCTCTTCTCATACACCATGCCTGCTATAGTTATCTCCCTGCCTCCTGCGTACTGCTTTATACTTTCTATGCTGTGCATCATCCCCGAAGACCTGCTGCTCTGGCTGTCTGATATGATCGCCTTTATCCTTCTCAGCCTGTCATTGAAGAATTCCGCAAAATCCGCGACTTTGCCTGAAGTCTTTTCAGTAGCAGCATTCCTTATCTTGAAATCCTCCTTCATGCCCTTTGCAGATGGGTTGAAGCTCAAGGGCCTTATGATCTCTACCTTTTCCTCCCTTCTCGACTCATCCGCTCCAAGCACTTCAACAAGCATCTCCCTAGTTAGTATCGCAGCACCGTTACCTGATCCAAAGCGGTCCCTAACATGTGCTATAACTGATTCAATGTCAGCGCCTTCAAGATCCTTATCAGTTATCTCAGAGCTTACTATCGCTATGCCGCCAAGGCGACGCGCCAATTCAGCAACAAGTTTATCATCCGGCATGTAATCACGCGCCTACCCCACAATATTTGCCCAGCTAAGCTTATAAAAGTAAACTGCACGAAATGGGTACTACTCCTTTATTGACTCAAGCGTACTGAGAAGGTTCCAAATAACTGTTCTTGCATAAGGCGGCAGATTTATGTCATTGCTTATCTCGTCTATCTTGTATGTGGCGGCTGACGACCTCACAGAATAGCCTGCTTCTGGCTGGTCAAGCGCCTTACGGGCTTCGCTTAGCGCATTCTTCACGTTCCTCGGAACGCTGTTATCATTAAGCAACATGTCTATCTGCTGCTTTATCTGCACGATTTTCGCGTCGAATTCCTGATTTGCTGCCATATCTATCGCCTGCACATCGGGCCCAACGGGATTTGAACCCGCGACCATCACCTTTCTTCATGAATTTAGAAGGGTGCTGCTCTATCCAAGCTGAGCTACGGGCCCACCCATAATTATATGGAAAAGAGCTTTTTAACATTATGCGTTATTCTCATCGACGTCTCGTTGAATGGAATGCCCTTTATTTCAGACACTAACTCAACTACTTTTATGACATCTAGAGGGCTCTTCCCTACTGCAGGCGAGTCCGTCTCAACTACGATACTATCTATGCTGAGCTTATTTATAACTCTTTTCCTGCGCGAAGATTCTATTGGAGGTATCGATATTAGATATCCTAGGTCGGCGAGATCACTAGCCATATTCTCATCACCTTCGAAGAAATGGAACACCGCCTTCTTGACGCCATGGGCCTTGACGAGCTCTGCGACTTCTGAAATCGCCTTCCTGGAATGCACCACTATTGGCACATCGAGAGATTTTGCAATCTCAATCTGCCTTTCAAACACGCCCACCTGTATCTCCCTATCAATGCCCATGCTGTAATCAAGGCCAATCTCGCCGATGCCAACAACGCGTCTGTTCGATTTTATTATTCCAGGCAACTGATCTACGAATCCAGCATCATTAGCTGCATTCTGCGGATCTATTCCTATTACTGCAAATACATTATCTCCATCAGCCATTTTCACTGCGGAAAGGCTTGAAGCTTCGCTGCCCCCTGCCGTTATGATGATGCTCACGCCGCCAAATAATGCATCCTTTGCAATCACAAACGGATCTTTGAACATGTCAAGATGGCAGTGAACATCTGAAAGCTCGTTTCCTACAAGCAATTTCTCCCTGTCCTTGACTATCTGCTTTAGCATCCGAATACCTGGCCTTATCTATGTGAATTGAAGATGACAGCTATGTCCTTCCAATTGGCCCTCTTTCCCACAGCAGGGTCCTCCTCTCTCCTTACATTTACTAGGGCAGCAGCATCTTCCCAATTGTCTACCCTATCTGCCCTTTCTTCTATGAACTCCTTGAGCCAAGCATACATTAGGTCTTTCCATACTTTTTTATCATATTCACTGTATACTCCTCTCTTAAATTCTGTTATTCTTGGCATCTGCCAGAACTCATCAACTTCTGTATGCTCATTCGTCTTGCCTACCGCCATGCGTGCTGCCTCAGGATTATCAAGATTGCTTTTTACAAGTATGTAATAAAAACGATCGCCATATAATTGCCTTACTTTGCCTACTCTGCTGAAATATTGCTTATCTGCATTGTGCAGCTCTATTATCACCTGCTTTCCGTTCACAAACAACGGTGTTATGAAATCTGGAGGATAGTTGTCCTCCTTGCTTGCCGTAGGAAGGTTGAGTCCCAACGTGACTCCCTCGTACCAGACGAGCAGATTGAGTTCAAGTAGCAGCTCCTTCATCGACTGTTCATACTGCCCCGAAGTAACCGTATTGTCTGTAAGTATATGTCTATTCCTGAGTACTACCGGATCACCGCTATGAACTACTTCCGCATCAGTCATGCGGTGATTTGCATTGGGCTTCCTTTCCTGATGCATCATTCTCCCATATTCAATGGATTTCTGCTCCTATTTATGCTTTTGGTGCAGGCCGTTACCGGCATGATTTGATATCTGCTAGAGCCACTTCAACCTCGCAAGAAAGTTCTGTTTAAAAGTAAGATGGACTCCGCGGGATTTGAACCCGCAACCTCCTGCATGCCATGCAGGCGCGCTACCGTTGCGCCAGGAGCCCCTAGCAACATTAAGGATTTGATTACTCAGCATATAAAGTTTTTGCCGACCTGCAAGTCAATCTGCGGTCAACCCACGAATCCATCATACAGGAGACAGGAAAAGTATATTGCCTCCCCTGAGAAGTATCGTTCCGAGCTTGGCCTTGAGGTTGCCCTCATCGAGCTCCTCAGCGCCGTCTATCACTATGTTCATATGTGCATCAAACGACACAACCTTCCCGCGTATGTCTGTGCCGTTCTTCAGTCTTATCAGCACCTGCTGTCCTATTGATTTGTTTATAAGGTCAAAAGGCCTTTCTTGCGTCATTCAAAACACCAATGAATGTGTATTAATCTCGATGCACAAGTATTAATAACCCATTCTACTGGCTTGTCCATAATTGCTCGATAAATTTTTATCTTTAACCGTGCAGATGACCATAATGAAGTTG
>JAJYVC010000024.1 GCA_021792235.1 Microcaldota archaeon
GCTTATCCTAATCTTCTGAAGCTCGTCTATGGAGAAGCCCGGCCTGTACCTCCTGCCCTGCTTGACCGATGCGTGCGTGTCTATTATGGCGTCCTCCTTTGAGTCTATTATCTTCTGCATTATTGCATTCCTTATTTCTATGGTGGTCTTATCGGAAAGGGTCCGGATCTTGTCCCTATCGGTTATGTTGAACTTGTCCTTGGCTATGTCCATCATCTCGGTTCCTAGATTTATTACCTTTATGTTTTCCCCTAGCTTTGATAGAATCGTGCTCTTGCCTGCACCAGCTGTGCCAGTTACCAGTATCAGCTTTGTCATATTAGACCACGTAGAATACTATAATGAAAGGCAAGATATAAAAGTTTGGCTATAAAGCAATTTATGACGCGGCCCGTCGCATTGCTTGAGTGAACGCATTTGGTAATGTGGCAAAACGCACATAGTATCAACCTGAGACTGCAACGTCACCAATAATATGCAGAACGAGGCATAAAATGAAAAAAGATAAGGAAAGACTGTGATTAATCAGTCTTCCATTCCTCCCATTCCACCTGGAGGCATGCCTCCTGGGCCTGCTGCTGGCTTTGATCCTTTGGAACTTATCATGTCGTCTATCCTTAGTATAGATACTGTTGCCTCTGTGGCGCTGGTTATGGCCTGGGACTTGACCTTGAGAGGCTCTATTACTCCAAGCTTGTCCATGTCTGCAACCACATTTGAGTACACATCTACACCGAAGCTCTTGCCAGATGCAGACTTATGCTTGCTCCTAAGCTGGACCAGAGTATCTATTGGATCCATTCCTGCACTGTCAGCCAGCGACTTTGGTATCACTTCAAGTGCATCGGCAAACGATTGCATTGCAAGCTGCTCCCTGCCGCCTATGTCTGTGGCTGCATCCCTGAGCTTCATGGCAACCTCTATTTCTGTGCTGCCTCCGCCGGTGACGTACTTGCCGCCTTCCACAGCGCTTGTGAGGGCGCCGATGACGTCTGTTATGGCTCTCTCGACCTCGTCTGTAGTCTGCTTTGTTCCTCCCCTTATGAATATTGTTACGCTCTTTGGATGCTTGCACTTCTCAACGAAGACCATCTGCTCCCCTGATATCTTCCTCTCCTCTACGAGGCCGGCGAATCCGAGATCCGCGGTTGTTAGGTCATCGAGACTCGTCACCATCCTTGCGCCTGTTGCCTTTGCAAGCTTCTCTATGTCGCTCTTCTTGACCCTCCTTACTGCAGATATGCCTGCTTTGGCAAGGTAGTGCTGTGCGACATCGTCTATTCCCTTCTGCACGAATACAACATTCGCCTTGCTCTTGACCACCTTTTCCACCATCTGCTTGAGCATCTTCTCCTCCTGATTGAGGAATGCCTGCATCTGCTCTGGTGAAGTTATCTCTATCTTTGCATCGGTCTCCGTCTTCTCTATCTCGAGAGCCACGTCAAGAAGAGCTATCTTTGCGTCCTTCACTGACTTTGGCATGCCTGGATGTGCCATCTCCTTGTCAACCAGTACGCCGTTTATGAACTCAGTATCGTCTATGCTGCCGCCTTCCTTCTTCTCGAGCTTTATGAAATCCTTGTCTATGACATACTTGTCGCCTTCGTTAGTCGCTACCTGCTCTATTGCCTGTATGGCAAGCTTTACTAGCGTATTCTTTGTGGCGTCGCTGCCTATGTTCTTCGAGCCTATCGATATCTTGGCTATCTTCTCAAGCTTGTCGTGATCCTTTATCGATATGCTGTTTGACGCTGCCTTGAGCGCGGCGAGGGCCTTGTCCTTTGCCATCTCATATCCCTTTATTATGGCTGCCGGAGGTATACCCTGGTCTAGCAAGTTGCCCGCATTCCTGAGCAGGTCTCCTGCGACTATGACCGCGGAGGTGGTTCCGTCTCCGACCTCCTTGTCCTGTGTCTTTGCTACTTCCACGAGTATCTTAGCGACTGGGTGCTCCACATTCATCTCTTCGAGTATAGTTGCACCGTCGTTCGTTATGACTATGTCTCCGAGCTCGCTGACGAGCATCTTGTCCATTCCCTTTGGGCCCAGAGTGGTCTTCACAATGCTGGCTACGGCGTAGCCAACCGCAATATTAGTCCTTTGCGCCTCCTTGCCAAGAAGCCTGCTTGCGCCTTCTGGCAATACCATGTACTGATTCCCACCTAGTTGATTCTCTGCCATATTTTCACCTTTAGTTTTGTATATTTACAAGCGTTAATGCAAATGTCTCTGTTAAGGATGATATAATACACATATATTGCTCTGGAAATATTTTTATAGCTTTCTACTGACCGTATACCGACGGCACTGCCCAACAATACGATTTATGATTATCGTCAAATAGGAAAGAGGCATTTTTGAGGCCTCTTTTATAAGGAATAACTAAAAATTATGCGAATAATCAGGTAGCGGTGATGTTTGCAGTGGCTATGGCGCAGCCTGTGCCGAAGACGATTATATGGTATGTCTGACCCGGCCTGAATTGCAGTCTGAAGTCGCCTGTACCTACAGACATTAATCCGTTGTATCTTAGCGTGGCTGAGCTGCCGGAACTTAGGTTGTAGCCCAGATTGAGCATGAAGTCGTGTCCTTGGCGCAGGCCGTAGACTAGGGAAGGCCCCGGTATCTCCATGGTGCCATTTTTGTTCACGAAGAAATTGATTCCTCCCAAGTCATCCAGCCTGGATTTTATATATGATGCTGCAGCCACATCCTCTGAGATGTGCGCAAATATAGCATTACCAACCTGATCGGGTGAGATGTTGAAGAGGCCCTTCTCCCTAATTATGCCGTTTATCCGGTATTGCGCTGCGCTGTTTGACAGGTTTGGTGATAGGGACTCAATATCGCTCTCGTTAAGATTTATGTCTGCAGTACGTACCACCATAATTCCGTGCCCGTATAGTAGTCCTACAGCAGGTAGGTCGCTGCTGGTGGGTTCGTTGCTGGAATTACCGCTTGCCAAATACGCTCCGGATTGGCCCTGATCAGCATGAATGGCTATGTACTGTCCGTGCCATCCGGCAGCGTATTGGTTGGGATTTGTGGCATATGGTACATTTGGATTTATGCCCAGTATCTTTGTGCCGTTGTATGACAGGTTAAGGTTCAGCCAGTAGGATTCATTTCCTAGTATTAATACACCCAGTATCCTTGTGCTGTAGTTTGATTTGTCAGATACTGATAACTCTATGCTGCTCTGATTCTCTGTCGTTGCTATTGAGGCATTCGTTATGATTATATCAGCTCTGGATTGAGCGATTGCATTTTCTTCGTCTCCATTCAGTCTTGCAACGTATCCAGAGGGGAGTGCTTGTTTTTCCACATAATACGGGTTGCTCGATTTATTTATGGTAGTGGCAGCGGCGGATGGAGACATTATGAATATTGTCTGGTTTCCAGACACTATGGCAGACACTGTTGGATACATGTCGAATAGTATGTCGAATGGTGCACCGTTAGATGCGTGGTACAATACATTTACTGATACGTTATTTTCAGGTATTTTTACAGGATATGCCGTGCCATTTATTATTATTGACGCGTTTGATATTGAGATCTTGAGCCTGTCAACTATTGAATTGTTTGGAAGCTTGAATGAGGTAAGTGCCTTGCTGAAGTTGACCAAAGACATGAGGTTCACTGTCCCACTGCCGTTTATGGAGTACCACGAGGTTCCACTCTTGTTGGTGACCTGTACTTCTATAGATGAGTAGGATACGATGAGTGATTGGGTTCCAGCAGGAACCTGCGGAGGGTCTGTAAGGAATATACCTACGTTGCTGCCAGAGGCATTCACAACAATATTATGCTGTGAGCTCCCAGAGAAAGAGACCAACAGTGCCGCGACAACTGCGATGGCTAACGCTCCAATAGCAATTTTGGTCCTGTTTGATGCGAATATTGGTAGATTCTCCGCCCTCCTGTAATATTTTATGTTTTTGAAGTGTTCATCTCTGAATTCCTCAACTCTTCCTGACTCCTTTAGTTCCTTCAGATGCTGACTAACAGTAGAAGGAGAGAGCCCTAACAGGCGTGTTATGTCTGAGGGGGTCTTCGCTCCGTGCGACAATATGTCCAGTATCCTCTTCTTGCTCTCAAACGTCTTGCCCAGAGAATCACTTGTGAACTAAGATGACTATAACAAGATATTTATATTGGATTAAACGTTTCGGTTTGCTTTCGGTTTTGATTTTATGTGCACGCTTGGACCTTAAGTCAGTCTGCGTCGGGCTTTTGTTGGTATTTAACATTTATGTTGGCTAGAAGTGAAGTTATTTATTGGTTGGCGGCAGAATAGTCTCATGTCAAAAAATATCGCAATGGCTTTCGGATCTTTTGACATAATTCATCCTGGCCACATACAGTATCTTAGGAGCGCTAGTAGATATGGAAAGCTTATTGTTGTGGTTGCGAGGGACAGCAGCATACGGAAGCTGAAGGGAAGGAGGCCGATAATGGACGAGCGCACAAGGGTTGAGATGGTAGACTCGCTCAGGTTCGTTGATAAGGCCATCCTTGGAGACAGGATAAGGAAGTGGAATGACATATACAAGATTCTGAAGAGGTTCAGACCTGACTTCATAGTGCTAGGATACGACCAGAAGGTTGACATGCGATACCTTAGGAGATTCCTTTCAGAGAATGGACTGAAGTCAAAGGTAATCAGGGTAAGGGCGTACAACGCAAGGAGATACAAGAGCTCCAAGCTGAAGAAGCTCATAGACTCTATTTATTGAATGTTGCGAAGCCTGATGCACTTCCTGCCCATACTGCCCTATTTTCCATCTGGGCTCCTGTTGATGTTGCTTCGTACGTGATTATGCCGTAGTGCACTCCTGTTACGCTTCCTATTCCCTCAACGGTAGTGGTGGTTACAGGCACGGTCACGAATTCCCCAGGCTTTGGCCGGTTGCCTGATGCGCGTTCCTCCTGCTCCGCTTCGCGGCGCTTCAGCGAGGCTAGCTCCGCGCTGTCAGATAGTTCTGGAGACCTTAGCTGCATGAACAGAAGCAGCTTTAGGCTCTCGTTATGGCTATGGCTAGCTAAACGTCCCATCTCCACCTATTATATTGAGCTTGTCCAATTTAAAAGCGTTTTGTGCAACTCGATTCCGCAGATTATAGAGAAGCTTTAAAACGGTTGCATGGAACTGTCTTTTGTTTTATTGGAACCAGAGGTGTGGATATAGCAAGCAAGATGGCCAGAGGGCCTGCAAATCAGGTTAGCGATGTGATGAAGCGCATATCCATACCGGAAGCCGATGCGATAATAGGAAAGAGGTTCAAGGTACTTGACAAGGGATTCGTAGCTCTGGTAGACTACATGGGCAGCGACGCTGCCATAGTGCAGGCTGCAAGAGTGTCATACGGCATGGGCACCAAGAGCGTTAACGACGACGCGGGGCTGATCAACTACCTGATGAGGCACAGGCATACCAGCCCGTTCGAGATGGTCGAAGTGAAATTCCTTGCAAGCATGCCCATGTATGTTGCCAGGGAGTGGGTGAGGCACAGAACTGCGAGCATAAACGAATACTCTGCCAGATATTCCATAGTGCCGGACAAGTTCAACATACCAGATCTTCAGGAGATAGGAGCGCAGGCCACGAAGAACAGGCAGGGTAGGGAAGGGAACGTGGATGACGAGGTAGCGTCTGCTTTCAGGAGGGATGTTGAGGAAGTAAGTGATTCCGCTTATGAAAGATACCAGAAGGCGATTGATGGAGGAGTGGCCAGGGAGCAGGCGCGCATTCTGCTTCCGGTGAATGCATACACGGAGTGGTACTGGAAGATAGACCTTAACAACCTGTTTCATTTCCTGTCGCTTAGGCTCGACGACCATGCGCAGGAGGAGATAAGGGCTTACGCAAAGGTAATGGCTGATATAACTAAAACCATTGTGCCGGCAGCGTACGCGGCATTCGAGAACTATGTTCTTAACAGCGTGACTTTCTCCGAAAAGGAGATGGCCGCACTTAAGGATATTTTTGCCGGTTCTTCGACAGAGGATGCATGCGAAGCGGCAGGATTGAGGCTCTTCAGGGAGGACGGGCAGAGAATGAAAAGCGGCGAGGGCGTGGAGTTTCTGGAAAAGGCACGGGCGCTGCTCAGGAAATAATACCATTAGACCCGTAATGCGATTGTCCTCTTTTTCATATCCTCATATCCGGCCTTATCCCGGATGCCGTAAATTTTGCCGTGGAAGGGATTAGCAGCTTAACAAAGAGTTGCGAAGAATTGCGCAAAATGAGGCATTTTAAATATCAGGATTTGCCGAATTGGTTTTGGAAACATGCCGATTTTCATGGCACCCAAAGAGAAACCTTCAGGCAGGATGTTCCCGAGTGACGTAGCTAGCGAGATAACCAAGTCTTTCCCCAATGCCCAGTCAGTAACTCCTGGAAAGGGGAGAACGGAGGTCGAAAAGGTCCAGACAAAGATTGTTCCTGACTTGCAGGGCTTGGAACGCAAGGCAGCTCAAGGCCGAGATAGAGGGCCTGGAGCAATGTCGCCATGTTTCAGATAGGTGGCAGGAGCAAGTTCTCAAATGCCATGGAGTCGGTTGGAGCAAATGTCAAGTACATAAACAATCCGCATGACATAATAGGGCTCAGCCTTGGAATGGCGAAAAACAGAGGCGGATTAGGCCAGGGTCGCGTGCGCGACTGACTCATTTCTTGGAGACCTTTTCGAGGATCGGGTCAAGCTTCTCGAAGAAGGCGCTCCACGAGTATCTCCTCTCCACCAGCCTCCTGCCGGCTCGGCCAATGGCCTCCGCCATCGCTGCGTTCTTTGATAAGTCAAGCATCCTTTCAGCCATTTCCTGAGGCGAATTTACCAGAAAGCCGGTCTTGTTGTTCATTATCGTCTCTCTGGGCCCGCCCTCGTTCACTGATATTATCGGCTTTGAGCTTGACATGGCTTCCAGAGGTATGAAACCGAAATCCTCGTTCATGGCAGCGAAGAGCACTGCCGTGGAGCTCGAGTAGAGACTCCTGAGTTGCCTGTCGTTAACGTTCGTCTTGAATACAACATTTGACCCTTTTGACATGGCCTTAAGCTTATTGAAGTATTTCTGGTGTTCAGGGTCCTTTGATACAGTTCCGGCAATTACAAGTTTGTATCTGCTGTCCCTAGATTTCTTGATGAACTGATTGAATGCATTTATCACGTAGTCCTGCCTCTTGTTGACGACTATCCTAGATGGATAGAGGAAATATCTTTCGTCGCCTGAATTTGTGAAATTCTCGCAATCTATTCCGGGATTTATCACTGTGGCTTCCCTGCCATAGTATTTTTTTATGCGCTCATTGGTGGTATTGCTGTTTGTCGCTATCTCTTCTATCCTTTTTGTTATCCCCTTAGCTATTAGCTTGTACGTGCCTACCAGCGCGGCGTACACAAGCTTATCCTTGTATGACCTGTTCTGCATCCTGGTCTCATAAAGGTCGTACACCTCCCTTGGAGGGGTGTGGCAGTACCATAGAACTCTTTCGTTCTTGTTCCTTATCCATTCGCTAGGCGATATGTGAGGATTGAGTACGTCATAGTCTTCCCTGATCTTCATGTTGTAGAAATTGTATCCATACCTGAAGCCCTGAGATGCGCGGTATGGTAGCTTGCTTGATAGGGGCACATCCCTGCCCATCACGCGTATGTCCAGCTCGGAGAATTCTGGAAATGTTGCATCCTTGTCATACTCTAGAGTGTATATGCTGGCATCATAGTGCTGGGCAACCTTAAGTATCACGCGCTCTACGCCGCCCCTGAGGTTGAGATATGGCTGGAGCAGAATTAATTTCATAGCATTAAACTGGCATCAGCCAGGTATGGTGTAGTTGTTCTTGACATATGCTGGCTTCTTTGTGACAGTTGGCAGAGTGCCACTGAAATTCTCAAGGCTGTATATCATTATCTGGTGCGTGCTATTGACATAGTTTATGCCGGTGAAGTTGTTAGGGTATACTAGTTTAAAGCCTTTGCCAAGCCTGCCAAGGAAGAATCCCCTGTAGTAGGTTGAATTGTAGAACTCAGAAGGCGCATTGGTTACCGTGTCGTTAGGGCCGTTTGGTGCGTAGAGAAGCAGGAAGCTCACGAACTCCTGTCCGGATATGGTGGTGGCGCCTCCATAGAACGCAGTGCTTATTATGGCATTGGTCTTTGATCCGTTTGCGTTGAGCAGGTATGTCGGATTTCCTGTCTGCAGGAAGGATTCAGGTATGCAGTAGCTTGTGTTAAGCGCAGACGCACCGAGTATTGGTACTCCTCGCAGCGCGACTGTAGTAGAGTTGCCCGGGAAGCTGCAGTAGGTGTTCACTCCAAGGGTACCGCTTGAGGTAGGTATTGGGACTAGGAGATAGACCGGATCATGATTTATTTCGCAGTTGGAGGTGCCAAGTGCGAATGGCTGTCCCTGCGCCTTGCCAGCCTGCAGTGCAAACTGCAGCCCTGTCTGGTTCACGTAGGTGCATGCAAGGAAGTCTAGTGCACCCCATTTTGGCACGAGCTGGTCGTCAAATAGTATGTACTTGGCCTGCACGCTGTCCATGTAGCTTGATATTTCTGAGTTGTTGAATCCGTCCTTGGCGTTGAACACATAGTGCGCGGCGGCCTGGTAATCGGCCATTGGGACAGAGTTGTCTCCTCTAAGGACTGCATTGCTGTTTCCGAACCAGTTTATCCAGTCTCCATAGTCCCACCATGACAATATCCTTGGACCATATGGGCCGACATTTGTCCTCATCCACGCAGTTGCTGCCAGCCAGTAATTAGGGACAGTGTTGCAGTAAAGCACGGATCCTAGCGCGTTGCTCTGGTTAGCTATTGTGCTGCAGTTTGGATTAGAGGCTGCGGTGAGTAATTGGTAAGCCACTGGAGCAGCTTCGGCTATGAGTATCACGACTCCGGCCACTGCGATGGCCTTCTTGGCCGTCTCTGACCAGTCTTTCGAGTAATAAATTGACAGTTCGCCTATGATTACACATATGGCAAGTATATATGCCACCCCGAAATGGGGCAGGTACTTCACTTCTATCATTCCGGCAATGGTCAGGGGCCATACCGCGGCGAGGGCCAGGACACTGGATTTTGAGTTTCTGTTGATTGCAGCTAGTATTGAAAGCGCAGAAAATAGAATAAGTACGGCCCATACGATTATGCTTATGCCACCTATGCTGTCACCTATTATCCCGAAACCTCCAGGCCCGAAGTCATAGGTTAGGAATCCGGTGGGTGCATATTCTTGCACGGTCATGAACAGGGGCGAGCTTGGCGTGGTGTAGTGCTCGCTTAGCGCAATATATTTCTGGAATGGATGGCCCAAAGGCGTAAATAGTATTGAAAGTATCGCAATTATTACTACGGCAGCAGACCATATCAAGTATGTCATATTGTCAAGTTTTGGAATCATGCGCCTATCTTTAGCAAGCTTTGGAGGATACTCTATGAATGCCACAAGCACAAGTGCGAGTATGGGGAATGAGACTATGACAGGTATGCCAAATATGGAAGGCGTGACCTGGGCAAGCGTGGCATCGTATGCTCCGTATGGTATGTAGAATAGCACTATTACGGCAAGCATCACCATATTCATTATGTAGAAATCCCTGTTGTCACTAGATTTGAATATGTTGATGAGACCCTGCACGACTATGTATGCAGAGAGCACCGCTGCTGGCACTGTGAAGTAGTGCGCCCCGAGGAAGTTTGACGCAAAGGCTATGCCTGCAAGTATTGCATATCTTTTCTCCTTTGGATTGTTAACTGCGAGAATGTATGCGGCATAGAAGAAGAACAGAGCGAATATGCCCCATGGCTCAAGGAGCTGCTCCCCTGCAATGAATGTTGTTATCAATACAGGCATTGATGCAGCAAGACCTGCACCTATTATCGCTGGGTATTCGCCGTATTCGTGGTAAAGGAACATGAACACAGCGAAGACCAGGAGCGCTGCTGTTATCGGAGGATACCAGCTGCTGACAAACGATAGCTGAGTGGTGTTTATGGTAGTGCTTGCCGGATTCGCACCTGCAAGATTGTACCAATATGCTTCCAGGTATGGAACCAGTGGCTGTATCCTGTGGAAGGTGCCATTAACTAGGCTAGGCCATGCCGCATGGTCGTACAGCAGCTGATGGCCGTACGTTAGTATGTATTGGGTGCTTATCATATCGAAGTAAGGATCGAACTCAAAATATGCTGGTGCGTTTGATATGCTAAGCATCCTTGAGGCGAAAGTGAGCAGCATTATAACTATCAAAGCTATCCATATTATATTGCTCTGGGGCTGTTCTGAAAGCTTTGCAACGCCCCCGCTGTTCAACAGCTTCTTCTCTTCGGCCTCATGCTGCTCGAAGAGGCGGCGTTCCTGATCCCTGTGCAATTCCGTTATCTTCTGCTTCTCCTCCGCGCCTGCAGCTGCGAGCATGTCTAGCTCGTCTTCATGCTTCCTCTGCAGCTCAAGCTCCTCGTTCTCGTGGTCCTTTATAAGTTTTATGTCGGTGTTAAGCTCGGATATTGCGCTCCTTAATGATGCTATCCTCTTCTTGTAGTCTCTTTCTATCTCCTTCTTTACGCCCAGATTGGTCTTGGCCATGAAATTTAGGTGTGTGCCTTCGAAGGCTCCCTGCTGCACGCAAAGCACTATACCTATTATTGTAAGTATGACCACGTCTGCATTGTACAGGCTGTTGGAGAACGAGAAGATTGGTGATACTGGTATGAGGTAGGATTCAAGCCACACCAGAGTTGGGGGGAATATCAGGCCGAATATGAATCCTATGACTGCTATCTCGAACAGGTGCAGGCCTGTTTTTTTCAGGAGAGCCAAGGAAAGCAGGAATCCTGGCACAATTATTGACAGAGCGCCGATTATAAGCGGGATTATAATAGACATTATATCATTTACGAGAAGTAATTAATATCTGCAAGATTATGAATAGTATCATTGGCAAGGGTTATTAACGTTGTGCTTTGATGCGGTATTTGATATCTGTTATAGGCGCTGGGACTGCTGGCCTTATAGCCGCAAGGAGGCTTGGGGAGCTTGGATTCGATTCTACAGTATATGAACAGAAGCAGGAACTCGGCGTGCCTGTGAGGGCCTCTGGAATACTCTCGCTAACAGGATTGGGCAGGCTGGGCGTAGATTATTCCGGCTGTGTGACAAACGTGCTTTACGGAGCAAACCTGCACGCTGGCGGAAGGACGCTCAGAGTAGTGTCAAAAAAGCCTGTTGCAAACGTGCTGGACAGGAAGATGTTGAATGACGCCTGCTATCGGCAGGCAGAGAAGAACGGGGCGAAGCTGATAATGGGAAGAAGGATGACCGGTAATGCACTTGACGAATTGTCGAAGGGAGGCATAGTGATAGGCGCTGATGGCGCAGTATCTTCCGTTGCCAGGCATTTTGGATTCGACGGCATAAAGAAATTTGCGCTGACCTACAAAGCGGAATTCGATGTTGAGGCTCCAGAAAGCGGGATTGTTGACCTGTTCTTCGATAAATATTCTTTTAACGGCCTCTTTGCCTGGACATGCCCTAACAGAAAAGACCTGCTGGAAGTCGGGGTAGGACTCTGCGGAGGTATGAATGCGAAGGAGGCATTCATGAAGTTCCTAAGAAACAAGGAGATCTTGGACTTGGTGGGTGGCAGGAAGGCAGTCGCTGAAGGTGCATCTATGATACCACTTAGCATGAGAAAGCACATAGTTGATGAAAAAAGAAGGGTGCTGCTCATAGGAGACGCCGCAGGGCAGGTTAAGGCCACTACTGGCGGAGGCATAATATTCGGTGGGAGCGGAGCGCTAATAGCCGCAGATGCTGTTGCCAGGCATATAAAGGATGGCAAGGCACTAAATAGTTATGAGACCGAATTCAGGAAGAAGCATGATCTTGACCTGAAGCTTCATTCTGTCATACACAGGATATACGGTTCCATGGGACCGTCAGCTATGGGAAAGATGATTTCAACGCTCAACGCACTGGGAATGTCAAGATTCCTGTCAGATTATGGAGATATGGACAGGCCTTCTCTAGTATTAAAGCGATTTTTCCTCAGAAGGCTTGCCAGATGAATCCTTCAGGGCTCTACGGCCCATCTCCTCCCTCAGCTTCAGTTCCTTGTTTATCTTCTCGAGCTCCTCCCCTTTCAGGACCTTCGTGAGTATGTACTTTGAGTATTCTGAGGAGATCTGGGACAGGCTAACTAGTATGGAGTTGAGATGCCCGGCTTTTATTACATAATCGCCTTCCGGCTTGAGGACCTCTATGCCCACTGGCGAGAAATTGAATACTACATGGATGAGGGCGCCCAGGTCGTTGAAGAGCACAGTGACTATGGCGTTTGTTGAGTACACGTCCTCGAGCTTCATTGGGTCATCTATGCTTCCGGCAGCGTATATTACTCCCGGAGACTTCAGAAGCCTCTCGTTTATCAGGTCAGCCATAAGCGGCTGTAGCTCCTCTGCCTTCTCGCTCTGCATGTCGAAATAGAGCTTTACGAGCAGGCCTCCGCTTGCCAGTGTCCTGGCAGTCACTTCACTCACTTCGCTCTTTGCCATGGTATCATTTCTTCAGCTGTGATATTGCAGCGTCAATATCTAAAAGCTCTTCAGTGCCCGTCTGCATATCCTTGATCTTTATCTTGCCGGCCTCACGCTCCTTGCTTCCTGCTATGGCGACGAAGCGGATGCCAAGGGAGTTGGAATACTCTAGCTGCTTTGATATTCCCTTATCAGTGACATTTAGATCCGCATATATGCCTGCATCTCGCAGTTTATTGGCAACAGATATCGAGTAGTCTAGGTTTTCAGCGCCTACCTGCGCTATGAACACATTGGCATAGGTCCTTGGACCATCCTCCTTGCTCAGCAGTTCAAATATCCTGCTTATGCCTATTGAAGATCCTACTGCGGGGAAGCTAGATTTAGAGTATGATCCAATAAGCCGGTCATATCTGCCACCGGAAGCTATTGAGGGCAGTTTACCTTCGGTCGTCTGTATTATTACCTCCCATACGAGCCCAGTATAATAATCAAGGCCGCGCGCTAGGGAGAGATCTATGCTCACCTCGTCCTTAACGCCGAACTTATGGAGGGCAGATATGAGCGACCTTAACCGCTCAGTCTCAGGTTTGGAGTTTTCCACATTCACCTCCAGTTTCTTAAGCTTGTCGTCGTTGGGCATGCGTTCGTTTATGAAGGAGAGCATGACCTGCGCGTCGTTATCCTGCATGCCTGCGGCTTTGAGCTGGTTTATGGCTTCTGGAGCGCCTATCTTTGGCATCTTGTCCAGTATCTTCATGACGTTGGCGCGTTTGTCCGCGGGTATCTTGAAATGCCCAAGCACGAGATCTAGAAGCGGCCTGCTGTTTACGAGTATCAGGCAGTTCCTTACGCCCAGTGCTGCCAGAGCGTCCATGGTGGTCGCTATGCATTCCGCGTCGCTGACTATGTCGGAGCTTCCTATTATGTCTATGTCGGCCTGGGTGAATTCCCTGTACCTGAGCTTTTGGGGTTCATCCCTCCTCCATGCAGAGCCTATCTGGTACCTCTTGAATGGGAGAGGTATGTCCTTATTCATTGCCATGAATCTGGCAAGCGGAACAGTGAAGTCGAATCTCAGGGCAGTCTCCTTGCCCTCCATGAAGTACATCTCCTTTCCGGATTCCTCTCCGTATGCCTTTGCATTGAGGACCTCCGTATTCTCCAATGATGGAGTGATTAGGGGCGCAAAGCCATGCCTCTTGAATATCTCTTCGACTACGGCCAGCACTTCCTTGAGATGTATCGACTCCCTAGGATCAAAGTCCCTCATTCCCCTCGGTACATCAACAACCGAGCCCTGCGGCGTCTTTATTGACATTCATATCAGCGAGATCAGAGGTTCTTGTCTAGCCATTTCTTCAATGACTCTTTCGGCAGAGCGCCGACAGACATGGCCTTGACTTCGCCGTTCTCGAAAAGAAGCACGCTTGGTATGCTCATTATGTTGTATTTACCCGCTATTTCGGAGTTCTCGTCTGTGTTGAGCTTGCCGAACTTTACCTTGGGTTCATACGACTTTGAGACCTCGTCTACTATTGGCGAGAATATCCTGCATGGACCGCACCATTCGGCCCAGAAATCAACCACCACGGGGCTCTTTGACTTCAGGACTTCCTCATCGAAATTCTTAGTCGTGAATTCCATCATTAAATCACCGATTCAGCATGACAATCACGCATCAAAGTAATATAAGCTTTTGGTAGCATGGCGCAACTGGGCGTATCTGTTTGGACTTGCTCATGCAGCTATGCGCGCGGTTTGGACCTTATTATCGCGGCGCCTCCTACTATACCTGCGGCTGTGGCGATATAAGCCACATAGAAGGCGATGTTGGGCACTATTGCAGATAAGTTGCCTGCGTGCTGCGCTGCAAGATTGGGATAGATGCCTATTACGTGGCTTGCAAGGCCTCCGATGATGGTGAGGGCAAGAAGATTCATTATAGATATTAGTATGGATAGGTAGCCTACCTTGCCTGACAGATGCGGAAACCTGCTGATTGATGCAGCCCAGCCAAGTAGTATTACGCTTGTAACAGCTATCAGGGATAGCTCAGGCACATATAGCACTGCGCCGTCCCCGATCGCATAGTATACTGATACTAGGGTGAGGACCAGCCAGAGTATCGCTGCCAGCATGACAAGGAGCCTTGCACGCGATGCGCTGGCCTTGGATTTTGGCATGATCTAAATGATGCGCAAAGGAATAAAATGCTGATGCAGGCTCAGGTCTTGACCTCTCTAAGCTTGTTGAGCAGTGCAAGCAGTGTCACAGCAGCTACGATGAGGAATCCGAACCATATCCTATATGCCTGTATGTCGTTTATCGCGAATAGGACAGCAAGGAAGAGGTTTATGAACGCGAAGAGGGGAGGTATCGCTGGCAATGCCACCTTGTATCTTTTAAGCAGGTACATGGTGAATACCATTCCTGCAGCTGAGCCGACGGCTATCATCACCGCGGCGAAATAGCTGAAGAAGCTTATGTAGGCACTTACTGCGAGCATCAGTGGAAGCGCAAGATCGCCTGTGCCAAGCTGCACCTGCGACAC
>JAJYVC010000025.1 GCA_021792235.1 Microcaldota archaeon
TCAGATGAAACTGCAATTCAACTGATTCGGGCGGGTGAGATACCGCTAGCTTGCTGCGGAGGAACCCGCCCGTGCTTAGGGTTTATAAGGGGCGAAGCCCCTTATTTCATGACATAAGTGGAAACAAGTTAAATGGTTTGAATATGGTCAGAAGAAGAAATTCTAGAGTAAAGCACGGACATGACGGATCTTTCCGCATAACGCGTGCTGCCTATGTTATCGTATTCATTGCAGTAGTCGTAGCTGCATCCCTCTTTCTATACAATGGCGGCTATTGGGCGTCAGGTCAAGGCAGCTTCGTCTCTCAAAGCACTGTATCTGCTGCACCATTGTCAAATTACAGCAATACTGCCAAGAGCGGCTACCGACTCAACATAACCTTCACAGTTTCAAACGACGAAGCAGCAGGAAACTACGGGTACTGGGCCATTCTGAACTACTCCAAAAACGTGCAGGCTTATTCTGCGGCCAACGGCACATACAATGCAACAATAGTATCAACAGGCACATGGAGCACTGTCAAGGGCGCTAGGAGTCCTGCAACAGGCATCATAGAGCCCACAAATGGAACAGGCCGGTTTTTTATGGTCTACCACACCACAATCGTGTACGCAGCGCCGAACGCGTCCAAGAAAAGTGAGGGAGTGATAGGCAGCTATGATTTTGGCGGTTCTGCATCAGATCTACTAAGATCAGAATACAACCAGACTGGGCCGCGCACGCCATTCAACTGGGTCACCTCGTATTTCGGCAACTCTGCGGTATTGTACGTCAGCGGAATATATGCAAGGTTCACGTACGATAACAACACCTATCTGTTCAATTATGCAACCAGACCAAACCAGCTAGGGCGCTTCAACCTCACCGTTACAACCTCCACCGGCGGTCCGGCGGATATTGTTGTTTAAGGATCGGTAGCCAAGTCTACACGACATGCACGCGCATCAGATACCACATACTGCGCATACATGCTATGTTTAAATATCTTTTGAAAGCATATCCTATTCGCTATTTCATTACGGATGAATGGCTCTTTCAAAGTAGAAGATGGTAGCTTGGCCGATTTGAGCAATGATGTTAGGCTTGCTGTGGACACGGGAAAGGTCAGCTTAGGCTACCGCGAAGTCATGAAATCCGTCAGCACCAACACTGCCAAAGTCGTGGTGGTTGCAGAGAAGGGAAAGAAGTCCATAGTCGACGATATAAACCACGCATGCAAGATTGCCGGGATAAAGCTGCTGAGCTTCAAGGGCGGATCGCTAGAACTCGGCACAGTGTGCGGAAAGCCCTATTCGGTGAACAGCCTGGCGGTAATAGAAGCCGGGAACTCAAGCATAATTAATGAACAATATTGATGGTGAATGATTGCCCAAGGGAGAATTTGCAGCAAAGGAGCTCATAAGGAAGAGGAAGAGATACCGTATGCTTAAGAAGTGGTGGAAGAGGAAGTATTTCCACCTCAAGGCAAAGTACGATCCGGTAGGCACCGTGCCAATGGCAAAGGCTCTAGTGCTGCAGAAGTTCGTGCTGCAGCAGAAGCAACCCCACTCTGGCCTTATAAAATGCGTAAGGGTACAGCTTGTAAAGAACGGCAAGACCGTAGGTGCATACGTGCCCTACGACGGCACGATAAACTTCATAGAGGAGCACGATGAAGTAACGATACAGGGCATGGGCGGATCGCAGAGAGGGCAGATGGGCAGCATACCTGGCCTCAAGTACAGGGTAATAGCAGTCAATGGCACTGATATATACCAGATAGTGAAGGGAAAGAAGGAGAAGCCTAAGAGATGATCGATGTGGCTGAAGATATTGAAGTCGCTAAAAAAGAGGAGGTCCCTATGGTTCCCGAGACCAAGAGTGCAGAGGTTTCACCTGAGCAGCCTTCGTCAGAACAGCCAAGGCGCAGGTCGCCTGGCAAGGCCTCTAGGAAGTCCGAGATGTCGCAGCAGGAGCAGCTCCTATTCGGTAAATACGACGTCAAGGCTCTTGCGGTTGAGGATCCAAGCCTCGCGTCTTATATCAAGCTTAGCAAGAAACCGTATCCAAACATCTTCGGAAGGAGGAAGTATCATGCATATTATCTGTCCCATCTGGACATAGTTGAGAGGCTGATAAACAAGATAATGAGGGGAGGGACGGGAAGGAAGATATCCGGAAAGGTGATAAGGAGGAAGGGTGCGCTCCAGGGAAAGAAGCTTAGGGTAGTGCACATAGTCGAGGAGGCCTTTGCTCTCATAGAGAAGAGGACCAGCAAGAATCCAGTGCAGGTGCTTCTCGAGGCCGTGCAGAATGCCGCTCCGATAGAGGATACTACAAGGGTAAGATACGGAGGCATAAGCTACAATGTTGCCGTCGGTATAAGCTCGCAGAGGCGGCTTGATGTGGCGTTGAGGAACGTCGCCCTTGCAGGTCTCATGTCATCATTCAAGAACAAGAAGACTCTCGCAGAGGCTCTTGCCAACGAGATAATACTTGCCTCGACCAACAGCCCTGACAGTTACGCCGTAAAGAAGAGAGTGGAAGTGGAGAGGATAGCGAAGAGGGCAAGGTAAATATGGTAAGGAAGGAGTTCGTAGCCGAGGAAGTCGCAAGGCTCATGAACGATGTGGACAGGGTAAGGAACATAGCCATAATAGCGCACGTCCACCACGGAAAGACCACTCTTACCGATTCTCTGCTCTCAAGGGCAGGCATAATATCTAAGGCCGTGGCCGGAGAGGCACTTTATACAAACTTCGAGGCAATAGAGAAGGACAGGAGGATGACCATAAAGTCTGCGGACATCTCTCTGGCATTCAATTACAAAGACAAGGATTACATAATTAACCTGATAGACACCCCGGGCCACGTGGATTTCGGTGGCCATGTAACAAGGTCGATGAGGGCAGTAGACGGTGTGGTCCTGGTAGTAGATCCCGTGGAGGGCATAATGCCGCAGACCGAGACGGTGCTCAGGCAGGCGCTGCAGGAGAAAGCCAGACCCGTGCTTTTCGTTAACAAGACCGACAGGCTGCTCAACGAGCTCAAGCTCACTCCGGAGCAGACGTTCGAGAGGCTTGTGAAGCTTATAACGGATCTGAATGTGATGATAACAAGGTTCGCTCCCGAGGAGTTCGCAAAGAAGTGGCAGCTCAGCGTGGAGAATGGCAGCGTGGCGTTCGGATCTGCATACAAGAAGTGGGGCATATCGATGCATATAATGAAGAAGTACAACACCAACTTCAAGCAGATCTTCGAACTAACTGCAAAGAATGATGAGGCGGAGCTGCAGAGGGTCGCACCCATAGACGAGGCGACGCTGTCGATGTGCATAGAGCATCTGCCAAGCCCGAAGGAGGCGCAGGCATACAGGATACCACATCTGTGGCACGGCGACTTGAATACCGAGGATGGCAAGGCGATGACATCTGTAGACCAGAAGGCCAAGGTCAACATGGTAATATTCGGAGTATCTTATGATCAGCACAGCGGCGAAGTGGCCATAGCTAGAGTATTCTCAGGAACTGTCAGGAAGGGCACAGAGGTATTCCTTAGCGGTAATCCAAACAAGCAGAGGGTGCAGCAGGTGAGCCTCTTCATGGGTCCTGACAGGGTCATAGTGGATTCAATATCTGCAGGCAACATAGCCGGTCTCGTGGGTCTGGAGAACGTATCGATAGGTGACACTGCAAGCGAGAATGACATAGAGCCATTCGAGCAGATAAAACACTATTCAAAGCCAGTGGTGACCAAGGCCATAGAGGCAAAGGATACCAGGGACATGGGCAAGCTCATAGAGGCGCTCAGGGAGCTGACCAAGGGAGACCAGACGATAATAGCCGAGCTTAACCAGGAGACCGGCGAGCATCTGGTCAGCGGCATGGGCGAATTGCACCTGGAGGTCATAGAGACGAAGATCCGCGACGAATTCAAGGTGCCTATCACAACCAGCGAGCCAATAGTCGTCTATAAGGAGACAATAACAGGAGTAGCTAAGGATATTGAAGGAAAATCGCCCAACAGACACACAAAATTCTATCTGACGGTATCGCCTCTTGAACCAGGCGTACTGGATCTTCTGGACAGCGGGCAGTTCAAGGAAGGAAAACCAAAGGGCAAGGCACACATAGAGGAGTTCATAAAGGCTGGCATGTCAAGAGATGAGGCAAAAGGAGTTGTGAACATAAGGAACAACAGCGTGCTCATAGACTCAACAAAAGGAGTGCAGTACCTCAATGAGGTGATGGAGCTCTGCATAGAGGCGTTCGACGAGGCCATGAAGGACGGGCCTCTTGCAAGGGAGAAGTGCACAGGGATAAAGGTGCAGATTACCGACGCAACGATACACGAGGATCCTGTTCACAGGGGACCGGCGCAGATAATACCCGCAATGCGCAGGCCCATATATGCCGGAATGCTCATGGCAGGAGTCATACTCCTTGAGCCAAAGCAGAAGTTCACTGTCAACATACCTCAGGAATACCTTTCAGACATAATTACTTTTCTCCAGGGAAAGAGGGGACAGATGCTTGACATACAGCAGGAGAACGAGCAGGCGACGGTGATTGCAAAGTTGCCTGTCTCCGAAGTGATAAAGGGCTTCTCAAATGAGATAAGGAGTCTGACTCAGGGCAAGGCAATCTGGTATCCTGAATACTCTGGCTACGAGAAGCTGCCTAAGGACCTGCAGGACAAGGTAGTAAGGGAGATAAGAAAGAGGAAGGGAGTTCCTGAGGAACCGCCCAAGCCGCAGGACTTCATGGACTGATGTCAGGTATGACATTGCCACCTCCCATAGCATCCTTTTTATAATTTGTTGCAGCACAAGTATAGCAATGTACAGTATGAAGGGCATGAAGCTTCAGAGCGCGATGGAGTACCTCATGACCTACGGCTGGGCGATACTAATTATAGCAATTGTGATGGTTGCTCTCTTCTCATTGGGATCCTGGGCGGTAGCCCTCTAGGTACTACATGCATGGCCCTGTCCGGATACGAATGCACAGCGCTGACATACCACACCGGCAATGTCTTTGCAACCATAGGGCAGGCGACAGGTGCAGATTGGATAGCAGTGAACGTGATCTTCGTAGCGCAGGGCACTACGGCGCCTCCAGCGCCAGCTCCTGGATCTGGAGGCATATGCTCTAACATAGTTAATATTATATTAACCAATAATGCCAATACGGTATCGTCTGGATATCTGTGCGGAACATCTACTACTTCAATACTAATCGCACCAACTTCGCTCAATTCAGGCCAGACAACATCAGTAATGTTCGAGCCTACCTTCTTCTTAGGCGCACCAAATCCAAAATATGCGCCGCTGGGCTCTACTGCTTCAGGCCAGATATGGGTATATTACCAGCTCTCCGGAAGCAATGTGTGGTACTCAACAGAGATCGCGAAGCTGACCATGAAGGAAATATAGCTTGCCTTCGCCAGCTTGCGAAACATATATAATATAGGTATGAGATTTAAATCCGTGATAAAGTGGCAGACAATTCCCAATCCTCAAATCCTGCACCACAGTCCAGTCAATCTCCTCAACCAGTGACGTCTCCACAGTCGCAACCATCTCCCTCACCTGCGCCACAGCAAGTACAGCAGCAGGTGCAGAAGAAATCGGGCTTTTTCCATCACGATGAAGGCAAGCCCAACCAGCCCCAGCCGCCTCAGGGAGGACCGGCGCAGCAAGGCGCTACAAAAGCAAAGAAGCCATTCCCTATACTTCCGGTAACTGCGCTTGCCATAATAGTAATAATAATGGCATCGATCCTGTTGCTGCAGCATCAAGCAAGCAACTCCTTGCAGCCTGCACAGCAAGCAACTTCGGCATCAGCGCAGGGCTCTACGCAGCTGCTCGCGTACCTCTCATCCCCAAAGAACCAGACCGGCGCAGGCATAATGGAGGTGATCGGCAGCGGCATAAACAAGACCGCCCAGCTCAATGTAAGCTATTCTGGAGGATTGAACATAAAGACTCATGGCGGCCGCTTCGGAAACGTGGCATTTTACATACCACTTGCCATAAGCTATGAGAAGTACAGCAGCAATTCCAGGCTGTACTTCAACGCCAGCGGCATACCTATTATCGGCAACCTTAGCGGTTACGAGATCACTCTATCCAATGGCACATCGTATTCGTGCTCTGCATATTCCGGTGGTGCATTCGCGAACCTCTCTTCTAGCTCTTCAGGGTCCTCGGGCCAGATGACCTGTCAGGCATCATCCTCAAGTGCCGCATCGCAGTACATATCCCAGGCAGGCCAGATCTCACAGTCCGGATCAAACGTATCTGTGAAGGTCCTTGGCAATGCGCAGTACAAGGGTCAGGCCTGTGTGCTAACCCGTATGTCCGGAAGCAACACCACGGCCAACATGTCGATAACATACAATGTCACTATGTGCCTCTCAGACCAGTACTATGTTCCGCTTAACATCACAGTGCTTGCCTCGACGAGCGGTGCATCAAGCTATGGCATCTCGCTTAATCTTGCTGAGACATCCATTGGCCGGCCAGTCTCCGCAGCAGGCATAGCAGCCCTTCCCGGACCGTTGTCGCAGTTTAACAGCACCCTGAGCAGCAATCAGACCACAACCGTAGGCTTAAATTATACTGCCCCAATGCCTTTCGTGAATGGCACAACCACATGCACGCCACCATACGGCAACCTAAACACCAACTGCCTAGGATTCACCATGAACCAGGGCAGGGAGATTTCCCTATCGATAGAGACTACTGACTACAATGCATACCACGTGTCAGTAGGGTGCGAGATAAGCCAGTACAACAACGAGCCGGTCAATTCAGGATTCCCAGTATATTATGCGATAGATGCCGGCGTGAATGGCCTAGGCACAAATGCCAGGATAGGCGCCGCCAACGCAACGGGCACGGCATCGCTCATCGAGAACACGCCGCTGAGTTTTGCAGGTCTTCCATGCACAGCTGAGAGCACAGTGCCGCCTAGCCTTCCCCCAGGGTCGCAGGTCTCCGGAACAATATGGATGAACTATCAGAGCGCCCAGACTGGAGGACTTAGCGAAACCAGCATACTTGCGTCATTCAACACCACAATGCCCTAGGCCACGCGCAAAATCCAGATTGGTCTCCCTTTACGCAAAACCTTCTCCGACGGTATTCCTCAAAAAACAATTCATTTATATATCTATACTATGTAATGTAAGTCTGCATAAATGCAACTACTTGTTGCACCAATGAAACGAGGTGTAGAATATGGCAAAGAGCTATGTGAAATTTCAGGTTAGCAAAGAGGTAGCAGACAAGGCCCTAGAGGCCGTAAGACTCGCGAAACAGAGCGGATCCGTGCGTAAGGGAATAAACGAGGTCACGAAGAGCGTAGAGAGGAATCTCGCGTCCCTCGTAGTCATAGCTGAGGATGTTGAACCGGAGGAGGTAGTGGTTCACATACCTGCCCTCTGCGAGCAGAAGAAGATCGCATTCGTTTACGTTCCTACAAAGGCTGACATAGGTACTGCGATAGGCATAAATGTCCCATGCTCGGCAGTTTCGATAGAAAAGGCGGGCAGCGGAGAATCTGCAGTCAAGGAGGTCATAGCAAAGCTGACCGGAAAGGCTGCAGCTGAGCACACCGCAAAGCCTGCGCAGAAGGAAGCAAAGCCGGAGCATGCCGCCCAAAAGGCGGACAAGCCAAGGAAGGAGAAGCAGCAGAAGCCTGCAGAAGAGCAGAAGCAGGAGCCTGCAAAGCAGTAAACTGAATTACTCAGAGCAAAGTGTTTCTGATGCCTGAAGATCAAAAACCGGAGATGAACGCAAATGCCGCAGCAGTGCAAAGGCAGCGGCCTAAGCCAGAGCAGGCGCAGCCAGCCGAAGGCAAGAAGTTCGAGGGTTATCTCGCAGAGGTGGTCGAACTTGCTGGCAGGAGGACCGGCATCTACGGCGAGATAAAGCAGGCGATGTGCAAGATCCTTGAGGGCAAGGACAAGGGAAGAGTGATAAGGAGGAATGTCGCAGGCAGGATACAGGTAGGCGACATAATGAGGCTCCCTGACACAAGCAGGGAGGACAAGCCGATAAGGTCAAGGTAAGCAACATGAAATGCTCATACTGCACAGCCGAGATAGAGAAAGGCACGGGCCTGATATATGTCAGGAAAAACGGCACAGTAAGATACTACTGCTCGAACAGGTGCTATAAGTTCAACATGCACCACAACAGGAAGCTAAGCAGGAAGGAGCTAGAGGAAAGGTCAAAGAGGTAAGCATCAAAGCATCTGCAGGATGGTCCTTCTCCTTAAGCCTTCAAAATGCAACAAGGTGCCAATCATATGCCCGCAAGAGCGGAAAAGCTCCTAATTGCGCATTTCGGCGAGCTCTGGCTCAGGGGGCGTAATCGTAGGTTCTATATAAAGGCGCTCAAGGGCAACATAACCCGCCAACTTCGCTGCGAATCGTTCACGCTTGAAGACGATTACGACCGGCTGGTAATAACTCCTGGGAAGGGATCGACCACAGGCAGCATAGCAGCGAAGATATCAAAGGTCTTTGGCATAAGCGCGTATGAAACCGCATACACTGCCAAGCCTACACTAAGGAGCATAACTGCTACAGCGATGCGACTCATAAAGGAGGAGAAGCTCAGCGGCGTAAAGATAAACTCGCACAGATCCTACAAGGGCTTCAGGTTCAACTCCATAGACATAATAAGGAGCGTTGCAAAGGCGGCGCAGGAAGCCGGCGCGGATCCAAGGCTAAAGGAATTCAAGTCGCAGATATACATAAGCGTCAAGAAGGACGTCGCATTCGTCTTCTCCGACAGGAAGCGCGGAGCTGGCGGACTGCCAGTTGGAACCAGTGGCAGGTGCGTGGTTCTGCTTTCAGGCGGAATAGATTCGCCAGTAGCAGCATGGTATGCCATGAAGCGCGGCCTAGAACCCATATACGTCCATGTGCATGGATTCCCGTCAAATGGTGAGGCAGAGTCGTCGAAGATACGCGACATCATTGGCATACTATCGCAGTACTGTCCCAATCCCACGACATATTATGTGCCGTCACATGTGTTTCAGATGTCTGCCATCAAGAGCGGAAGGTATGAGCTGATAATGATGAAGGGATTCATGCTCAAGCTCGCGGAGAGTGTTGCAAGGAAGCAGGGCGCTGGAGCGATAGTGACAGGGGAGAGCCTGGGACAGGTAGCGTCACAAACACTCTCAAATATAACCTCAGAGGAGAGCGGAATAGCCATTCCCGTGCTCAGGCCGCTTATAGGCTTGGACAAGGCAGAGATAACCCAGATCGCAAAATCGATAGGCACATACGGAGAATCCATAAAGCCCTACAGGGATGTCTGCTCTATAAATGCAAAGAATCCTGCCACGCGCTCTGACCTGAATACGTACAAGAGGATAGCCAAGGAGATAAAGCTGGGAAGCGTAGCCGCGAGATCATTGAAGATGGGCAGTATTGTCCAAACCGATGGGCATAGTGGCACATGCAGTCCAAAATAAGGCACATTTTATATATTTATAGAGGGCTATCAATAGCATGGGCCTGATAGCAAACGTGTTCATAATAGCTGTGATTGTAGTAGCTGTGCTTTTTGCAATAGGCTATTACTTGGGCGGGTCAAAGCAGCAGCTCGACAGCGCGCAGGCCGTGGCAGAGGTCACCAAATTCATAAACGACTCGTTCCCTAATTCAGTGGTAAACATCACAACCAACGTTACTCCGTCATCGTCATATCCCGGCAGCTGGTACGTGCAGGCGCAGGCAGTGATAAACGGCACCAAGCCATGCCCTTCCGACTTCGTGTATACGTTCGACGTGCCTGCATTCTCGCTGGTCAACAACACGCAGAACGTACTCACTGCTGGATGCAAGGTGTACGAGACTGCAATAGGCGCAGCTCCAGTGGCCATAGCATGGACATATTCAAAGCTCAACATATCCCAGACGCATTCGTTCGTCGATGCATATTCATACAAGAACGTTACAGTGTCCGCAAACCATTTCCAGTCAACGGTGCTCAACGGTATCAATTTCACCGATGTCTGGCTGGTAACATATTCGGCTCCTCTCGCAAACCACACTGTCTCAGTCGTACTCAACCAATCTAGCGGAACTGCCGTATACGTATTCAACACGTCTACCTGACCGAATGCTGCAGTATGACTATTCTCCTTCCGCCGCCCCCAATCTCCACGTTCCTGTACCCTATCGGCAGGAAGCCATTCTTAGCAAAGAACCTCAGCGCATCGGTGTTGGCTTCGTCAACCTCTGCCGTGAACTTAGTTATCCCGATGTCAACCGCGTCGTCAACAGCTTCCCTGAGCATATCGCTGCCGACATTCTTGCTCCTGTACCTGCTCCTCACAAGTATACCTATAACTCCGGTATCGAAGCCTATCTTCGCCACCTCGCACTCTCCGGCTATGGTGCCATTGTCCTCAGTAACAATATCTACAAGCTCCCTTGATCCTACGCTTCTCAGCTTGCTGTAGAATATGCTCTCTATCTGGCCCGCAGTCGGCGCGCTTTCGAACCACGTGGCAAGAGGATAGTCCCTGTACGCCTCCGATACGAACTCCGAGAGCCTTTCAAGATCTCCGTGGTCCAGCGGCCTTATCTTCATCAATACACCAGCAGACAAACTAGGTAGGGCAAATATTTTAAGCTTGCAAGTCAAGTATAGTGTGATTACATGCAGGCAAGCAGGCAGTCTGCCAAGAGGCTGTTGAAGGAGGTAGGCGCTAAGAGAGTAAGCGACGAGGCTGCAGACGCACTCGCTGAGGAGATGAACAAGTTTTCGTACGCAATCGCAAAGAAGGCGGTGAAGCTTGCGTCGCATGCAAAGAGGTCAACTGTCAAGCGGGAAGACATAGAACTAGCTTCCTGATGCTAGATCGCCGCAAGCGCAATTCCTCCGAACACTTTCAGTATTAGCATGGTGCCGACTCCCGGCAGCCCGAAGAGCAGCACGGCAGCTATCTCGGGTATCGTGTACTGCATGGTCATGCCAAAGAAATAGCCAGCAGCGAAGAGCACCATGAATCCTAGCACAGAGTTCACAATTATGCCAACCAGGATCCTCTTCACCAGTCCTCCTATCCTTGTGACTGCTAACAGCACGAGCACTATGCCTATGACTACGAGCGCAATGGAGAGTATTGTGCCAGCTGCCGCTGCGACAAGAAGCATGATAATTGATATGCAGGGGCGTTTTATATCCTTTTCCGTTGATATCCTAACGTGGTGTGCGGACGGCTTACGGTCGCAAGACTGAGGAAGCTCTCCCCATGCAGAGTGCGTGTGGCTCAATGGCCTTATTCGGAACAGAAACGATACTTCTGCGGCGCATAGGCGATGACGCTACGAGCGCGCCGGTGAAGATGAAACGGCCGATGTGCGCACGGTGAGCATGCAAGGCCAGAAAGGCCGCTTAGTCGAATGCCGTCTAAAACAGAAGGGAGGCTACGGCACACCACACCCACATTAAGTGGGGCGCCTCCTTGCAAGCAGCGTTATCTCCTGCCTGTTGTGCGGCAGCACCTTCCATCTGAGGATCACGAATT
This sequence comes from Microcaldota archaeon, assembly GCA_021792235.1. Lineage (GTDB taxonomy): Archaea > Micrarchaeota > Micrarchaeia > Micrarchaeales > CABMGC01 > JAJZNA01. Next base: position 11,541 of record JAJYVC010000025.1, read on the forward strand.
TCGGCTCCAGCAGCGCTTCCACTTCTTTAATGTATCTGCCTACGTTCCTGCGCATGCATTTCACCGTCATGAGGAGTAGGCCGTCCTTCTTGAGCAGCCTAGAATACCTGATTACTGCTTCCGACGAGTCAATACCTCCCATGTTCATGTCGTCAGTGAGCATGTCAGCTTTTATTCCCGAGAGGCTTGCAAGGGCCCTGTCGAAAGTGCACTTCATGTGCACGATTCCCCTTTTCTTCAGGCTATCTGCACGAAGTCTTGCCCTTTCCGGATTTCTCATCACCCGTACCATCACTCCCTCCATGCTCTCGTTGTCAAGCGCTCCACTGTCCACTGCCGCCACTGCGCTACCGTTCTTGGCCAGGAAGTAGCTCCACCCTCCAGGCGATGCGCCTAGATCTATAACAACATCAGGCGCCGCCAGCCTGAATTCGGCGAACGCCTCCATTATCTTGAATTCGGATCTTGACACCACCTTCTCCTTGTTGTACCTGAACGGATCTATAGATCCGTGGTCGTGGGCATAGAGATCAACGTATCCTGAGTAGCATTCTGAGTCCATCAGCACGCAGTAGGCGAGTATCTCTGGATGTATAATGTCTATATTGTATCCCGTCCTTTCCATTTCGCTTCCGACAGCGACCTCTATGTCCTTGGCCGAGTATCCCTGCTTGCAGTTTATATCGAAGCATTCAAGCTTTATTGCGCTGTGCCTGTCAAGACCCAGTGAAATTATGGCGCGTTTTATGGAGCACATGTAATTCTTACTGTCCAGCAGCGAGGACTTTTGCAGGGGAAAGTAGCTGTATATGAATTTTGCGCTGGCAATCCTTTCGGTATCAGGGTTCTTTAGCTCTGCTATGATCAGGTTGTGCTGTTCCTTTATGATGCTGTAACTGCAGGCTCTGCGCAGCTCATCAATGGCACTCTCCCTGAAACTGTCAGCTACAAGCAGAAGATACTGCATGGCGAACACGCTCTAACAAGCACATGGCTATAGCACACGCAAAGGAATATAAAACTGCTCAGTATATATGTTCTCGGATATCTTGGGTGTAGCTCGGTGCTGAATCGCGTACCAAAAACTTCAAAAGCACAGCCTGCCATAGAGTATCTGTCCACCTTTTCAGTCGCACTGCTTCTTCTTGCAGTAATACTTGCGATAGTGGGTCTTACCCTTCTTGGAAACAACAAGGTGCAGACCACAGTGCCTTCGTCATGCTACATATCTGCACAGCTCAACTGCTTCCAGATGGCCGTATCAAGCAACGGAGTAGTCTCAACAGCAATAATAGTATTCACAAATAACCTCGGCACAGAGATACAATTCCCTACATCTAATGCAGTAGCAATTGTGCCGGAAGGCTCGCAGAAGTCATATGCTGGGGAATGCTATCCTACCAATGCCGTTGCAGGAGCAACGGTTATATGCAGTGCAACTTTGGCCGGGTATAATCCTTCTGTAGGCACGCAGCTTAATCCGACCTTCCAGCTAACGTATTCCCAGTGTGCCTCAGGCGCATGCGGCTCCTATGTAACTCCAAACAACCTAAATACTTCTGGCTCAGGAACCACCTATGTTTCATCTAATGCACTTATATATCCAATCACTCTAGATACCTTCCCATCTGGTGGCAAGGTGTCAGTCAACGGCGTCGATTATCCTAGCGGCAGCGTCGTAGATTTCGTCGCAGGGCAGACTTATTCCATAGATGCTATCGCGCCAGGCGGATACAGTGCATTCGCAGGGTGGGAGACAACCGGAGGCGCCTCTGTCGGAAATTACATGCTTGAGCAGACCACTGCAGCAGCAGGTGCACAGGGAACAATCACTGCAGATTTCATATGCTATACGCTATCTATGTCAGCGAGTCCATCCTCTACAGGTACGCAGACTGCAAATCCAACATCAAACGGCAACTGCGCCCAGGGCAGCTACCTTCCTGGCACACAGGTGCAGATTACCGCAAATCCGGCATTCAACTACTGGTTTGAGGACTGGTCGGGCACGGGCACGGTTTCATATTCTGGAAAATCAGATTCGGCCACTGTAACCATGAATTCAAATATTGTAGAAACTGCCAGCTATCATGAATGCTATCTGCTTACTGTCAACTATGTGGGGTCAGGATCGGTTTCCCGTTCGCTCAGCAACTCTGCAGGCTGTGCTACTGATTACTACATGCCAAACACTCAGGTGCAGGTGTATGCATCGCCATCACCTAGCTGGGTTCTCGGTCAGGCCACCAACGACTGGACTGGCTTAGGAGGTCCGACACATTACACAGGTTCAACAGCATCGCCTACAGTTACAATGAATGGAGACATAACAGAGACGGCCAACTTCAATCCTACCGTTCATATAATAATCTCCCCAGCAGCCGCATCTTCGGGATGGCAGTTCTGTGCAGGCCTAAGCGGAAATGACGGTTGCACCTCCGACGGCGTTCATCAGACTACCTTCGTAGAACCTTACGGCTCAACACTCAACTACGTGTGCACTGCAGCCAACTACGGAGGCGCAGGCTACAGCTTCATGTCGTTCTCTGATGGATACAACAGCGGCAGCAAGTGCAACTCCAATGCGGGAGTATCGATGACTGCGCCAACCACCATAGTTGCCAACTTAGGGTATTCGATAACTGTATATAATAACGGCGGACCTTCTGGTTCCATCGCATGCGTCGCCGCAGCCGGATACAGCCAGGTATGCGCATCGCCAGGAGGCTCTGCGACCTTAGTTGCATCTCCCGGCACGGACTTCAATTATGCAAACGTGAACGAGGGCGCAACAGGTAGTTACAGCTGGCTTGGATGGTCTGGAACGTACAGCGGAGGTTCAAATTGCCTAATAGGTTCGGGATGCGAATATGGCGGATTTACACTTACAGGTGCTGTCTCAGAGACTGCTAGCTGGAATATACTTACCTGCTCTGGAATAAATGATTACTACAATCCGATAAGTGCAGGAGGTTATGATGCATTCTATGTATACCTTTCTGGAGGCTCAGGGAATTATTGCCAAAACAGCAATTATGCATATGGTGAGGACTGGTACTTCCCATGCGCTGACGGGGCAACTTACTGCCCTGGTCAGCCGGGATACTCATGCAGCGGAAACGAGCTGCAGATAGGGGCAAATGGTTATGGCGTTCAGTTCAACAATGCAGGAACCTTCTCAGGATCGTCCATATTCACAGATTCTGGAGGCGGAACATGCTCTGCATTAGGTTCGGTCACTGTGAGTGGCTCGCCTCCGCCACCACCTCCTGCAAACTATTACTGTGGCAACTATGGCAACGCCGGCAGCGCATCAACACAATGCAACGGAGTTTATTATGATTATTGTTCAGGTCTGGGTCAGTCATACATATATGAGGCAAGTGCGATTGACGACTGTGGCAGTGACGTCGCTCTTTGTCATCTATGCGGAGCAACAGACGCATATGGAAATGTGGAAGGATATACAGGAGATGCAAATGGTGACAATGAGCCTGCAGAATGCGGTCCTTGGGCGTGCTGAAATTATGATTATAGCATGA
>JAJYVC010000026.1 GCA_021792235.1 Microcaldota archaeon
GTGCATAAATGACAACATAACATTCAGGCCGATATTACAGAAGACAAAGGACATAATCGATGTAGACAATGCAACTGCGGACAAGGGATATGACTCAGAAGAAAACCACAGGTTTGCACATAAGGAGATTTGCGCCAACTCAGTCATACCGTTGCGATATGAGGTTCCACTGTGCCGAACTACGGGATTCTATAGGAGGAAATTGCGGCGCAATTTCCCTTACGATATCATCACCAGAGGAGCAAAGTTGAGACAGTGAATTCGGTACAGAAAAGGAAGTTTGGTGATGAACTGCGTAGCAGACTCTTGAAAATGCAGAGACGTGAGATGAAAGTTATTGATATTGTTTACAACATCCACAGATACATCAATTACTTTGTATCGGTGTTCCTAGGATTTCTACAAAGCCTTACTAATAACTCCTTTGCAATTCATAAACAACCAAACCTTCTTACAGAAATGGCATTGTCCTCCATATATCCAAATCCCGAGCACGAATCCTATGGGATTATCCAGAGTTAAACCTTAAAAGCTGCATATATAGTAAATTATGTCTATACTATGTTTATTTGGACTGCATAAATGGGCCAAGTAAATATGAAACTTTGCATGGAGGTAAACTCAAGCCTAGATGGCGATGTTCCTCTTGTGGTAAGTTTAAAATAGTCTTTAGAAGTGACATTTGGGCCTCTATATATAACCCCAAATGAAATTTGCTCCGACCGGGATTTGAACCCGGGTTTCAGCCGTGAGAGGGCTGCATCCTTGACCGGACTAGATTATCGGAGCAAACATTTATCTTATCTCTATTGCATTGTTTATTATACATTTCTCCCTGCCGGTGGTAATACGTCCCTGTGCGAAAAGTATACGCCATACACGCTCAATGGAATAATAGGCAACGACGCCGCGAAGGCCAAGCTCATGCAGTTCAGCATAGACGCCGTCGCAGGCAGGAAAACCCGCGCCGTGATGATATGTGGGCCGTCAGGAGTCGGCAAGACCTCAGCCGCGCATGCAATAGCATATTCAAACGGCTTCGACATAGTTGAGCTCAATGCAAGCGATTACAGGGATGCGAAGACTCTGGAGACTCGGATACTCCCGCTTGCCAGCACAAGGGGCCTGTTCAGCAAGCGTAGCCTCATGCTGTTCGACGAGGTCGACGAGCTCTCCAAGCTGGATTCGGGCTGCGAAAGGGTGATACTCAAGCTGATAAACGAGTCAAGGCATCCCATAGTACTAATAGCAAACGATTACTGGAGCAGGAAGGTTGCCTTCCTCAGGGATGCAGTAGACAGGGTAGATTTCAAAAGGCCTGGCACGGCAGAGGTGCTTGCGCTGCTGCAGAGGATATTATCGGACGAAAAGAAGGATATAGGGCAGGACATCCTGCTGGAGATAGCAAAGAGAAGCAATGGGGATGTGAGGGGCGCGATAAACGATCTAGAACTCATGATCGACGCAAAGCCGGAGCTTATCGACTCCCTCGGTCTGCGCGACAGGAAAGCCGAGATATTCAGCGTGCTCGACAAGATATTCTACTCCGGCAGTTTTGACATCGCAAGGAATGCCATAATTTCGGCCGATGTCGATATGGACATGCTGCTCAACTGGATAGGTCAGAACATTCCGGGAAAGTATCTCTCCAAGATGTGCGTTTACGACGCATATGAGAGCCTCTCTAAGGCCAGCATGTTTACAGAAAAGGCGTCAAGGAAGAGTTATTACGGATACCTGCGCTATGCAAGCGTGCTCATGTCAGCGGGCGTATCGCTTGCAGGCAACGGTAATGTGAGCAGGCTCACTCCATACGTCTTCCCGTCCAGGATAAGCAGGCTCAGCAAGACCAAGAAGTCAAGAGATGCCATGAATGCCATAGCACTTAAGCTCTCTCCAGAGCTCCACGCCAATAGGAAGACGATAATAAACGATTACTTTCCGATAATGAGCCTCATGATAAATACTGCAATAGAGCAATACGGAGGCGAAACAGTGCAGGAATACATGTTCAGGACGTACAAGCTTGAGAAGGAGGATGTGGCTACAATAGCTGGATACTCTAAGTTTGGTTCTTAGGGTAGAGCGAGTCCAGGACAAGCTCCAATGCTATCCCAGCTTCCTCTATACCGAAATTCTTAAGCACCTCCGGATGAAGCTCTCCGAAGAATCCTACATCCGCTCCGCCTACCGTAATCTTCGCACACCTTCCTTCTATGAATGCTTTATGGCCGGATCCTGATACTGTATAATCGATTCCTAGGGCATACAGAAGGCCTTCCACCGCAGCCTTCGAATCATTGAAGTTTGCCTTGGGGTTTACCGATACGAATGCGAGCCTGTTAGACTCCACTGGCCTTCCCATCCTTTCCTCAAATGCTAGGTCTACCTCGAATATGCCCTGCGGCATACTCTCGTGCCCCGACTGGCCCAGATTGCCCAGGAGCGAAGGGAGGAGCCATGTCCTGAGCATCGTTATCGATTCGGTGTTTGAATTCTTGAGAAGTATGGCGTTTGCGCCTTCGATTCCCGCCTTTGCGAAGTTGTTCTGAGCATTGGTAAGGTACGAGTTAGTGCATTCAGAGAATCCAAGGCCTATCATTATGTCTGATGCCCTCCTGTTGAATTCGGTCTTCGTCTCAAGCCTCCCTGGCTGCGAGTACTGTATGGGCAGAGGATTTATGTACTCATAACCGTAGCCTATCGCGATATCCTCGATCACGTCCTGCTCGTCTATCACGTCCAGCCTGTATTCCGGTATGCAGAATCTTATGTCATTGCCAACCATGCCCGCTTCATAGCCCATCTTGTTGGCCAGCGAGATTATGTTATTGTATCCTATGCCCACTCCTATCTCTAGCTCTGCCCGCTTTATAGGTATCGTCATGTACCTCTTCGCCATAACTGGGGACAGGACAGTTTTGCCATCATAATTTATCTTCACCCTGCGGGTCCTAGCCCCAAGGTCTATGAATATGGCCGCAAGCAGCTCAGTTACCTTGTTCACCGCATATTCGGAAACGCCTGTTATGTCAACAAACACGTTCCTGGTTGAAGGGGTGATCCTGGTCCTCTCGGAGTTGAGTATCGGTATGAATGCTATAGGACCTTCAGAATCCGACAATGCGGGATAAAACTGCCTGACCTCGTCGCGTATGGCGCCGCCGTACTGCTTTCCCTTCTCTTCGGTCTCCAGTACCTTACTGAACTTCATCTTTGACCTGTGCCCTAGCGGAGCGAACTCTATGTCGCCTGCAGAACGATAGATGAGCGGTCCTTTTATTCTGTCAAGGTCATGAAAACCCATTGCAATCTTCCTGCGGTTCCTGCCGTACGTCTCGCAGAACTTCTCTGAAAAGTTTATCAGGTTCAGTACGAGGTCATCGCTCATCTCGACTCCGAAAGCCGCGACCGCAGAAATGAAAGGCCTCACTGCAGCCACGCTCTTGTCAACGGTTATCTCCAGTGCAGGTTCCTCATCCTCAATCTCGTAGTGGAACCTTCTGGACTTGTGCATGAAGTTCTTTATCGTCCTTGCAAGTCCCACGGCGTCAAGCAGGTCCAGCCTGTTTGCCGTTATCTCAACCGCGATGTCTTCTTCTCCAACGGCCTCCACCGCGAAGCCAAGCTTCGATATGTATTCAGAGAACTTCCTGTCGTCCATTCCCTTGCCTATGAGACCGTAAAGGTACTTCCTGTTAATTGATATTACCGGCATGGCTATACAACCCTCCTGCTGCGCAGCCATCCAACGCCATTGTTGTACAGTTCGGATATGTTGGATATGCTCCTATCCTTTATCAGCATCGTCCTGTCAAGGCCAGGTCCCCATGCCAGCACGGATATCTTCTTCCTGCTTACTCCAGTTATCTCCTCCCTTATCATGCCAGCGCCTCCAAGTTCTATCCACTCATCCCTGCCTTCATAATATGCCATGAATTCAACTCCAGGCTCAACGAACGGGAAGTAGGACGGCTTGAATTTTATCTTCACGCCTAAGGATCCATAAAGCTTGGTCAGCTCGTCGAAAAGGTTAGAAAGAGTTAGGTTCCTGCCTATCACCATGCCATCATGCTGGTAGAAGTCAGCAAGGTGCCTGTAATCCACAGTCTCGTTCCTAAATACCCTGCCAACGGAGAATAGCTTTATTGGAAGCGTGTAATCCTCCGGGTTCTTTTTGAGTGCGTCTATTATCTTATAAAGGTACCGGGAAGACACGCTTGTTGTGTGCGTCCTAAGGAGCATCTGTCCGGCTATGTCTTCTCTCCACTCGAAGTGCCAGCCCTTCTTATGCGCTTTCTTTACCGTATTCACATAGGCGAGTTTTCCGAAATTCTCGTTCTTTAGGTTTGATACGTAGAAGGTATCCTGCGCATCCCTTGCAGGATGGTCCTGTGGCACGAAGAGCGAATCAAATACCCAGAACGAGGACTCTACCGCAGGCCCAGATATTTCTGTGTAACCCATGCCAACATAAGCATCCTTTAGTTTGTCTATAAGCCTCTTCAGCGGATGCTTCATTGCCGGAACCTGCCGCTCAACGTCCACCATGACATCATACTTCTTTAATCCATGAGTTTTCCACGAACCGCTTGATATAACTGCTCGGTCCACTTCCTCTATGAGGTCAGTGTCCTCTTTATCTACGTGCTTCCTACCCTCACCGGTGAGCTCTACGCTGCTTATTACTGACTGTTTGCGTACTTCTACAAGCCCTCTCCTGGAAAGCTCTGTGAGCAGACTGCCATCGTGCATTGCTGTCCTGATATCGTCAGGGTTCTTGCTTATCGACCTAAGCAGATCTCCCATAGCGATTCCTGCAGTAGCTGCCCTCCTTCCCTCAGCAGTGAGCCTGAGCATTCCTCCATCTATGTCTATGAGGCCCAGTTTCTTTCCCCACTGCAAGCCTATCCTCTGGCTGCCATCAAGATCTGCGGCTTTGAGGCTGCCCTTAACCAGGTTCTTCACGAGAAGCTCTTCAGGTAGTCCATCCTTCGCGTACTCCTTCCCCTCTTTGCTTAGAGAGATCCTCCCAGATTCCTCATAGGATATGGAAACCATCCCCTTCTCCTTCAGATTCTCAAGGGCCCACATGACTTCGTCCCTTCCGATTCCGGAGGCAGATACCAGCTCCGAAAGCGAGGATTTTCCGCTTTTTTTCAGAGCATCCAATACCGACGATTCATATCTATGCACTGAAACACCTTCATGCAAATACTTTCACGTAAACGTAAACAGCGAATATGCTTGCCAGTATTATTATCAGCAGGTATATCTGCTGCGTGAAGTTCTCGTACAGGTTGGAGAAATACGTAGTTACCTCGTTCTGCAGCGACTGTGTGGAGAGATAGGAGAACGAAAATTCTGAAAGCGGCTCACCTTCGTACCATGAGAATACTGTGTCGTTGTTGTAATTCCCTATGAAATTCGGATACGGGAAGTCTGGTTCAGGATACACCGACACCACGCTGGTATCCTTTGGTATTATTATGTTGAATCTGGCGTTCTGCGGCAGGGCCTCTCCGCTCTGCGTATGCTCGAAGTTCAATGCAGCGCTGTCGAACGTGTAAACAAACTTTCTGGGACCTATGTTCTGCACAGTGGTTATATTGTAGGCCACGTACCTCATTGTGAGCAGGGCCTGCGCCCCCTGCCCGTAATTGTTTATTATAGGTCCGGGCAGGAATGTGAATCCAGCTATGCTTGAGTTGGGATTGAATATATGCTGTATTAGAAGGTTCGTGTGAAGCACCGTGCTCCAGTCGCTCAGAGTCAGATTTATAGATTGCCTGTCCTGCAGGTACTGGCCTATAGAGCTGTTGCTCATGTTCACCAGCAAGGTCTCAACTACCTCGGCGCTCGTATTCTTGCTAAGTATTACTGTCGTATTCAGGTATGTGACGTTAAGGTAGGCGAAGACGTTAGTTGACAGAAGGCATAACGGGATAATGTACAGAAGCAATTTCCTCATAGGCATCTTCTTTTTAGCTGAATATACTCTACTTACATTATGATAATTTAAGGCTTTGTTTGCAATGCTCAAATACCCTGGTCCTGTTGCCATACGGCGGCCGTGCCAGAAAACATTAAAAATGTTTGGAATACAAATAGATTAGTCTATAGGTCCTATTTTATGAAGGCAGATCTCAATGGCAAATTAGTCGCAGTAGTAAGGGTGCGCGGCAGGATAGGGGTGAGACGCTCGATAAACGAGACGCTGACCAGGCTCAACCTAAGCCGCGTCAATAGCGTAGCCTTGCTGTTCGGCTCCGGTTCGAACATAGGTATGATAAAGAAATGCAGCGATTTCGTCACCTTCGGAGAGATAAGCGCGGACTCGTTGGAAAGGGTGCTCAAGAAGGGTGGGGCAAAAGCCTCAAAGGAGGAGATAGATGTATTGATGTCGGGAGGCAAGAAGGCAGGAGAGATAGTAAGACTTCCGATAAGGCTCAAGCCCCCAAGGCGAGGATACGAGGATACAAAGAGGAGCTATTCAAACGGCGGTGCGGTAGGATACCGCGGAGAGGCAATAAACGAACTGCTGAAGAGGATGGCGTGATTTTATGGTTATAAGGCAGAAGAGCAGGAGCAGGAGATTCCTTGGAACAAGGAGATGGGGTGCAGGTAACATAAAGAACAGGAGAGGATCAGGAAGCAGGGGAGGCGTAGGGCGCGCAGGAAAGAAGCACAAGTTCACCAGGATAGTAAAATACGAAAGGGAAAGGCTAAGGAAAAAGGGTTTTAGCCCCTACAGGAAGGAGCATCTTGCCGTCATAAATCTTGATGATGTCTCAAAGGCTGCACAAGGAAAGAACGAGGTCGAGCTTGCCGGCTACAAGGTCCTAGGAGGCGGGCGGCTCTCGGGCCCGATAAACGTGAAGGCCAGTGGATTCTCTAAGAATGCATCTGAAAAGATAAAGCAGGCTGGCGGGCAAGCCAGTCAGCTGTAGTGTATTCATGGAGAGCCTAAACGTAGCGTTCTATACTGATTCCTATCTTCCCTGCGTTGACGGCGTTGTCACATCGATCCTGACGTTCAGGGACGAGCTTGAGAGGAGGGGACACAACGTATACATATTCGGAAGCGCCCAGTCCAAGGACAAGAAGAGATACGAGAACAGGAAGGTGTTCCTGTACTCTGGCATGAAGTTCAAGCCGTATCCGCAGTACAGCGTGGCCCTATTTCCGTACAACTCCATGATCAGGCTCAACGAGCTTAAGACCGACCTGGTCCACGCACAGACTCCATTGGTGATGGGCTTTGCGGGGCTCATGGGCGCAAAACTCCTCAAGTATCCGATAATAGGCACGTTCCACACGATAGTGGCGAACAAGCCGGTGATAGACGCATACTATCCAAAGAACAGGCACCTCAAGAAGTTCGCAGCGAGATCCCTTATGAAATACACGAGATTCTTCTACAACCAGTGCGACAGGGTAATAGCGCCTTCCAATGCCATAAAGAGCATGCTCAATGGCTATGGCATATCCAACGTAAGCACAGTGCCGAACTGCATAGATACGTCTAGATTCAACCCTAAGGTCAACGGAGATGCTATGAGGGATTCTCTGAAGCTAAATCAGCGGAACAGGACAGTGCTGTATCTGGGCAGGCTAAGCAGGGAGAAGAAGCTAGAGGTTCTGCTTAAGGCGGTCAAGCTTCTTGCGCGCAGGGACAGCAAGCTTAAGCTCATAATAGGGGGCACCGGTCCAGCAGAGCATTTCTACAAGGAGACTGTTAGGAAGCTGGGCATAACCGATAATGTCAAGTTCGTCGGCTTCGTGAGCCCATCAAGCCTTCCAAAGCTGTACGCGGCATCAGATGTGCTTTGCCTCCCCTCAACTTTTGAGACGCAGGGGATGGTTACCATAGAGGCAATGGCGACAGGGAAGCCTGCTGTAGGTGCAGACTACCTTGCCCTAAGCGAGCTGATAAGGAACGGTGTCAACGGAGAGAAGTTCAGGCCTGGGGATTATACCGATTGTGCCAAAAAAATAGAGAAGGTTTTAAATAATACTAGACGTTATAAAAACGGCGCCGTAAATACGGCGGTAGAATTTTCAAAGGAAAAAGTGACGGGAAGGCTGTTGGAAGTTTACAATTCAGCCCTTTCAGATAAGGCGATTAACTGAGCGAAAATAACGGAACGGAAGTTGCGGCAAATGCTGCTGCAGAACAGAATGGCAACCAGACAGCTGTGCACGTAGAGGCAAAGCCCCAAGCACACGCACCGCAGGTACCTCTCAGCAAGGAGGACCAGCTCAGGAAGCTTATAGAAGAGGAGAGGAAGCACAGGTTTGACATAATACATGATGTGAAGGCGGCAAGGAACCGGCTTTCGTACAAGGTGGCGGACAAGGCTGCCATATCCCAGTTATCGGAGATAAGCAAGTCCAATACCAAGAACATAGGATTCCTAAGGCGCAGGAAGGAGCAGCTCGAGTTCAGGATAGCCACCGAGGCGTTCACTGTCGATGCAGAGAGGGACCTGATAAGGAAGAAGGCCGAGATAGAGGCAGACCTGCAGAAGGCTTTGAAAAGCTTCAGGCTCAGGAAGAAGCTAGAGCTGATAGATAAGGACATAGAGGAGCTCACCAAGAGGATAACGGAGTCAGAGGCGAAGATAAAGGAGTCTGACAAGAAACTTGACGAGCTCTACTCGAACCTGAGGTCGATGACCGGAGAGGTCAGGAAGAGGCCTGAGAGGAAGCAGCAGAGGGAGCAGCCCAAAGCCAAGGAGGTCAGCCTTGCCGACATAGCTGTAATGAAGGACAAGAAGGAAACAGATAGCAGCAGCGACATGGACGAATCGGTGTTGAATTGAAGATTACTTTTTTTGGCGGTGCGCACGAAGTTGGGCGCAGCTGCATAATGGTAGAGAGCGAAGGGACCAAGCTGCTCCTCGATGCCGGCGTGAAACTAGGTAAGGAAACTGAATTTCCACTGATAACTGATTCCGAGCTTAAGACGATAGACGGCATTGTGATGAGCCATGCACATCTCGACCACTCCGGGTACCTGCCGCACATATTCTCGGCAGGCTACGGCGGCCTTGTATATGCGCTAAAGCCCACGTTCGAGCTCTCCAATGTACTTATAAGCGACTACATGCGCATATCCAACCCAAGCAATGTGACCAAGGAAGGCCTCAAGAGGCTGCAGAAGGGCTACAAGCTTGTAGAGTACAATCAGGAGTTCAAGGTAAAGGGCCTATCGATAAAGATGTTTCCGGCCGGCCACATACTCGGCAGCGCCCTCATACTGGTCAGCGATTCTAGGGAAAGCCTGCTTTATACTGGGGACATGAACCTCAGGGTTACAAAGCTGCTGGACCCTGCCCAGACTGAGGACCTCAGCGCAGAGATACTGATAATGGAATCGACTTACAGCGGCACAAAGGACACATTCCTTCCGGAGAAGAAGACCATAGAGACTATGCTGTCAAGCATAAAAGACACAATAAGCAAGAACGGGAAGGTGATCATACCTAGCTTCGGTGTGGGAAGGGCCCAGGAGGTGCTTCTACTGCTTGACGATTACATGAAGTCAGGGCTGATACCTAAAACCAACATATACATGGACGGCATGATCGGAAAGGCCATGCGCATACACCGGCACAACGTCATATACTGCAGGGACGAACTGCAGAAAAGGATACTCATGAATGATGACGACCCGTTCAAGAGCGTCAACTTCCACAACGTCACCACGAGGCAGCAGAGGAACAGGATAATGTTCGGCGAAGAGGCTGCGATAGTAGTAACCACAAGCGGCATGCTGACCGGCGGCCCGGTGCTCACATACCTAGAGCACATGGCCAATAATCCCCAGAACAAGCTCATACTGGTCGGATACCAGGCCGAAGGCACCCTGGGTAGGGCCCTAGAGAGCGGGGCGAAGTCGGTCAACATAGACGGAAAGAAGGTCGAAGTCAGGATGACTATAGAGAAATATCACCTGTCAGCGCATGCCGACAGGCAGCAGCTGCTCTCATTTGTCGGCAGGGTAAAGGGTCTTAGGAAAATATTCATAGTGCACGGTGAGCCTGAGAAGTCCGAAGAACTCAGGGAGGCATTGAAGGACAAATACGATGCGGTATGCCCGCAGCTCGCTTCTGTATACCAGACATAGAGTAGCCGATCACTTGACTATCTCGAATGCGCTGAAGTCTATATCTGCGTCGTTGTCCTGGTCCGAATCATATTGCTTCTCTATGTTATGCACTTGGGTCCCGTACTTTATAGAAATGTTTATGTTCTTCTCAAACTCCCTGAGCAGCGTCTCCTCCCCAGCAACTATTATGAGCACCGAGCCGTCCTGCTGGTTCATCACCACGCCTCCAATTCCTAGCCTGTCAGCCACGCCCTTCACGTATGCCCTGTAGCCCACTCCCTGCACGAAGCCGTGCACTATGTATGTAGCTTTCATCATCTCCTACCTCTCCCGAATTCCGTCTCCTCGTATTCGAATATTATCCACTTGTCATTCCCAACCGCCTTCGCGTAGAAGTCTGGCCTTATCTCCGATTGCGGCTTGTAGAAGATGGTGCACGTGGCAACCCTCACATTATGCCTCTTCCTGATCGCGTCAGCCACTTTCCGTAGTGTCTTCCCGGTATCGGCCACATCATCGACAAGCAGGAGGTACTTCGAACCTCCCTTGAGCTTGGGCATTTGGCCCACAGAAACTTTGCTTGCACGCCTGTCTACGCCAAGATAATAGCTCGCGTTTATCCCTGCGACATCCTTCACCATGAGCATGTCGCTTAGAAGCCTGGCAGGGATCATGCCCCCTCTCTCTATGTAAACTATCTGCCCGGGCTTCCCATATGTTCTAAGTATCTCTTCTGCGAGCTCCTTTGAGTGCCGCTTCATCTGGATCAGGCTCTCCCTAACGAACTTCCTGCCCTCCAAGAATCCATCGACAATACCAAGCTTCATGGTCCCACCCGGCGCAAGCAGATGATATTATCTTTTTATGCGGCATAACAATTTATAAGCGGAGTGCATGGAAGTCATCGTAAAGGACAATCATAATGAGATGTCAAAGGAGGCATTTAGGCTCTTTGCTGACGGGCTGACCGGAGCGAGGGTGCTGGGGTTCGCAACCGGCGGCACCCCAAGGATGCTGTACGAGCTGGCATCAGAAGCATGTTCTTATGGTAACATATCCTTCAGGGGAAAATGCTCTTTCAATCTGGACGAATATTATCCGATATGCAGGGATGATCCAGAAAGCTACTGGAGGTACATGTATGACAACCTGTTCGGCAGGATAGATCTAGAATCCGGCAAGATAAATTTCCCCCATTCAATGGGCAGCGGCCAGGAGACCACGGCTAGGTATGCCAATCTGTACAAGTCTTTAGGACCTGTAGACTTGCAGATACTGGGAATAGGCTGCAACGGCCATATCGGATTCAACGAGCCGGGCTCTTCAAGGGATTCCACGATAAGGATAGTCAGGCTTTCAGATGATACTATAGCGCGGAACAGGCCAAAGACGGCAACTGCAATAACCATGGGCATAAAGGAGATAATGGAATCAAGGAGGATAATACTGATCGCATCAGGCGATGACAAGGGCCGTGCGATAAGGGATGCGGTAAAAGGCCGTGTGACAGAATCCGTGCCAGCGTCATTCCTCCAGGAGCACGGCGATGTTACTATCGTGCTCGATAGGGCCGCAGCGCGCATGCTTTAGCCCTTCAGCGCCTCCATTATCCTGGAAAGGGACTGCGGCTCGGTTCCTGCCCTTCCTATGAGCACGCCGTCTATGAAGCCACTAGACATATACGTGCGTATGTTATCCCCGTTCACGCTGCCTCCGTACAGGAATCTGTATTTTATGCCTTCAGGCACTGTCTTCCTCACTACCTCAAAAATCCTTGATACATAGTCAACGTTGCAGCTTTCAGCGTTTTTAGATGAGCTTATGGCCCAGACTGGTTCATATGCCAGCAGCGCCTCCTTGCCGTATACTGCCGAAGCGTAATGGAAGGCCGATGAGAGCTGCCTTCTGGCTACCTCTTCTGTCTCTCCGGAATCCTTTTCCTTGCCCGTCTCCCCGAAGCATACCACAGGAGTGATGCCATGCTTGAAGCACAGCCTCACCTTCTTCGCTATGAGCTCGTCGCTCTCGCCTATCCTCGGTTCGTTCCTGTGCCTGACTTCGGAATGTCCTATGAGCGCATACTTGCATCCCATCATCTTCAGGTCCTGCACAAGCACGTCGCCAGTATGCGCTCCATAGCTCTCTGCATAATCAAAGTTCTGCGCGCACAAGCTGGAATTTCCGGTAAATCCCATCTTCGATGCCCCATAAAGCGAAAGGTGCTGCGGCGCCACGATCACCTCATGCTCCTTTTCTGCTCTACCAAGACTCTTGGCAACCCTAAGAGATTCGTCCACACTCAGGTAGTTCTTCAGGTTGAACAGCAGAATGCTCATTCCAAACAACTATTTCTGCTTACGCAAAATAGAAAAACGTGCCGTATTTTCCAGAAAGCCTTTTAACCCTTTATAACAGAATTCATATGGGGATTTGATGATAAGGGTAGGCGTAAATGGTTACGGCGTTATCGGGGAGAGGGTAGCGCACGCCGTGGCAAAGCAGGATGACATGCAGCTAGTGGGCATAGCAAAGCAGCATTCCGACTACAAAGCAAGGCTCGCAGAAAAAAGGGGCTTCAGCATATACTCATCGGGAGATCAAAAAGCCTTCGAAGGAAGCGGCATAACTGTTGCAGGCACTCTGCATGACCTTCTCGTCAAAGTCGACATAATAGTTGATGCGACGCCTGAGGGGATAGGCGCAAAGAACAAGGCGCTCTACGAGAAGGCGGGCGTAAAGGCCATATGGGAGGGAGGCGAGGGGCATTCTATCTCAGATCTGTCATTCAATGCCTATGCAAATTACAATTCGGCTGTAGGTGCAAGGTATGCGCGGGTGGTGTCGTGCAACACGACGGGGCTGCTGAGGACTCTGTTTCCCCTGCACAAGGAGTTTGGAATAGCTTCTGTGAGCGCCGTTCTCGTGAGGCGCGGCGCGGATCCGTCAGAGACAAGCAAGGGCCCGATAAATGCGCTAGAGCTTGACAAGCATCTGCCTTCCCATCACGGCGCCGACGTTAGGACAGTGATCCCGGAACTCAACATAAGCACAGCGGCTATAAAGGCCTCAACAACGCTCATGCACTTGCATTCTGTGAGCGTGGAGCTTAAGAAGAGCACCACCGCAGCGGAGGTGCTTGAGCTGTATAAAAAGTACAGGAGGATAACTATGGTGTCGTTCAAGGATAGCGTAAGCTCTACGGCCCAGGTCATGGATATGGCCCGTGAGCTTGGCAGAGGCTACGGGGACATGTACGAGATAGCAGTATGGAAGGAGATGCTTGTTGAAGGAAACCGGCTGCAGTATTTCCAGGCCGTGCATCAGGAATCGGACGTCGTTCCAGAGAACATAGACGCAATACGAGCCATGTGCGGTGAGGCGGATCAGCAAAAGTCAATAGACAAGACGGACAAGTCGCTTAATATTGGTGTATAAGATGAAAATAACCGTATCAGCAATAAAGGCAGACATAGGATCAATCGGAGGGCACACAAGGCCGAGCAAGGAAGTACTCGACGCTGTTTCAGCCTTTGTAAAGAAAGGCGCCAAAAGTGCAGGCATAATAGACCTGTACATATCCTACACCGGAGACGACATACATCTGCTCATGTCACATAAGGGCGGCGTCGGAAGCAGCAGGATACACAAGCTTGCATGGGACGCATTCAAGGCAGGCGCCGACGTGGCAAAGAGTCAGGGCCTATACGGCGCAGGTCAGGATCTCCTCAAGGACTCGTTCTCCGGCAATGTGAAGGGCATGGGTCCTGGTGTTGCAGAGATGGAATTTGAGGAGAGGCAGAACGAGGCGTTCGTGCTCTTCACGATGGACAAAACAGAGCCTGGCGCATTCAATTATCCCCTATACAGGCTATTTTGTGAGCCATCAGCAAACAGCGGCCTGATTCTGAATCCGAAGCTCTCAAACGGAGTCAAGCTCACAGTCATGGATGTGCTTGAGAACAAGAAGGCGCAGTTCAGCATACCCCAGGACAATTTCCTGATAGCAGGAATGCTGATGTATCCTGGGAGATACGTGATAGATACTGTGTGCAACGATACGGATCCAATACTTGCAGCCACTACGGATAGGCTCCACAACATCGCAGGAACATATGTCGGCAAGGATGATCCTGCAGCAATCATGAGGCTTCAGAAAGACTTCCCGGCTACCGAAGAGGCATGCTCTGTCTTCAAGGTCGTGCATTACGTTGCAGGCGATACGAGGGGCAGCCATCACATGCCACTAATGCCAGTGAAGACAGCCACTGCGGCAAGCGCCAACTTCTGCATACCGATAGTCAGCGCCGTGCTTTTCAGCATGCACGAGGGAAAGTTCACCGCGCATACCGATGCGTTTGACACCCCCGACTGGGACTACTATAGGAACAAAGCGGTGAAGAAGGCCGAATTCATGAGGGAGCAGGGCTTCGTACACCCGGCAACGCTTGTACCAGAGGAGCTTGAATACAGCAAGGGATACCAGGCCATGGTCAATGCTGCCAGGAAGAGGTTCAAGTGATGCAGATTGAAGGGCTGTCAAGCTTCTTCATAAGCCGGAGTTTCGGAAAGGTCAGCGGAAAAGCAATCGTGCGCGTTGACATAAACGTACCTGTTAGGGATGGACGTATAAATGCTGACAACCTTAGACTCAAAGCGTGCGCCAGCAACCTTGAGCAGTATGTGAAGAACGGCATAATACCAATATTGATAAGCCATCAGGGTAGAAAGGGAGACAACGATTATCTCGAGAGCTTGGCGCAGCATGCGGAGGCACTTTCCTCCCTTGCAAGCGGAGTAAACGTGAAGTACTCCGACTCACTTGCCGATGAAGAAACTGCCAATGTCGCGGCAGGGCTAAGGCA